>DATGLT010000351.1:0-5313 GCA_035294005.1 Verrucomicrobiia bacterium
CCTTCCATCGTGGCGGGTTCTGTCGTTCGACATTCCGACGGCACGGTCCAGTTTGGAATTAATGCCCCCGCTGCCACCCAGGTGACGGTGCTGACGTCGACCGACTTTGTGAATTGGCAACTGCTGCAGAGTGTGCCCGTGACGAATGGGTCGGCAGTTTTCACCGACAGCACGAGTGTGCAGATGTCGGCCCGGTTTTATCGCTTACGCGTGCCTTGAACCTGGGCAGGAAAGGGGCAGAGGGCGAGAATAGTAGGCCGGATGAGCGATTTGTAGCACCCGGAAAGCACATGAGCGAATTCCTTGTGCCGACGGTTGAAGCGTATCGTATAGGTACCCAGCAGCCATTTCATGCCAGCTGCCAGGTTGGACTGAGGCCGCTCGACGACGAGATTAAACTGGTTGGACATGGGCAATCGGCATGCGCCTCCCAACCGGTCTTGTCGCAAGCTTCGAGAAATCGCTAACGTTCATGGTCGTCCTCAAAGCCTTGCTCGCAGCGATCGCCACGATTCATCAGATGTTAGATAACGCTGGGATATCAAACGTGGAGTTTGCGCGGCATGGACGGCATCAGGTGATTGGGACTGGGCCATTGTGTCAATAGTTAGGCCTGACCCGATGACAGGCCGACAATTCAGCCGTCCCTTCGGGACTCTCCTCCGTCTTCCAACCGACCCAAGGTTGAAACCTTGGGCTATTTTCTAGCGTCCCTCCGGGACGGGACGAAAACCCAAAGACTGCGCAGGAGCATTGGTATTCGCAACAACGATAGGCAATTCACCTGTCTGAGCGGTTTTTGTGCGGGACCGCCTTTACTCGCCACCGCGTCACTTGTCCCTTCGGGACAAGTGACACTAGCCCAAGGTTTCAACCTTGGGTTCATGGTGGAGGTCGGTAAGTCCCGAAGGGACGGCTGACAGGTTGCTCAGTCCCACAGGAAGCGTTCGTCGTTGGATGTCGGCCGAAAACGCATCTAATCGCCCCCGAAACCTGTGGAGACTTGAGCCTGACGTCGGCTCCTACCAAGGAAATGATTTTTATAACAGGCAGCCTCGAGGCTGGAACCTGCAGGCGGGAGCGGCTCACCGATTGCGCGCGGAGCGAGTTGCCCGATCCACGATGAGATTTGTAGCACCCGCCAGGTTCATTGGGTTTGAACCCCCACCCGGTAAAGGCTCTCGCCGCTGCTAAGCGCGTTCGTGTCGCGATAGATCGTTAGCCCGGGTTGTCCGGGGATATTCGTGGCTAGAATCGAGAAGGGAGCGTTCAGGGTCGGGGACCGGCAAACAAAGTAGTTCCTGCCTGGAACGCTTTGCCAGGCAAGAGAGAGAACATTGCTGCTGATCGGCGAGGCGGAAAGCAGGCGCAACACGGAGGCGGCATTGGTTGGATTGGTGCCGCAAACCCATTCCTGCCAATTGTTCATCCCGTCTCCGTCGGTGTCCGCGTAATCGGCCGAGCCATCGCTCGGGAGCCCATAGCTCTGGAGCCACGCGCGAAACGGCATGGGCAACGCGCCCTGGTATTCATCAGCGCCCATATCGACGATGCCATTCACCACCCGTGGGTTGCCGTCCAAGTCTATGCTGGTTGCAACGCTGTTGTTGTCCCCGGAGTTGATGCAGGGGGAGTTTGGTTGCAAGTGGAAGTCGCCATTGGCCTCGTCCACAAAGAGAGGGGCGTTGGTGATGTTGCCAATTCCACTCGAGGGCAGAGGGGTGGTGCAACAGTAATGCTGAGTGCCACCCCAAAAATTCCCGGAGCCATTGTTATAGAGAATGGAGTTAAAACTATCGCACGATGCGGCGCCGGAGCCCTGGTTGTCAGCGACCGTACAGTCGTAGAGTTTGCTGCTGTCCGCGCCTCCGGCAGCATTCTTCGTGATTTCGCAACCATACAAACTACATACAAATGCGGCTGCACCATATTGCAGTTGCCCTCCCCACGTGTAGCCGGTGTTGGCCGTTAGTTTGCAATTGTAAAGGGTGCTGAAGGCGGCGGCGCAGCCGTTTGTTGGGCCCGAATTTCCGATCAATACGCAATTCTCGAGAGTACAATAGATGGCCCCGGCGCCAAGCCAGCCGGAATAGTTGCTGACCAGGACACAATTTTTCACAAGACCTCCGAGGGGCCAATTACCGGCCACTCCGCCATTGTCCCCGTTGGTGATCGTGAAACCAGAAATAATGGCGTCATTGGTCAATGCCACGCACTCTAGGCCGTCGCCGTCAATGCTCGTGAATCGCGGTCCATTAATGCTGCGAAGTTCGACTCCAGACGGAACCAAAACCGGTTTATACACCCCGTTGGTCACAAGAACCGTGTCGCCGGAAGAGCATGCACCAATGGCATCCTGGATTGAGTGGGCTGCGGTGGTCCAATTGGTGTAGGGAGCTGCCGGGGTTGGGCTTGCCAGCGAGACATACCGAATTGCTGTTTGCGCCACCGACAGCGTAGCGACCGCACTGGTTATGCTTCCAGATGCGTTGGCCACGATGACCGAATAGGCGCCCGCCTGGCCTGGTGCGACCCCGTTCAAAATCAAGTTCGGACTGTTGGCCTGAGGTATGGGTCGTCCATTGAACAGCCACTGCCAGGAGAGGGGTTGATAGCCGAGGGCCGTTGCGCCGAAGTTCACGGTGCTTCCAGGGGCCATCGTCCGGCTCTGGGGCTCCATTGTAATCAGCGGCAAAGGGCCTGGCATAACGGTTAACGTGGCCGGCTGGCTGGTGGTTGCCCCGACATTGTTCGTGATGACTACAGAATAAGCGCCGGCCTGGTTGGTGGACACCGAGAGCAACTGAAGGCTGAAATTGGTCGCGCCCGGGAGCGGGATGGAATTGCGAAACCACACGCATCCAATTGGAAAAGTGCCGGAAGTGCAAACAACGCTGAAGATGACATTACTGCCCGCAAACACGGTTTGGTTGGAAGGCTGAGCCGCAATGATCGGCAGACCCGTTTCGGGGAACTCGAAAGCGCCGAGATCGACCGCATTTCCAGAAATGCGCGGGTTGCCATCCAGGTCCAGCGCGCCAGCCGAGTAGGCGTTGTTGCCGGAGTCGATGCAAGGCGAACCTGCCTGCAACCGGAAATTGTGATTGACCGGATCAACAAAGAGGGGGTCATTCGTGAAGTTGCCAACCCCAGCGGAGGGCAATGGATACGTGCAACAATAATTGAGCGTGCTTGCGCTATAATTTCCCGAAGCGCTATTCCCGTAGCAGATACAGTTGTAAAGCGTACAAAACGTCGCTCCACCCCCCGAAGCGACCCACAAGGCGTTGCGAGCCACCGTGCAGTTGTAAAGTGTGCTTCCCCAGGCGCCATCCGAATTCTCAACCACGGCGCAGTTGATCAGTGTGCCGCTGTTCACACCGCCGCCGTACCCCAATGCCGAGTTCCCGCTGATGACGCAGTCAATAATCACGGCGTTTGTTGATGTGCAATAAGCGCCGCCGCCCATTTCGAACCTGCTTGTCGCTCCCTGGGTTAGGGTGAAACCGGTGAGAACTGCTCCGTCGGTTAGATAGACACAACGGATTGGGGTCAGGCCAGGGGAGAATTCAGAAGCGCCTTGAATCTGTGTCTGGGCTGGTCCATTGACACTTCGCACATTCAGTGGTTTGTCGATTACCACTCTGCTCGTAGTGGCGGTACCGGGGACAATTCTGCCGCCACTGGCGTAAATTCCATTTGTCACAATGATGTTATCCTCAGCTACGGCCACATCGACGGCATCCTGAATGCTCGTGGCTGCCGAAGACCAGTTGGTATAGGGAGGAGCTGGGTTTGGATTATTTTGCCAGACGTAGCGCGCGGCCGCTACGCCGACTGTTAACGTTACGCTGGCGGTTGTTGCGGTCCCGAGGGCGTTGCTCACCACCGCTGAATAGGAACCCGCCTGATTGGGCCGCACGCTGGGCAGTGTTAAAATTGAGTTGGTGGCGTCGGGAATCAACGTCCCATTGAAGAACCATTGCCAGAACAACGGTTGAGAGCCGGAGGCGTCTGCAATAAAAGCCGCTGGATTGCCGATCCCCACAGTTTGGCTCAAAGGCTGGCGGATGATGGCGGGCGGCAGGTCGGTTGAGACGGTCAGAACCGCGATGGAACTGGTGACGGCTCCGAACGAGTTTGAAGCCGCAACGGAGTATCCTCCCGCCTGGTTTGTTGTGATGGAGTTCAAGATCAAGCTCGAGTCGGTTGCAGACGAAATGGCCGCGCCGTTAAACATCCACTGCCACCAGAACGGTTGGGAGCCGACTGCCGTAGCGTTGAACGACACACTGCTGCCGATAGAATTGGTGGCCGGCAGAGGCTGCACCGTAATTGTCGGCGCGGCATTTTTGACCGTTAGGACGGCAACCTGGCTTGTGGTGGAACCAAACGCGTTACTGATCACTGCGGAGTAATTGCCTGCTTGAGATGACGTAACCGCCGACAGATTCAGCGTCGCGTTGGTTGCTCCGCCGAGGGGAGCGGCATTGAACCACCACTGCCAGGACTCCGGGTAGGACCCGGCCGCAATGGCTGTAAGGTTCACATCGTTGCCTGAATACGAGGTTTGATCACTCGGCTGGGCCACTACCACTGGGGGTTGGCTGGAAACCTGTATTTCGTAGGCCCCCATGTCCACCACGCTGTCGAAAAATCGGGGGTTTCCATCAAGGTCGGTCAAACCGTTGGCCCCATTATAAAGGTTATTTCCCGTGTTAAAGCAGGGCGAACCGGGTTGCAACCGGAAGTTGGCTTGCGCCGCGCTGACGAACAAAGGTGAGTTGGTGATGTTTCCTGTTCCTGAACCGGGCAGAGGGGCAGTACAACAGGAATTGAAGGAACCGCCGGAGTAATTCGCGTTGGTGGGGGCACTGTTGTCATAGACAATCGAGTTGAAGAGGATGGTGTCAAAAACGCCACCCGCGTCAGGTGCTGAATTGCTGCTGACTGTGCAATTGTACAACGTGGTGTAAGCCGCACCGCCACCATAGCCCGTGGCTCGAGCAGCGTTCGCGGTAAACAAACAGTTGTAGAACGTGCCGGAGTAGGATCCGCCACCCGCAACGGCTGAATTGCTGGTGATGACGCAATTATTGAGACTCGTACAATAGAATGACATTTAGTTCTAGCCAAGCTGGATTGATTATGGTACTTTTCTGGCATGGCGAACAAACGAGATCACCAAAAGATGGAAAAGCGACGGCTGCGGGCGTCCAATATGTTTGAGCGCGGTTTGCCGCCGGCCGAAGTGTCTCGGCGTTGCCAGGTAGCCCGACAGGTGGGCTACCGCTGGCATGAGGCCTGGATGGA
>DATGLT010000352.1:0-21410 GCA_035294005.1 Verrucomicrobiia bacterium
CCTCGAGCAGGTCCGGGGATTCAGCCAACGCGCCGAGTATCGCCCGGCCGGCAAATCGAGGTGGAGAGACACCTCGCCTGCGCCAAACGACACCTTGCGCTCCGGATGCTTGCGCCAATCACCCAGGCCCGTGCGGACATAGATCAGGAAATCTGAACCGGGTTTGGCCAAGGCTCGAACCGAAGCGCCTTCCGGCAGATCGGCGCTGACCAATTTGTTTTCTGGAAGCATGTGCAGGAAATCCAAGCCGTCGAAAACCTTTTTCAAGAACTGGTATTGCTTCCTCAATTCAGGGCTGCCTCCGCCAGGCTGGCTCTTCGGGAAGACGAAAGTGCCGTCTTCTCGGCCCGCTATGAACGAGTAATCAAGGTTGTTGAATAGGCCTCCGCCGGCGACAAGGAAATCCCACGCTTCCATTCGGTATTGCGAGTCATTGGTTCCACGAAACCCGGTTTCATTTTCGCCGATGACTTTGTTCAGCCCATAATTCATGCCAACAGCGTCGGGCGGAGTCGCGTAATGGAAGTTGAAGATCGAGATGGCAGGGTGCGGATCGACAATTTTCGCCTTATCGTTGGCCACATTGCGCGAGATCAGGTGCCGGATGCCCAAACCGCTTTCCGTTTGTGAAATCGTATCCGCAATGTGCCCCTGCCATTCGAGCGTAACGCCTCCAAAATAGGGTTCATTGCAGATCTCGTAGTAGAGGTTGTCGAACTCTTTGAGTTCGGAAACAATCTTCCGAACCATTTCATCCTGGACGGCGAGCAACCCGCCGTTATGGTCCAGTGTGTAGACACTCTGCCGCCCAATGGCGCCCACGCCGTTGATATTATTTGCTGCGTTCATGGGGCTGAGCGCCCACATGTTCTCTTCGTAAAACGGACAGAACAGATTCAACTCGACGATAATGCCGCGCCTGTTTGCCACGGTGAGAAAATCCTTTAGGCGCTGAAAGTAGGCCGGGTCCCATTTCGCCAGGTCGAACTTGTTGCCGCCGTTTGCGTAGCCGGGCTGGTCACTTCTCGCCCACGGGCAAATGAAACGGCCCGCGGCCGGCGCGAGGGTATTGTGGGCAATTTGAAACGCTTCAGGCGGTTCGCAATAAGCCCCGGCCCAGGTCCGTGTTCCGTTCAACCCATCTCGAGCCAGGGTCCGCAGATACTTGTTGTAATCAAAATCGAGGTTAAGGACCGCGCCATAGTGTTCGCCCGAAGTCAGAATGATCGTGGGTTTGCCGCGGAACTCAAAGTAATGCGGGTTTTCAGGATTCAAAGCGAGCGGGGCCGGGTAAGCGGGGGTCACGAGGGCAATCAGGGCCAGCACAACCTGGAATCGGGAATTCTTCATGATAGGCGCAAACTAAAGCTATTCCGGGGCCGACACCAACCGAATCCTTCGGGCAAGTGGAGAGACGGGACGAAACAAGCGGTGTGCAATTCCTGCGACGGTTTTTTGGCGCACAACGTTTAACCCATAAGAAGAATTTGGCCGAAGTGCTTGGCCACGATACTGAAACACTAGCCAGCATCAACCCGATGCCTATATTGAAACACAACGCATGAAAGGGATCCCGGGCTTTGGTTTCTTGACCGCGCGCACCGACGAGGAGGCGATGTGCCGCGTGAAGCTCCACGATGACCCGCACGACTTTGACCGGCTGGTCAAACGCTGGGAAGAGCCAATCCGGCGATTGTGCATCCGGATGGTCGGAGACGTGCACCGCGGTGAGGATCTCAAACAGGACACATTCCTGCGTTTATTCGAAAAGCGCAAAAACTACGAGCCGAAAGGACGCTTCTCGACCTTCCTGTGGCGTATCGCACTCAACATTTGCTACGACGAGTTGCGCCGTCAAAAGCGCCGCCGCGAACTGCTCAACGTCAATGAACCCGACGAGGACGGAGAGCCTCGGCATGAGCTCGCGGCGGAAACCGCAGGCCCTGATTACCACGCCGCCACGCTCGAAGAAGGTGAATTGGTGCGAAGAGCTGTGCTGGAACTGCCCGAAATTTACCGCGCGGTCGTGGTGCTGAGACACTACGAGGACATGAAACTGGCCAAGATCGCCGAGGTGCTTGAAATCCCCGAAGGCACCGTCAATTCGAGGATGGCTGAAGCGCTATCGCGCCTCAGCCGCATCCTGGAACCCAAATTGAAGAAAGCCGCTTCCCCCCTGACGTGTGTAACCCCACTGAACATGCCTAGAGAATCCATTGTTTTATGAATCATCCAAAACCAGAAGAATGGGTGCCGTTTCTTTACGGCGAAACCATCGGCGAAAACCGCCGCGCCCTTAAGTCTCACTTGGAATCCTGTGCCGATTGCCGTCAGCACCTGGATACCTGGAAACAGAGCGTCGAGATGCTCGACCACTGGAAAGTACCGCGCCCAAAACGCGCGGCTTCGGTCATGACCATTCCGTGGTTCGGCTGGGCCACGGCAACCGCTTTACTCCTATTTTGCGGCGTCCTGATCGGCAGAGCCACCTCCCCAAAGGTCGATGTCGATAAGCTCCGGGCCGCATTGGCCCCGGAGATTCGCAAACAGATTAGCTCCGAACTTGAGCAAACCATGCGCGACGAAGCCGCGAAATCCGCCTCCCTGGCCCTGGCCTCGGGGCGGAGGTATACCGACCAGGTCGCGCAACAATTGTATGTGTCGCTGAAGAAGGATGTCGAAACCGTCGCTCTCAATGCGGACGCCGGGCTGCGCGACACCGCGCGGCAACTTTTTCAATTGGCGGACTCGAACGAACAATGAAGAGGGTCGGTTCCGCATATTGCTGGAAACCCACAAGCCAAAACAATTCTTATGAAAATCTATAGTTCAATTGTAGCTCCCGCGTGCCTGCTGAGCTTGATGACAGCCCTGCCTTTGGCCGCGCAACCCGGCGCTCTTCCATCCCCCAACCCGGCGTCCACTCCCCGGGTGGGCCAGGAAGCGAAGGAAAAGGCCGAGGACGCCGCCTTGCTTCAGCAACTCGAAACCGATGACTCTGTGCCGGCCCCGCCAAAAGCAAAACGTCCGCATACCTCCGAGGTGTTCCGCGGGGAAGGCGGCCAGTTTGCGATCGGCACCGCGCCCGGTACGGTGAGTTATCACGTCCAGAATCTCATGGCCGGGCCGGTGGCCTCGCCGCGGGCGCTGGTTGTCCGCACGGCAGAACCCGAACCCAAAGCACAAGCGGCCCTTGAAGAAGACCTGGCGGTGATGTCGCACATATTCGACAAAGCGCTTGAGGATCTGCCAGGCGGTCCCGGCAATGCCCGCAACGTGATGGGCATCGATGTCTTATTCGCACCGGGAAGCGCTCCCATGCGAAGCCTGTATCTCGACAATTACGGCGCCGTTTTCTTCCTGAGTGTTAACTTCCCTCTTTTGGCGCCATCCGAGGCTCGTCGGGAACAGAAGCCGGCCGCGGACTCCGCCTGGGAAGACGCGCGCCAGGAACTTTATGGCCAGCACTCCAATGGCGGTGGCCTCGGCGAACCTGGCGAAGAATACAGCCAGGAAAAGGTGGATAAGCTGAAAGAGACCCTGTTCGAGACGCTTAAAAATGCCACCAACATCCGGGGATTGAAACCCGAGGAGTTCGTGACCGTTTGGGTTGCCGGCGGGAACAACTCACGATTCTCCAAGGTTCGAGTCCTGAAGAACAATCAACCAGGGAACTTCACGGCCAATGTTTTCCCGGCCGAACTGGGCCCAGGGCGTCGAACGGTTATGACCATCCGCGCCCTCAAATCGGAAATTGATGCCCTTTCCAAAGGCGCCATGTCTCCCGAGGCATTCCAAAAGCACGCGCGGGTCACTACCTATATGGGTGATTCGAATGGACTCTCGCCTGATGCGATCGCAATGGGCCGTTACGGGCGCGTGCAAACCAAGTGATTCCGAATGTACCTGCCGTGCCTCGTACTATTGGAACAAATGCCTGAGTGCGAGCGCGGCGAGGGTCAGGACGAGCATCATGCCGCTGGGCATGAACTTTTTTGTTTTGGTCAGGCGAATGGCGAACACGACCAGCAGCGCCGCCATGATGACGTCGGCGAGGTTGCGGCGGAATGCCGGAGCCAGCACGCCGGGCATGGCGCTCAGGACCAACAGGGCCGCCGACACCGCGGAAGTGATCAGCGAAACCTTGCTGCCCGCCTTCAGGAACCCGATCATGCCGCCGACCAGCAAAAGTACAATGTAAATCCAAAGGATGGTGTTTTGGTTCATATTTTGAGCGCCCGGAAATTAGCGGGTAAGCGCCCGAAAAGACACAACGAAAATCAGACTGTTTCGAGGCTTAGCACCTCGCCCGGTTCGCACTGGGCTACAATCTCAAAAGGACGGCAGCATACCTCGCAATCGGTAGTAAACCGCTGGTCAGAGATACTGGTGTCTACCATGACCTCGAAACCCTGGCCGCAGAAAGGGCATTGGACTGTTTCGGACACTTCCATGGGCTACCAGCGGATTGAGAATACGGACATCGATTTGACCCATTGTAAACCGTGCGTTAAGGTTATGCAAAGCAATGGATGCTCTAAATCCCTTGAACGTCCTAATCGTCGAGGACTCTGTCGACGATACCTTTTTTATCGTGCGGGAACTCCAGCGCGGAGGTTTCAACGTCGATTTCGAGCGAGTTGAGACCGCAGCGGCGATGCAAAGCGCTTTAAAGGCGCGCGATTGGGACCTGGTAATCAGCGATTACTCGATGCCCCGGTTTGGCGGAGAAGCGGCTCTCAGCATTTACCTGCACAGCGGTCTCGATGCCCCGTTCATCCTGGTTTCCGGCACGATGGGCGAAGACATCGCCGTCGAGATGCTCAAATCCGGGGCGCACCAATACGTCATGAAGGACAACCTGGCCCGCCTGGTCAGCGCCGTCCAAAGGGAACTGCGGGCCGCACACGAGCGGCGAATCCGAAAACAAGTGGAGGCCACCCAGGAATATTTGGCCTCGATCGTCAGTTGTTGCGGGGACGCCATTATCGGCAAAACACTCGAAGGGACGGTAGTCAGCTGGAATACGGGTGCTGAACGCCTCTATGGTTACACCGAGGCAGAAATGATTGGCAAGTCTATCTCTGTCCTGTGCCCCAGTTCACGGCCGGAAGAGCTGCTTGAGGTCATGGAACGCATTAAACAAAGCGAGCGGGTTGAACAACTGGACACCGTGCGCGTGCGCAAAGACGGCGCCCCGGTCGAAGTGTCGGTAGTAGTTTCCCCCATTAAAAACGCGCGGGGGCAGATTATCGGGGCGTCCAGTGTTTCGCGCGACATTGGTCAACGAAAAATGGAGGAAAACGAGCGCCTGGCCCTCATCCAGGAATTGACTGCGGCGCTTTCCCACACCCACGCCCGGGTCTGAGCGGCGCAGACGTTGGCCTTTAGAATTTATTCACGTGAAATCGCATTCGGATGTTCTTTTTCACTGAACTTTTCCAACGTGATATCGTCTTATCTATAGTATGAAAAGAATACTCCTGCTAACTGCTGTTCTGCTCGGTGCCGCCTCGGCATGCCAGGCCGGCGTCCGGTTCGGCTTTGGTTTCGGGCTTCCGCTGCCGATACCCGTTCCATCCATAACCGTGACACCGCCCGTTGTTTACCAGGCGCCGCCGGTCTATGTCGCTCCCGCGCCAGTCTACACGGCGCCGGCGCCGGTCTACACCGCCCCTGCGGCCGTTTGCGCCCCGCCGGTAGTCTATTCGGCTCCCGTCTGTGCCCCGGCCCCGTCGGTCTACATCGGGGTGGGCCCGGGTTACTATGGTTATCATGGTTGGTACCGAGGCCGGTGGGAGCACCGGGATTGGGATCGCCACGGTTGGGCATACAGAGGGCGCGGAGGCTGGCACCGTTAGAGCGCCGCACGAGTAGAACGGTAATCCTCACGCGCCGAAACAATGTTTCGGCGCTTTTTTTGCCCAGAGCTATTTACAACCGCGAAGGTATCTCCACGCCTTGACGTACTTCTGGAGCCGGGAGAGATCCTTCTCCGTTACCTCGCTCATCCTGCGCAGATCCATATTGTCTTCCAAATCCGCCAGTTTCACCTCGCGGGCTAGCGCGTTCGAACTGGACCGCTTCACAAAGTCATCGTAATCCTCACCCTCCCTCTTGGTGACAGCTTGTAGCGCGTCAAGCAGCGACGCAGGAAAACCTTCTCTGGCCAACCGGTCAAAAGTCCAATCGGTATCCTCGACCACATCGTGCAAAACGCCAACAATCTTTTCCTCGGTGCTGGACAATTTGTCCATGACCCGCAGAGGGTGCAGGATATAAGGAGCGCCGTAGCGATCTTTCTGGCCGTGATGAGCCGATACCGCGATCGTGATGGCCTTCTCCAGCAGCTCATGGTCTTTCATATGGCGGCAACATAGCTCGCAAACCGTGCATTGGCTAAGAGCGCTCCGTGCTTTAAAATCCGCAGGCATGGCAACGATCAATCGAAGGTTCGAGGGCCTCCTGGAGCGCTATTTCGAACAATTAATAGCCGAGGACCCGGTGTTCGCAACCATGACGGCCGGGGTTTCGTCGGGCGAAGGCAAACTGGGGTCGCTGGGGACGAGTTTTCACGACAAACGCGAACGCCGACGCCGGGCGGCATTGCGCGAACTGGGATCTCAATCGCCGCGGGATTTAACCAACGAGCAACAAATTGATCGGCTCGCCTTGCGGAGCAGGTTGTTGCGGGAATCCGAGGATTATGCGCGTGGGAGGCACCGGATTGAACCCAATGCGCCTGAGCAGTTGCTCGGAATCCTGTTTCATGAACTGCGCCGAGGAGCGGATGAACCGCGCCGCGCCGCAAGCAACCTGGCCTCGTTGCTGAAATCTTCCCCGGACTTCCTCGACGAGGCGGCCAAAACACTGAAAACACCGGAAAAGGTGTGGGTCAACGTCATGGAGGAAACCGTGGCCGGGAGCGGAATGCTTCTGAAAGGAGTCGGCGCTTTCCTGAGCGCAAATGGAACAGAAGGCGATGAGCGCTCAATAGCAGCGACCGCCAAAGCGATCACTCGTTACCGTGATCGGGCTTTAAGCTTGCCCTCGGCCCCGGCGGGTTCGTTCGCAATCGGGGCCGCGGGCCTGGAGCGCCGGATACGCGACGAACTCGCATTGGATTACACCTTGGGGCAGATCGACGCCCTGGCCACTGCCGAAGCCGAACGTATCGGGGCATTGCTCAACAAAGCTTCCGCCCGTTTTGGGCGTAATCGTGCTCCGGAAGATATCCTGGCCGATGCGCGACGCGCCTGGAAACCCAATGAGCCTCTCCTCGAGTTGTATCGCCATGAGACAACCCGAATCGCGCAGGCTTTCCGGAAGGCACAGGCCGTGAGTTTCCCTGACAAGGAATCGCTCGAAGTCAGACCCGTGCCGGAATTCCTGAGGATGCTGATACCCACTGCCGCCTACACTCAGCCGGGCGCATTCGACCGCAAACAAAAGGGCATCTTTTGGGTGAACGATCTTGGCCAAACCAAAAACACCCCGGCGGAAAAGCTGGCCGAACAGCAACAACATTTTGGACTGTCGCTCACGTGCGCGCATGAGGCCTACCCGGGGCATCATCTTCAGTTCGTCACGGCGAATCAGCATCCGCGCAAATGGCGGCGGCTGTTTGCGCATGCGGTCTTTTACGAGGGCTGGACGCTTTGGTGCGAGCAGATGATGGTGGACCTTCGGATCGATGGATCAAGTTGGTTGCAGTTGCAGCAACTCCATGACGCGTTATGGCGTTGTCACCGAATCCTGGTCGATTTGCGGCTGCAAACGCGACGCTACACCTACGACCAAGCGGTGCGGCATCTCCAGCGCCACGTGGGCTTTACCAAGGCGCGCGCGCAGGCTGACGTGAACTGGTACACGGGCGCGCCGGGTGTCCCCATGAGCTATTGGCTTGGCCGACTCGAGAACGAGCGGTTGCACCGTCGCTTTGTGCAAGGGCGAGGTTGGCCGCTGCGCCGGTTCAACGATTGGCTTTTGAGTTTTGGAACGGTCCCGCAAG
Organism: Verrucomicrobiia bacterium; assembly: GCA_035294005.1. Classification (GTDB taxonomy): domain Bacteria; phylum Verrucomicrobiota; class Verrucomicrobiia; order Limisphaerales; family UBA8199; genus JANXQE01. The sequence goes on from DATGLT010000352.1 coordinate 8,012, forward strand.
CCTGGATTGAGAAGTACGGAACCGAATGACCGCGGTCCTGGGCGGTGGGGTAAATTCCAGTTTGCATTCCCGTCGCCTGGAGTATCTTGCGGCCATGGATTTGTTGCCGTTTAAGGCTTTGCCGCCGTTCCGGCCGCGTCGCTTCGTGCCGCAGAATACCGACCTGGGCGACTGGGAAAGCGTGGCGCCGCTGTTTGACCGTTTGGAAGCAGAAGCGCCCGGCGTGGAAAACGCCGCCGGCCTGGAGCGCTGGCTTTTGAACTGGAGCGAAGTCAGCGCCGCGTTGGACGAAGAGTCCGCGCGCCGCTATATCGCGATGACCTGTCATACGGACAATCCTGAGGCTGAGAAAGCTTACCTTCATTTCGTAGAATCGATCGAGCCGCGCCTCAAGCCGCGGCAATTTAAACTGTCCCAGATTTACGTCAGCCATCCGCGCAGAAAACAGTTACCGGAGAACCGGTACCGGGTGTTCGATCGCGACACGCGGCTGCATGTCGAGTTATTCCGCATGGAAAACGTGCCGCTGGAGACCGAGGAGGCCAAGTTAAGCCAGCAATACCAAAAAGTTAGCGGTTCACTGACGGTACGATTTCGCGGCGAGGAAAAAACTCTGGTCCAGATGGGCCGTTACCTCGAAGAAACCGACAGGGCGTTGCGGCAGGAAACCTGGGAACTCGTAGCCCAGCGCCGGTTGCAGGAGGCGGAGAAATTCGACGAAATTTTTGACCGGCTGGTCCAGGTCCGGCATCAAATCGCCTTAAACGCGGGTTTCGACAACTACCGCGACTACGCGTTCAGGAGAATGGGCCGGTTCGATTACTCGCCGGCGGATTGTGAGAGCTTTCACAAAGCAGTCGAAACCGAAGTCATGCCGGTGGTCCGGGAACTGCAGGCTCAACGCCGCGACCACCTCAAATTGGAAGCGCTTCGGCCCTGGGACCTGACCGTCGACCCGCTCAATCGCCAGCCTTTGCGCCCATTCGAGACGGTCGAGAGCATGGTCGCGCGCACGAGCCGCATTTTCGAAAGGCTCGATCCGGACCTTGCGGGTGGTTTTTCCGAAATGCAGCGGTTGCACTTGCTGGACCTGGGCAATCGCAAGGGCAAAGCGCCGGGCGGTTACCAATCAGCGCTGCCGGAGGCGCGTGTGCCGTTTATTTTCATGAATGCCATTGGCGTGCAGCGGGACGTCGAGACGATCCTGCACGAATCGGGGCACGCCTTTCACTCCCTGGCGACGCGTGAAGAAGACCTTTATTCGTACCGCGGAGCGCCAATCGAGTTCTGCGAAGTCGCCTCGATGAGCATGGAACTGCTGGGAAACGAATTTCTGGAGGAATTCTACGCCCGGCCCGAAGCCCAGCGGGCGCGGCGAACGCACCTGGAGGGCATCGTCACCATCTTCCCGTGGATTGCCACGGTGGACGCATTTCAGCATTGGATTTATACGCATCCTTCGCATTCGCGCCTCGAACGGGAAGAAGCCTGGGTTGACTTGATGCGGCGGTTTGGAGGCGATGTGGATTGGAAAGGTTATGAACCGGTTCGAAGCCGGCTATGGCAACGACAGTTGCATATTTTTATCCACGCTTTTTACTATATCGAGTACGGCATCGCCCAACTTGGCGCTTTGCAGGTCTGGGCCAATTCCCGGCAAAATAGGACCCAAGCCTTGGATCGATATAAGAGCGCTCTGAGATTAGGCGGATCGCGGCCGCTGCCGGAGCTTTTCACAGCGGCAGGGTGCCACTTCGAATTCAGCCGAGCCACGGTCGGCCCCTTGATCCAACTGGTTCGGGACGAACTTGAATCCCTGAAGGCCGCGTGAGGCTCGAGGAGAGGCACCTGGTGGTAGTATGCACCCATCGTCCGGCAGCGTGATGCCGCCACCCGTGTGAAGGTCTTCGTTACCGGCGCCACTGGTTTCGTAGGGACGCAGATTGTCAGACAGTTGCGCGCGGGCGATCACTCGATTCGGCTGTTGGTGCGCCGGCGGTCGCAGGCACAGGGGCTTCAAGCGACGGGGCGGGTGGAGTTGCACGAGGGAGATGTCACGCAACCGGACTCACTGCGGGGCGCTTTGGCTGGAGTTGATGCCGTCATCCACCTGGTCGGCATCATCAGTGAATGCGGCCAAAGCACGTTCGAAAACGTACATGTTGAAGGCACCAGGAACATCCTGGCTGCTGCGGTGTCGTCGGGGGTGTCGCGCTTCGTTCACATGAGCGCCTTGGGCACACGACCCAACGCTCGTTCCCGATATCATCAAACCAAATGGAAGGCCGAAGAAGGGGTGCGCCGCAGCGGCCTGAGATTCACAATTTTCAGGCCCTCGCTGATTTTTGGTCCTGGGGACCATTTCGTAAATCTGTTTGCAAAGATCGCTCGGTTTTCGCCGTTCCTGCCGGTCATTGGGAATGGCCAATCACGATTCGCGCCCGTGAGTGTGGACACCGTCGCGATGGCGTTTGCCAGGAGTCTCACTACGCCGGAAGCGATCGGGGGAACATTCGATTTGTGCGGCCCGCAGAACGTTACTTTTGATGAACTCCTGGACGAGATACTCCGGGCGTTGAACCGGAGAAGGATGAAATTGCACGTGCCGCTTTGGCTGGCGCGCGCGCAGGCTTCAGTGCTGGAGTGGGTCTACCCGCGGCTGCTTGGCCGAGCGCCGCCGCTGAATCGCGACCAGATTCTCATGCTGGAGGAAGACAATGTGGGCGACTGCTCGCCGGCCGAAAAGCTGTTCGAGTTGCCGCGCGTGCCGCTCCAGGAGGGAATTCGAGCCTGCCTGGCGCAGCGGCAATGGGTTTAAACTTCGATGCCGTACGCCTTGATCTTGTTATAGAGGGTTTGGCGGCCAATGCCTAAGCGTTTGGCGGTTTCGAGCTTGTTGCCACCGGTCTCTTTGAGCATCTGGACAATCGCATTGCGCTCGACACCTTCCAGGAGCGTGAAGTTCGTGTCGAAAGATTCTTCGCCGGAGCTGCGCACCTTTGTAATGGAGAGGTCTGTGGCGTCGACTTCATCCCCTTCGCAAAGCAACACAGCTCGCTGGACTTCGTTTTGCAACTGACGAACGTTGCCCGGCCAGTCAAAGCCGGTGAGCCGGTCGATGGCAGCCTGGTTGAAACCTTTGATGACGCGATTGGCCTGGGACGCAAAGCGTTTCAGAAAGGCGTTCGCCAGCGGCATGATATCTTCGCGGCGCTCGCGCAACGGCGGCAGATAAACCGAGATGGCGCTGATCCGGTAAAAGAGGTCTTCGCGGAGCTTGCCGTCTTTGATGGCGTCCTCGGGTCTGCGATTGGTCGCCGCAACGATCCGGCAGTTGGTCTTGTAAGCGGTCTTGCCTCCGACCGGCCGGACTTCCTGATCCTGCAACACACGCAGAAGCTTGCTTTGTGTGTCGATGGGCATTTCTGAAATCTCGTCCAGGAAAAGAGTGCCGCTTTCGGCCTGGCGAAACAAACCCTCACGGTCACTGTGGGCACCGGTAAAGGCTCCCTTGACCGACCCGAACAACTCGCTTTCAATCAGCTCTCGGGGCAGAGCGGCGCAGTTAATCTTGATAATCCGGCCTTTGCTGCGGGGACTGAACGTGTGGACCAGGTCCGCGATGACTTCCTTGCCGGTGCCGCTTTCGCCTGTGATGAGCACCGCGACATCGCTGGGCGCAATTCGTTCCACGGTGCGAACCAGGTCGCGCATGGCGGCGCTTTGGAAAACAGGCGAGGCCGTCCCGCTCATGGTTTCGAGGGCGCGGCGCAAGTTGCTGTTTTCGGCGGTTTGTTCCTTGCGTTCCAGGGCGCAACGAACATCGGTCAGGAGCTTCGTGTTCTCGAAAGGCTTGGTAACGAAATTGTAAGCGCCGCGCTTGCCGGCCTCTACGGCCATGCTCACGTCGTCGTAGCCGGTCAAAACAATGACCTCGGTATCGGGCCAGCGCTTTTTGAGCTGGGGCAAGAGATCCAGTCCATCGGCATCGGGGAGCTTGACGTCCAAAACGACGACGTCGGGTTGCTCGAGGCCAAAGGCCCTCTGCAGGGAGGAGCCGCTCTCGGCTTCGCTCACCTGGAATTCGTCTTCAAACAACGCGCTGAGTATCGCGCGCAAATCCCGATCATCGTCAACTATAAGGACTTTGCCCTTCATATTATTTGTACCGGCACGCAGCGCAAACTCGGACGAATGACTGGAAAATCGCGTGATGCGCCGGATACCGGTCTTCCAGTCGTTCGGGGTGAAACTGCACGCTCAAAAGAAACGGCAGCCATCGAGATCCCCCGGGCTTCAATTCCAAGCCTTCTACCATTCCGTCCTCGCTGGCAGCCGTCACCCTCAACAGGGGTGCAACCCGAGCAACGGCCTGATGATGTGTGCTGTTCACACCCAGCTTAAGCCCGCCGGTAATCTTGGCCAGTAATGAACCCGGTGTCAATCGAACATCGTGAACAACCCGGTTGCGCTCTTTATTGCACCCGTGCCGCAGCGCTTTTGGCCATTGACGTGGAATGTCCGCCACCAGGCTCCCCCCTAAAGCGACATTAAGAATCTGATGCCCACGGCATATGGCCAACAGTGGCTTGTGCTGCCGGAACACTTCGTCGATCAACAGCAATTCGCTTAAATCCCTTTGTCCGGAATCGGGCGTCACTTTGACAGTGCGCTTAACAGATTTCGGCAAGGTCCGTGTGTAAAGTTTTGGCTGAACATCGTTGCCACCGGTCAGAAGAACGCCGTCGGCGCTGCGCACATATTCCGCGATCACGCGTTGCGAACTAGTCGCGGGTATTGCCACCGGCAAGCCGCCCGCTCGGGTCACCGCGTTCAAATACCTTAAGCTCAGGCTTATGGAACGATCCTGGTGCTCGCGCCCCCGACTGTCAAAATCGGGCGTGACAAGGATCAACGGGGGCTTCACCTGGCGAATTTAAGAAGGAGGCAGGATTGTGTCAGGCAAAAACGCAAGCCAGGTCAATCGATTTTCGCCTCGGGAAAGCGTTCCCGAATGGACTGCTTCACCTTGCTCTCTTCTTGCGGCTTCAGCCGCCTGCGCGTGATCAGCCTTTGAACGGCGTCCAGCAATTCGAGCCAATCTTCCAACGGCGGTTCGGGGACAGCTTGCCAGCGGTCGAAGCGCTTTTCACGCGCATAGAAGAGCCAATCCCGCCCAACATGCTGGGCATAGACCTGCAATTTTGAGCCGTCGTCTGTGACTCGTTTCCAACTGATCTCGGCTTTGGGCATGAATCCGGAGTGGGGCGCGCGGTTCAGGCCGTGCCCGGCGCAAGGGCTTCTGTTACGGGTAAATCGACGCAAGCCACGGCCATAGCCGCAATGCCCTCTTCGCGTCCGACAAAACCGAGCCGCTCGTTCGTCGTGGCTTTGATCCCAATCTTAGTGAGATTAATCCCCAAAGCTTCGGCGATGTTGAATTTCATTTTTTGCGCGTGCGGCAGGACTTTGGGCGCTTGCGCTATGAGCGTGGCGTCCACGTTAACGAGTGTGCCGCCCCGTAACCGGGTGATCCGCGCTGCCTCCTCCAGAAAAACTCGACTCGGTGCACCGCGCCACCGTGGGTCCGTGTTGGGGAAGAAGTGTCCGATATCGGCTTCACCAAGAGCGCCGAGGACGGCGTCGCAAATCGCATGCATCAGAACGTCGGCGTCGGAATGGCCCTCCAGACCCTTGGAGTGAGGGATTTCGACCCCGCCCAGAATCAGTTTACGGCCTTGTACCAGGGCATGAACGTCATATCCAATGCCAACGTGCACCATGCGCCGGGACTATAGGCATCAACAGAACCACAACCAAGGAATTTGTCGGGCCGCGGCAGGACAAGACCCGCCATGAAAAGTGAAGCTGAGAATGTCACCAGGTGCCCTTAGCCGGTTACCCTGCACCCCAGGTTCATCCGTTTTCCAAATCCGGCTCAAAATTCGGGCAGGCCCTTGATGATGGCCGCTCGTTCTTCCAGAAGGCCACGAAGCGAATCCCGGCTGGCTTGCAATACTTCCGGGGGCGCGGTCTCGGGTGTGCCGCTGTTGAACGGAGGCTCCGGCGAGTATTGCAGGAAAAGCTGAATTTCCTGGGCTGCGCGATCGCCGCGGAGCATGGCTGCGACGCGCAGAGCCCCGTCATAGCCCGCGGTGACGCCGGCAGTAGTAACCAAGTGACCATCAACAACCACGCGCGCATTGACGGGCGTCGCCCCGAAAGATTTCAGAAAATGGTGTGAAGCCCAATGCGTGGTCGCTTTACGGCCCTTGAGCAAGCCCGCGGCGCCGCACACCAATGCCCCCGTGCAAACGCTCAGAATCATCGCGCCAGCATCGGCTTGGCCGCGAACAAACGCGAGCGTTCGCTCGTCCTGCATCGCCGCATTCACACCCCCGCCGCCCGGTACAACAAGGAGGTCCAATTGCGGCGCTTCGGAGAATGACTTCTGCGGGGTCAATACCAAACCCATGACGTCGCATACGGGAGCTGCGTGTTTGCCCAGAATGTGAAAACGTGAATTGGGCAACCGGGAGAGCACTTCAAATGGCCCGGTAAAATCCGCCTGATCCAGGCCTGGAAACAAAATCGCCCCAACCTCTAATTGACGTTCCGGTGCAGAGTGCGCGTGCATTGTCGAATCTTAGCACTACCGCGCTGGGCTTGCACCTGCCAGGTTGGATGGCACGTTTCAGTAAGAACAATTCGGTGAAGTTGTCCTTCCGAGGGCCGCCCCAAAAACCCAAAGGGGTTCTCTCCGCTTTTGACAGATCGACACGCCTTGGTACGATTCGGGAATGGCCATCGCACCAGCAAGCTTCTGCTTCACCCGGATCATCCCAATAACATGCGCAGTTTAAATTTCCCCGTTCGGGTGACTGCAAGGATGCGAGTTCTCTCCTTTCTCCTGGTCACGCTCCCTGCTGTGTGGTGGGGCGCCCGGTGTCCCGGTTCCCAAGCGCCGTTCCTCGAATCCGAACTGATCTTCCCACTCGAGACCTGGCATAATCACGCCTCTTGCATCGTGGAAACGCCGAAGGGCGATTTGTTGGTTTGCTGGTTTCACGGCTCCGGTGAACGCACGGCCGATGACGTGATTATCCAGGGTGCGCGCCTGAGGAAAGGCCGTCACCAATGGGAACCCCGTTTTCTTATGGCGGACACACCAGGCTTTCCCGATGGAAATCCCTGCATGTTGATCGACCCCAAACAACGGTTGTGGCTTCTGCACACGACGATTCTCGCCAATACCTGGGAAAGTGCCTTGCTCAAAGTGAGAATCAGTCACAACTATTCGGCAGACGGCTGCCCGATTTGGGACTACAGTGAAGTCCTTCACGTGAAGCCCGGACCGGAATTTGACGCTGAAGTCGCACGCCGGCTGCCCGATCTCGAGTCGGAAATCTCCAGCCTTCATCTTGCTGGAAAGCCACTCCAGGAAGCGGAGCAGGCTTTGGACGCGCTGCGCCATCATGCGACGGATAAACTTTATCGGCGACTGGGCTGGATGACCCGGGCCCACCCGTTCGTGCTGGAAGGCCGGCGCTTGATTGTGCCTCTATATCACGATGGTTTCTCGTTTTCCTTGATGGCCATTACCGATGACTGGGGGCTCACCTGGCACCCGAGCACACCCCTGGTTGGCGCGGGCAATATCCAACCCAGCCTGGTGCGACGACACGACGGGTCGCTTTACACTTTGATGCGCGATAACGGACCGCCTCCGCATCGGTTGCAACAAAGCCAGTCGGCTGACCGGGGAGAAACCTGGTCCAGGGTCACCGATACAGATCTTCCCAACCCCGGGTCCGGTGCGGAAATCATCAGCTTACGCAACGGCCATTGGGCTTTGATCAGCAATGATACCGAAAGGTCGCGGCATCAGCTCGCGGTGCAAATCTCCGACGACGAGGGACGCACCTGGAAGTGGAAGCGCTACCTCGAAAAAGATGACCCCGGTCCACAGGCGGGCAGTTATCACTATCCCAGTCTGATCCAGGCCAAAGACGGCACCCTTCATGCTTCTTATAGCTACCATTTAAACCGTCAGAACCTGCCAAAGGATACGGACGGCGATCCTGCAGCAAAATCCATCAAGCACGCGCATTTCAACGAGGCGTGGGTCATGCAAACTGCCGAATAATACCGCCACTCAAAGCGCTCATGTGGAACCGGCCGGTTTCAATTCGGAGTGGCCGTCCTGAGGCAGGGTGAAAAAGAACGTTGCGCCATGGCCCGGTTCACTGCGGGCCCAGGCTCTGCCACCGTGGCTTTGAACGATGTGTTTCACGATCGAGAGCCCGAGACCAGTGCCGCCTTGTTCGCGGGAGCGCGCCTTGTCCACGCGATAAAACCTCTCAAAAACGCGCTCGATGGCTTCCGCCGGTATGCCGGGGCCGTCGTCCTGCACAGAGATCTCGACTTGCTCGGGGTCGCTTTGGCGGGCGTTGAGAACGATTTTGCCGCCTTCGCGCCCGTACTTGATGGCGTTGTCGATCAGGTTGCACAAGACTTGTTCGATTCGGTCCACGTCGGCGCGCACTTTAAAATCGGGCACGTGATCGACTAACTCCATTTGCTTTGCGGCCGCCGGGGCTTTGAAATCGCTCAGCACCTTTTCAACGGGACCCCGCAACTCGACGGCCTGGAGCGCCAGCTTGACGCGGCCGGATTCGAGTTCGGAAATGGTCAGCAAATCCTCGATCAACAGTTTCAGCCGCTCCGCGTTGCGTTCAATGGTTTGAAGGAACTTGACCGCGATGTCGGGGTTATCCTTTGCTCCGTCGAGCAGGGTTTCGACATAGCCTTTGATCAGCGACAGCGGAGTGCGCAGTTCGTGGCTTACATTGGCCACGAATTCCTGGCGCGTGCGTTCGAGCTGCTTGATGCGTGTCAAATCGTGAAATACCAGAACGGTCCCGCGCGGACGCCCTGCGGGATCGAAAATCGCGGAGCCATTGACCTGCAACCAAAGCTCGTTTGGCCGGGACAATTTGAGCTCACGCCCCAAAACCTGTTTCTGCTCGCGAAGTGTCTCAACCAATTCAACCAGTTCATGCAACCGCAGCGCCTCGATGATTGTCCGGGAACGAATGTCGCTGGTGACGCCGAACAGCCGATTGAGCGCGCGGTTGGCAAGCTGAACCCTGCCATTTTCGTCCAGGAGCAGGAGTCCTTCAGCCATGCTGTCAAATAACGCTTCCTGCTGAGTTTTTACCTGGTGGGAGGCCCGCTCGTAACTTTCCTTCAGCTTATGCAATTCCTCTTCGGCCTCTTGCTGGACGGTGCGCAAACGCTCGCGCCACCAAATGTGCAGCGCTACCGCCGCCACAAAGATCAGGAAAGTGATGAAAGGCCAAAGCATCGGATCTTCAAAAAGTGGCGGGCGTCGAAGTTGAAGCTGAGGGATCCAAAACTCCAAAGAGCACGTCCGAACGGATGACCCTGACTAGTGGTGAACTCCGAAGGCGGCCCTGGGCGCTTGTCCACCGTCGATTATGCATCCAGGAAACGATAGCCTACCCCTCGAACGGTATCGAGATATTTGGCAGCCGGCCCGAGCTTCTCGCGCAACCGCCGCATATGGGTGTCGACGGTCCGCGTGTCAATCAGGCTGTTGTATTCCCAAACATCGCGCAACAGTTGCTCACGGGATTGAACCCGGCCCCGACGTTGAGCTAAAACCGTCAACAGCTTGAACTCGGTCGCAGTCAATTCGATCTGTTTCCCGCGCCAGCTCACCAGGTGCCTCGGGGAGTCGATGAGCAAATCGCCGAATCGGTATGTGTCGGCTTCCTCGTTCGTCGCCCGGCCGCGTTGCAGGATTTTCTTCACCCGAAGCACCAGCTCACGGGGACTGAATGGCTTGGTGATGTAATCATCGGCCCCGAGTTCCAGGCCCAAAAGCCGGTCGATTTCGGCGGCTTTGGCGGTAACCATGACAATAGGCACCCCTGTTGTGGCGGGGTCGCGCCGCAGCATTTTACAAACCTCCAGTCCATCGACTTCCGGGAGCATCAGGTCCAGAACAATTAGGCTGGGCAGCGCGGAATGGGCTTTTTTGAGCGCCTCGGCGCCATCGGTAGCCGTCAGCACATCAAAGCCCGCTTGTTTGAGGTTGAACTCGACAAGTTCAACCGCCTCGGGCTCATCATCGACCACCAGGATTTTGGGTCTCACACTTTTTGGATATCATGGCCGCCAGGGAGCTACAATGACGGCTTGGTGACAACAAGGTGACGCTTTCGTCACGACGGAGAAAAGCTGCGGCGCAAAACGGGCATGACGGGGGCCGTGCAGCTTTGGGTAGTTTCGGTGCAATCCGCCGCGTACAGAATGCCGCGAACCCTCTCCAGCAATATTTTGGGACTGAAAGGTTTGCATATGAAATCAGCGGCTCCCGCCCCAAGTCCGGCAACCCGTGCCAACTGGCTCGACATGGCGGTCAGGATGATAATCGGAATTTCCGATGTTTCCGTATCCCGCCTGAGAATCTCACAAACCGCAAAACCATCCAGCTTCGGCATCATCAAATCCAAGAGGATCAGGTCCGGTTTGAACGAGCGCGCCTTCCTTAATGCGTCGGCACCGTCGGACGCGGTAGCGACAGAATACCCGACTGCGCTAAGGTTGTACCTGAGCAACTCAACCAGTTCCGGATCGTCGTCCACGACCAAAATATTTTTGCGCACGCTGTCCTTTTAACAATCGGCAGCGGCGACACCGAGTCGCGTTAGTTACGATCCGGTTACGACGCGCTAGACGGGCAAACTCAGCCCTTTTGTTCCCCATCCTTCGCGATAGACACGTCGAATGAAGAAGTTGGCCTGTTCCAAATCGAACTCGAGTTTGGCCGAGTCCCAATTGAGGGTGGTTTGAGGGAACCGCGAGGCGACGCCGCCCAGCAAGACCGCCTCGGTCAGTGGCCCGGCGTAATTGAAGTTCGCGCCGGTGGATGCGTGCCCCAGGCAGGCATCGATAAACTCCCCCCAATGATCGCCGGAAGCGACTTCCGGATATTTGAATTCCTTGAATCTTTTATCCGGGTACAACAACGGCCGGGCCCAGTGTGGCAGAACCAGTGTGCCCTGGGTACCGACGAAAATAGACCCCGTGTTGGGCCGTTCGTCCCCTTCCAACAGTGCCAGAACGTCCGCAGGAAGTTTTTGGTCGCCATCATACCAGGTCACCTTGATGTCGCCGGTCGTAAAAGAGGTGCCGGGGAATACGTACTGGATGCGCGAGTTCATGGCCCAGTTCCACCGGTTGGGCGCAACCCCTTCCGAGCGCACCGAAAGAGGCGCGCTCAAGGCCAGCGAGTCGAAGACCGGGTCGAAGATATGGCAGCCCATATCGCCAAAGGTGCCGGTCCCGAAATCGAGCCGTTTTCGCCAGTTCGCCGGATGATAATAGCCATCACCGATAAAAGGCCTTCTTTGACACACTCCCAGCCAAAGGTCCCAATTGAACCCTGGCGGGACCTGGTCGCTGCGTTCAGGGCGCGGCTCCGGGTCACCCCATGATTTGGGGCACCAGGAATGCACCTCCTTAATCTTGCCGATGGTATTTCCCTGGATGAGCAATTTGGCCATGCGGTAATGATTCGTCGCATGAATCTGAATTCCCATTTGGGTCACCACCTTTGCGTGGCGGGCGTATTCCGTGAGCCGGCGCACCTCGTATAAGTCGTGCGCCAGCGGCTTCTGACCGTAGACATGCTTGCCGAGTTGCATCGCGCTCATTCCCATGATGGCATGCATGTGGTCGGGCGTTGATACGTTGACCGAATCAATGCGCTTGGCCTCGTTGTCCAGCATCTCCCGCCAGTCCTGGTAAATCCGAGCCTGGGGAAACTTCTTGCGCAACTCGACGGTCCGATTGAGGTCGACCTCAGCGACTGCGACCAAATCGAACTCTTTGAACTTGGAAAACTCGCTCAGATCGGACCAGGCCATGCCCGAGGCGCCGAAACTGGCGTGGCGCAGCACGGAGTTGGGCGAGCGCGCCATCAACCCTCGGGTCAGGAACGGCGTGGCCAATGCGGCCGTGCCAAGAGTTTTGAGGAATGAACGGCGATTGAAAGTATGCTTCTCAGTCATAAAAGACGGGAGTAAAGATTCTACGGCTAAACGAAAGCAAAAGGGAACCGGGGAGGTCAACGAAATTCGCGCACTTGCCGGCCGCGTTCACTCAATCGCGCCCGGGTCATCCGCTCGCGTAGCCCGCCTTCCTGCAGAAAGGCCTGCTCCAACTGACGAAGCTGCTGATCGAGCAGGTAATTAGCCTGGTGAATCACGCAAAGAATGATGTTGGCCACAACCTCGGGCGGGCGGGTTTCAATATAGGACCTATAAGTCTCATAAGACGTATTTCTCTGTCGGCCAAGTTTTCGCACAAAGAGGGCCTCACGACAGTCCTTCTCCCAAACCGGCGCGCTGCGGGTGCGCAGAAAATCATGGTAATCTTCCAGCAACTCTTCCAGGCTCGCGCGCGCAACTCCGACGAGTTTGATTTCGCCTTCTTTCGAAGTTCCGGAAGCCTGGCTTCCTTCAAGAATGTTTTGTTTTCCCGAGCGCGCCGCCTGGATCATTTGATCGCGCGTGCGGTCGCCCGGCCGCACAAAGCGCTCACAAAAAACTACCGTCGCATCGTAAACGATCCGCGCCTTTTCAAAAGAGAGGAGCCGTTTGTACCCTCCGTGAGCGGGGATAAAGCCTTTCATTACACACATAGGTCCCATACGTCCGATAGGACTATTAGCGAGAATAGTCACTTGACGCTATTTGTCAAAGCTTCGCTTATCGGGCGCGCAATCCAGGCATCGGGCGTCTTTAACTCGAAGAGCGCCGCCACTGTGGCTGCCGTGTCATACGTGTTCACCGGAACCTTTATCTCATGCCCGCGCCGGATTCCGGGCCCAGCCAAAATAATGGGAATTTCCAACTCATCCATAGTGGGCTCGCCATGGCTGGTGCCTCTTCCGCCGTGATCGGCGGTCATAATGACCGCGGTTGAGTCACGAATGCCGGCGTCCGAGAGGGCATTCAGCAAATCCCCGATAAGGTGGTCCACCTCGGCGACTTCCTGGAAAAACTGCGGGCTTTTCCAGCCAAAAGTGTGGCCGAAATGATCCACTTCATCAAAATGCACGAACAGGAAGGTCGGCTTGTGCTGTCGAATTACTTCTGCGGCACGGCGGGCCGTATTGGTGGATCCCTTTACATTTTCGAGGAGATCCATCGCGCCGGCCTCGAGCAGGCGCCCAAAACCGTCCCAGTCATGAACGCAGGCGATATAGGATTGGGGCCGTTGCTGGCGCAGGACACCAAAGATCGTGGGAAACATCCCGCCTGACCCGGCCACGGTCGGAGGAATTTCGAATTTGTTTGTTTCCCAA
>DATGLT010000353.1:0-14486 GCA_035294005.1 Verrucomicrobiia bacterium
CAGTCGCCAAGCCATAAGCCTGCGAGCCCATGAGGCAGCGGTAAATGATAACGGATTCCAGGTCGAAATCAGGCTGACCTGAGTTTGGGCCTTGCAGCCAATCCTTAAAATGTTTCAGAACCTCCAGTTGGTCAGCCGTGAGAGATTTCTCAAAGCCGTCAGGGAACCGGACCAGGAAGTGCCGGTCTGTGCCAGTAGGTGTCCTGGTCACGACCCCAACCGCTCCTCGTGGGTGCACCAACGACTGGTTTGGGCCGCGGATCTCGACTAGCGCGACGACCTGTGTGCCGGCGGAAATGTTGTCAGGTTGATGCGACATCTGGACGCAAAACTGCCAATATTAAGTTGGCTCTGCGAGGAGCATTTCAAAAGCCGGTGACGTGCTGAACACGCCACCGGCTCGGATTTTCAGGTGAGGAACAGTTTCCAGTCCTCGACATCAGCAGTGTTGCGAATGAGCGACGAAACCGGCAGCTCCTTCGGCGCGCGCGGAACCGAGAGCAGCTTCAGGCCTGCCTCGTGCGGCAGGCGGTCTGCCTTCTTCTGGTTCACTTCCTTGGCCGACCAGACCAGGTTCTCCCAAGCGTCCTTGCCACCACGCGAACGGGGCACGACGTGGTCCAAGCTGCCCTCGTCCGGGCGCAGAGCGCGACCCGTGTACTGGCAGCGGTTGCCGTCACGCTCGCGGATTGTGCGAGCGCAGAGCTTCGGGCGCTTCTTCGGCACCTTGGCATAGTTCACCGCCACGATGACGGTCGGCACACGAATTTGACCGCGCACGGTGTGGACTGCCTCGTCCTGATCGCGAATCGGCAGTGTGATCCATTCCTCCCAGGTGACTGGGCGGATGTGTTCCTCGCCTTCGATCTCCAGGCCGGTAGCCACGTTGGTGGCCATCATGCAGAACGCCTCCTGCGGCGTGCGCACGTTGATGGCCTGCCAATTGCGGTTGAGCACCAGCACAGTCGCTTTCGTCAATATGTTCATAAAGTGTTGGCACACGGCCAATATAAACGACCACCACTCGTTGGGTGGTGAGGTGTTTGTTCTTTGTTGAAAACGAAATTGGCTGCCTCGCCTGGTTTTGCTCCAGGTCCTCCGGTTTCAGAGACCGACGCGCTGCTGATTACACCACGAGGCAAAATGGCCTGCCAGCCGTAGCCGGCAGGCGAAGGCTGGTCGCTCGGGAAGGTTCTGCCCCTCCGATTGCTGGGTGTAGGCCAGCCGTGATGCTATTTCACCACCGAGCGGTCTCGGTGCTCACGGCGGGATGTGCTTCCCAAGCATTGCGATTTAGGTGCCCCAAAGTGAGGCTGATCGCTCTCGCGACTCGCAATCGCACCTGCACTGGCGACGCTCTCAACGTCGTGTCTCTTGGTGGCCGCCTGCCAAGGCTTGGACTACGCGAGCTGCTGGCGCAGGGCCACCAACAAATTGGATCCTCTAGCCGGTGTTGCTCCGGCAGAATCGCTTTACAAAAGCGATCCGCAGGCTGCTGCATGAAGGCAAACATGGCCTGCCGAGCAGAAGCCCGGCAGCGCGAAGGTTGGTCGCAATCCCGAGTGCTGCCCTCGGCAAGCTGGCTTATGAAACCGGCTTGAGCGCTGGCTCGATTGCGGTCCTGGCGGACGGCCACGTTGGCGCATGGCCACGAAATGGAGCCCCACCCGGAATCGCACCAGACTGGCCTGCTTACCGTGCAGATACATCGCTGACAATGCTTTGGGGGCTTTGGACATGGTCGGCGCGAGACGAGTGGGCTTCCCAAGCCTTCCAAGATGGGTGCCCCAAGTAGGCTGGCTCGCTATCGCGAGCAGGAATGCAGGTCCAAGGCTGCCTGATTCTGAGTCAGGTGGGTCTGGTATTCCCCGCGAACCACGCGCCGATGAAATTGGCGTCCCCAGACCGTCCCGCTCTGCGGGATCCGGTGATCTCCCGCATGAGAGGCAGGCATGTTGGCTGGACTACACCACAAGGACGGATTAAAAGTTTGCCTGTCTACGGATTCAGAAAGCGAAAAGTTCTTGCCGATGAAGGAAACCACACGCAGCCGGGCGCTTTGGAATGTTTCCCGGAACCGCTTGCGCGAGCGCTACGACAGGCTGTGGTCGGCGAGCATCGAGAAAATCAGGACTGGAAACATCGAGTTAGATCCTGTTTTAGAGGCCCGGACGCCAGACCGACGACGCGGCTTAACGGTTATTGCTCGCCCGGCCGCAGCCGTCCAACAACGTGTGGCGGCTTTCCTGAGGGAATTGCGACATTTGGAACCGAACCAGTACTATTATCCTGCCTCCGAATTCCATTTAACCGTTTTGTCGCTGTTTACCGCCACGGTTAACCACGCGCCTTTCTTAACACAAACGGAAAGCTATGTCGCTGCCGTGGATTCGGCGCTGCGGAAAGTTGGGCCATTTCGAATCGAGTTTGAGGGTATCACGACGTCTCCAGGGGCAGTGGTGATTCAAGGATTCCCAGCAAACGGTGCACTGAATGACCTGCGCGAGATCCTGCGTGAGCAACTGCAGGTTCGCCAACTGGCCAAAGGATTGGACCGGCGTTATCGGTTAGAGACCGCCCATATTACAGTTGCCCGGTTTCGCGTTCCGTTGTGCGACGGTAAACGATTAGCCGCTGCCCTTGAACGCGCGCGCCGGCGGCCCTTTGGGGCAACGAACATAGGGAACCTCAGCCTCGTTAAAAACGACTGGTACATGACGCACCAGGTTCTCGAGACGGTAAAGCGCTATCGTCTTCCCATCCGATGGTAGAGCCACGTACGCGAAGATGGTGGGGATGAAGCGTGCTGCCCGCTTTACCTCTCGCATGTCAAACGAGCGCTCTGCTGATGAGCTACATCCCCGAAATTGGAGCGGGCGGACGGAATTGCGCCGTCATCTCAGCCTTGGCAAGGCCGAATTCTGCTGTTGATTCACACCCGCTTGAAATGGTGTCCCCAGCCGGATTGGCTTCCTAAGCCCTGCAATATAGATGTCGTAAATGGGCTAGCTCGCTATCGCGAGCAGCAGTCTCACCAGCAACCTGGAGTTTAGGACACTCCTGCTCTGTGCTTTGAGCTATGGGGACGGAAAAGGCCCGCGAAACGAATCGGCCGAAATCAACGGTAGGGTTGGCTGGTTCGTCCTCGATTGCGTCGAGTCCGGAAGAACGTTGCTTTCTGCTGCTTGTAAAGCCAGCGTAGGAATTTCTGGAACCGAGGATCGGACTGGATCTTCTCGACCGTGTTGAACGTGTCACGCAGTTCGTTATGCGTCCAGGTCTTGTGGATGAAGTCTTCGCAGGAACGGCGGCTCGGAGCGATGTCTCTTCCGCCTTTGCAGCGCGGCACAACATGGTGCCCACGGGTGGGCACCTGCCGGTTACAGAATGCGCAAGGTTCGTCCATGCCGCCGGTGCAACAATCCTCCTGAAACATATCCATATTCTTCATCGCTTGAAAGTTTCCGCTGGGGGTGGCGCTGCGCAACCAGTTCCACCAGCTCACCCCCGTGCTCGTGAACTACAACATGACTCCACCCAGGTCAGAATCCCGGAGCATTGGGGCGTGTAACAATGCCCTGTTCGTTTGGAGCAGCGGGGCGCTCGATCTTCTTCGCATTCAGGGGTTCAAAATTGGCATAGGTAGCCCCGGTTTCGTCGGAGTTGACAAAATCCGGCCGGTAAAACATAGTATTACGTATGGTTAAGACTATAAGCAAAGTCGGGAACTCGCACGGCATCGTGTTCGATGCTGCGCTTATGGACTTGGCTCATCTCAAGGCTGGCGATCAACTGAACGTCGAAGTCCATGAGGGCGGAACCATCACACTTACTCCCCTGCGACCTCGTCCCTCCCCGGCTGAAGTCTCCAAAATCATCAAGTCCACCATGAAAGACTATGCCCGCACGATGAAGAAGCTGGCGTGAGCGCTTCTCCCGAGAACTGCTTCCACTTGTTGGTGGAAATCGTGCGAGAAATTCACGCGGAAGCCATCGCGAGGTTCAGCGGCTCAGACGGTGTGCGCGACAGTGCCTTGCTTGAGTCTGCGGTCGCGGCCCCCCAGGCAAGTTTCGGAGGCAAGTCGCCCTATCGGGATGTGACCGAAGTCGGGGCAGCTTACTTATATTATCTCTGCCGGAATCATCCCTTCATGGATGGCAATAAACGGGCGGCTCTCGGCAGCTGTATTGTTTTCTTTCGCCTGAACGGGATTGAACCTAAACCTGATGGACCGGAATGGGAGGAACTCGTTCTGGCTATCGCTTCAGGCAAGCTCGACCGAGAACAAGCAAGAATGCGGCTTCGCGAATTGCTGCCCGCAGGCAAATGATTGGAGATGAAGTTGGTACGCGCGTCCGGTAACGCTCCGGATCCAGGCACTCATCTAGTGCGACTCCGCTTATAAGGCGGACGGTTCTCTTTGAACTACGCGCGCATGTTGGCCGCGTGCAAACGCTGGCCGCCCGCAAAGGCTGGCGGAATGCCGTGGGCTTGCACCACTTGCCCTAATCGGGCACGCATTCGTTAGCACCGAAGCCCGGCCCGCTTGTCCGGTTGGCATTCCAGAGATGGTCCGTGTGGCTGCTACTCGCAAAAAGCCAGCGAGGATGAGGTAGCCTCCTCCCGCTGGGTTTTCTTTGGGGCTTTGGCTTTGCCGTATTCCCGGAAAAAGAAAGTTTCCGAGAACGCGAGTAGCCGACGAAGCCCCTTGGGCAGGAGACGGTAATCGCCTCTGTCCATGACGTTTCTACTTTTCATGTTTCCTTTCTGCTAAATTGGTCCGCGTGGCAGGATTTGCACCTGGTGGCCGTCCGCCAGGACCCTTCCCGGTTTGAGCGGGACGCCTCTTCATTGGGCTACACGCGGGCCCTTGCGGACGGCCACCAGTGCTCCCGGTCAGGATTGCACTGACACTAAACGGGGTTTAAGTCCGTTGCCTCTGCTTTGAGCTACGGGAGCGTAAATGGTGCTGGCGCTCAGGACGCGAGAGCCTGTGGTCAGACCACGGGCCAGCTTATCGCCTGGCCGAGATCCGCAGCGCCCGACCTCGGCTCAGACCAATTGGTGCCGCGTGAGCGATTTGGCTTCCCAAGCCCGCCACAAGATGGATGCCCCAGATTAGGATTTTCGCTATCGCGAATCGTGGTCCACCCCCAACCTCTCCGTTCTGAGCGGAGCGTCTCTTGGTGGCCGCCTGCTAAGGCTTGGACTAACGCGGCGAAATGGTACTCCCGGCAGGACTCTCACCTGCAACTACGACGTTCGAAGCGTCGCACTCTGATACTCTGAGCTACGGGAGCATTGAAATTGGTGGGTTGCCTCGGATTCGCACCGAGTTCTCGCCGGTTAAGAGCCGGGACTTCATTGTCAAAGTTTGCAACCCAGTCGCGACACGAAGCGGAGTGGTAACCTCATCCACATAAATGGCCAGGACCACCATGCCTTCGAGCTCAGATTCTTGCGCAGCGTGCCGCGGGAGCCCCGAACATAATGACCACTCAGCGCAATGAACTCTGTTGAAACAAAGGCTCGACATCGGTGTCTTGTGATTGTGGCGGATCCCAAACAGCACAAAGAAAAAGCCATGCAAACCCGTGAAACGCCGGAGAAAGCGCGAAAAGGCTCCGAGTCCGCCGGGAGAAGCCGAATGGGATATTACAAATCAGAGCGTCCTTCTTTCCGTGCGATTGTTGGTCTGACGCTGGCCTTTTCGGCGGGCTGCTGCGGCTTTGCTCAGCAGCCTTTCGGCGAACTTCACATATCGCAATCGTCGGGGCGGGTGCTAACGACCTTGAGGGTCGCCGGCAGTGACCCGGTGCCCGTGGTTTTTGACACAGGCACAAGTGGGAACATTATCGATCGAAAGCTGGCCGCGAGGTTAGGTCTTCCTAACTTGGGCCCTTCCACAGCCATCGACGGAAGTCTTGGAAAACCTATTGGCGGGTTCTTGACGGAGGTGAAAGAAGCGAGTCTCGGCAGCCTCGCCATCGGTGCTGGCCCAGCCAACGCTATCGACTACGACCTCCCAAACGAAAAGGGAATTTTTGGGCCGAACAGTTTTCCCGAAAGGCTCGTGCAAATGGACCTCGGACGAGGATTGATCTTCGTGAAGCCCAAAACGGCGGCCACTCTTCCCGCTGGAGCGGCGATACCCTATATTGGCAAAGGTGATGACGCGTTACCTTCGGTGATGGTTGATTTCGGCGCCATGCAAATTGCGGCCGAGCTGGACACCGGAAACAACGAAGCGCTCCTCTTGCCGCTGTCTTTGACGAACCGATTATCGTTGGAAAATCCGCCCAAGAAAGTCGGTGAGGCAACTTCAGCTGCGGGCCAACAGCCACTTTTTCGAGCGCGTTTAAACGGTGCTTTGAGAATTGGGCCTTTGGCTTTAAATCGACCGAGCATCCTGTTCATCGAAGGAGGACAACCAAACGTCGGGCTCCCAGTAGCTCGTCGGCTCGTAATTGTCTTCGATCCCTCCGGGAGGCGCTCCTGGTTGGTCTCATCAAGGTCGCTGCCAATGTTAAATCTGACAGTTGTGGTCAAGGTTGCGATGTTGGCATTGGCTTCCGGAGCCATTGCGGCCGCCATTTTCGTGTGGAGGAAGTTAAGAAGCGTGCAACGGTGGCATCATATTGCTCGCGAGAGGAGGGCAGACCCCGCTCTTTCAGGCCCGCAAAGTCCGGAGAATCTCGAAGCACCGAATGGACGGGGCGTCGCGGCCAGGCCTGTGAGGTCCTGGCTGACACCGGGATTTCGCATCGCTTTGAAATGGACAGAAGCATTAGCACGCGGCAACCTGGGTAACGCTCCCGCTTACTCTTGCGCCCGAAGCAAGCAGGTGGTCGTCCGCTAGGACCTTTTAGGCTGCGTTCTGAACTCCGCAGTGGCACTGAACCCGATGTCCGGCCATTGCTCGACCGTGCGAGTGGTGGCCGTGTGCTAACACCTTCCGGCAGACCGGGTTCAACTGGGCGAAATGGTCGAGCATGAGAGTAACGCTCTCTGTATTCCGGTTTGGGGGACCGGCGTGTATCTCTCAACACCTATGCTCGATAAGGACGCTGGCCGGAATTTTCGTCTTTGAGTAAAAAGGCGGAATGATTTACCAGCGAGAAATTCATCTTCGAACCACCGGACATGAGCAGATGCACGATTTGACTGACGAGGTCGACCAGATCGTGAGCTCCTCAGGCGTTCGCATCGGCACCGTAAATGTGTTCAACGTTGGCAGCACTGGAGCCATCGGTGCGATCGAGTTCGAGCCGGGCCTTCAGAAGGACCTGCCGGGCATGCTAGACAAGCTCCTACCGCCAAATCGTGGAGTACGGCCACGAACAAGCCTGGCACGATGGAAACGGTCACTCGCACCTACAGGCGACGATGCTCGGGCCCTCGCTGACAGTCCCGGTCAAAGATGGAAAGCTGGTCCTAGGCACCTGGCAGCAGGTCTTTCAGTTGGAGTGCGACATCAAACCCGCCAACGGACGATCATCGTCACGGTTTTGGGAGAAAGCTGACCAAGACGCGTTAAGGCACCTCAAATTGAGTCCCGTGCGGGAGTTGCGCGTTCCTAAATCTTGATGTGTCGGAATTGCCCAGGCTGCTCTCGTAACGGCGATTGTGAGAACGAAACGAGATTGGATTTGTTCCGCAACGGTCCGCTGCCTAACTTGACCGGCGTGGCTTACTCGCTCTTGGCAATCGTTACGCGACTGGACGTGGACGAAATACCATCAGGTAGCTGGACGTTCCAACGACGTTCGCTTTGGTCCACCTGGAGAATCAAACTTGCTCGCGTTGGTGGATGGTCCACCGGGGAATCAACCAGCAAAAAGTCACGACCCATCTGCACCACGGGAATCGAGAATCCATTCACGAGCAGACGCATGGTCACTTGGGAGGAATGTCCGCCCTGACTCGCTTTCGGTGCTATGGAAGGCTCTTTCATTCAAAATGCCACCGATTACGCAGCTCGTAATGGACTTCAGCTCGCGGAGCGTCTCGGCTTCGGTATCCACGGTATCATCTTCGTGGCCGAAGACAAGTCCGCCGGAGGCAAGACAGCCATCAAAGCCCATCGCGCGCTCGAGCCATTCCTCCGTGAAGTTTCAGTTTATCACCGCTTGCAGGAAGCGAATGTGACCGAGATTCTTGGGTTCCACGTTCCCCAAGTATTGCGGTCCGATGAAGATCTACGCGTGATCGAAATGACCATTGTCACGCGTCCCTTTGTTTTGGATTTCGCCGGCGCTTACCTGGAAGCGCCTCCTGATTTTCCGGAGGATGTTTGGGCGGAATGGGAAGCGGAAAAGCGCGACCAGTTTGACGTCCGTTGGCCGAAAGTGCGCGCCATTCTCGGAGCACTGGAAGATTTCGGAATCCACATGGTGGACGTGTCGCCGAGTAACATAGCTTTCCTTGATTGACCCGCATCACGCACTCACGATCCGAATACTCGAGTTTAAAATGGAGTCCCGTGCGGGGAGTTGCACCCACCTGAACGGTTTTGCAGACCGTTGCCTGAGCTGCTCGGCCAACGGGACATTTAAATGTGGAATATGGACTGCGGAACGCGAAATTAAGAATGCCGGCGGAAGCTCTCACCTCCGCCGGCACTGATGTGCGCCTCTCGGCGTCCTTGAACTGGAGTTATCTTCGTATCTGCCGCACTCGAGCTTTGTCACGGCGTTCAACGCGCTGTTGATCCTTTGCGTTCGACGGGCTTTCGGCCCTCTCATCACACTTCGAGAACACGGCGGCCAGGAAGCTGTCCACCTTCTCGTTCTCAATGAGCCCGAATTGCCGAAGCACCGGCGCACTAATGAGTCGTCCTACCATTTCCTTGACCGGCAGATATCAACCGGATGCTCTGCTATTGAGCTACAGGACGGAAATCGGCTCGAGCGGCGCACCTTGGCAACGCCGCTCGAGGTTTTTGCTTTGGTTAATAATTTGTGATCTTTGGTTTGATTCCGAATCGCACCGGGCGGAAAATAAACCGCACCTTCACCGGGCGAATTCGAATGACACGGCTTGGCTTGTAACTGCGCCGTGGGAGCAGTTGACTTTGGTAACGGATCACCGGTTTCATTGGCCGCTCCTTTCTTGCGCCAAGCGCTGCCAACCCATCACGTAAGCCCACGCAACTGATGTCCCGGCGGTTTTTGACCACTGCGAAATAGTATTGAAGGGCTTTTTGCGTTCGACAACGTTGGCAGGACCTGTCGCTCCTTTTTACTGAGGTTTTTTGGTTTCGACTGGGCGGGTTTTTGCAGTCTCACGCGCAGCCACTTGGGCACGAATTGAACTATGGTTGTCATGACGGGCTTCTCTGGGTTGATGGTTTAAGTGGCCTGCCAGCCGGAGCCAGCGAGCGCAAAGTGAGGCCCACCTTCGCCGAAGTTTCGGTGGGCAGTTTTCACCATCCAACTGGTGGCTGGTGAAGGCTGGCGGAAGGCGCCGGTAATGCTCCGGACTCGGCAATGCCGATCCTGTTTTCGGGACAGGTGCAGCCAGCTTATATCTGCCTGCCTTCCAAAAGTGGTCAGGGTGGCAGGAGTTGCACCTGCGACCCCTCGTTCCGAACAAGGCCGTCTGCTGCTGACAATACACCCTGAAATTGGCTGCCAGGGTTGGACTCGCACCAACACCGAACGGCTTAACAGGCCGCCGTGCTACTTTCACACCACCTGGCAATGATTAATTGGTGCTGCCGGCAGGATTCTCACCTGCATAAATCCGCTTAGAAGACGGATGCCTGATGTGTTCGGCCACGACAGCATTTGAAATGGCCCGCCGAGCCGTAGCTCAGCGAGCGAAGGTTGGTCGGAACGGCAGGATTTCCACCTGCGACCTCGCGGTCCCAAGGTGTTGGCACACCGCAAGGTGCGCTCTGAAGACTGAACTAAGCTCCGATAAAATGGCGGATCCGAAGGGACTCGCACCCTCAGCCCTCCCGCAGACAACGGGTTGCTCTGGCTAGTTGAGCCACGGATCCAAGAATGGCGTGCCAAGCCGAAGCCTTGGCGAAGGCTGGTGGGAGGCGCTGGTAATGCTCCAGTCGTCACTTCCGACGTTTATTTTTAGACACCGGTTTTACAGACCGGCAGCCGGATCACCTCCCAATATGGTTGCGGGGGCAGGAATCACACCTGCCTGACGAAGTTTATGAGGCTTCGCTCTGTACTTTAGTCGAGTTCCCCGCGCTGAAATGGTGGAGTCGGCGGGTAACGCTCCCGCATCAGCTTGCTTGCAAGGCAAGTGCATTACTTGTCTGCCACGACCCCGTGAAAATTGGCAAGCCGCCCTGGTGCTGCCCCAGGCAAGCTGAGTTTTGGAGACTCTGCTGCACGAGCTGGTGCGCGGCTTATTGGAATTCGGACTGCACCTAAGGGAGAAACGAATGTGCATCCGAAGAACTTGGTGCGGTTGCCGGGAGTCGCACCCGGACATGCGCCTTGGCACAGCGCCATTCTCCTTTTAAATCACAACCGCGGAAATTAAGTGGGCCGGGAGTTGTTTCACTCCGGCCCATGCCATTTCAACAAAGAACAAACACCTCTTGCTATCTTGCGATACCAACCCACGGTTTCACGGTGGTTCTTTCGGTGTTTTGGGGCACACCTCCTGCGAAGCCCTTAAATTGTAAAAGCGTTTCAAATCGTCTCGGCGCGCGTATTCGCTCCGTGTGGGCACACCACACCGGTGGAACGCCTCGGCATTCCTGCGACCGATTTCGTTTGGCACTCTCAGACATCCTCAAGACGTCGTTCTCGTTTCACTCACAGTTCCGTTTACCTTTCGCTCTGATTGTTTACCGTCACATATCACGACAACAAAAAAACCCTGCTTACATCTCGGTAAGCAGGGTTGTAGAAATCCTATGTTCGATTCGTTACCTGCTTACCTTTCCATTATCCAAATTCGATTCGGGGGTTCGCCCTCCATACGATTTGGATAGCCTAAGGTTGAACACACAACCCTGGCTGGCCCGGCTATGACGTGTCGCTTGCGCGACCGACATCGTCGGCCAAATCGTGGCTGATATGTTCATGAAAGTTTTCATCGAATGCGCGTTATATCTATCACAAGCAACCTAATCTTGTCTACTTATATTTTTAGGGGGTCGTATATCTTGAATTCAAATATCTGGATGAGTTGATGCGACACGATCGAGGTTGTAAGCTTTTTTCACTGTCTCTCGCGATGAATGCTTGAAAACACACAATAGTTGAAGTCTTGCTTCATCTTTTGTGAATTTTTCAATCCGTTTGCCGTTGGGAATGCTGGCGCTTTTGCGCAGCAGCACACATCTGAGCTTTGGTAGCCGGAGGCCCTCAATACGGTGGAGCGAGCCGCCTGAACTCGTGATCCAAGACCATTAATAAAAATGCCAGGTTTCTTGGAACCAGACCGGGCCAGAAGTACTTTATTAGACCTAAAGCGCCAGCCTCGAGCTTTTGTTCAGCCAGACGCTCTGCTGCTTGGCCCAGGACCTTGAGCGACCGGGGCCATTCACAAATTCCGCTGAGCCATTCAGTGGCAATCCCGCTGGTTCCCACCGACGCACCGGCCAGAGCACCGACAATTGCGCCCACGGTGTCAGTGTCACCGCAATTCAGCGCTGATGTCAGGGCCTCTCGGAAATGTTGGGAGATCGCAAACAGGCATACAGCGCGATGGGGACGGAGTGATATGCATAACCGGAGACGCCATTCCGAAGCCCACCGCGTCGGCAAAAGCAAATACCGATCTCCCCTCCGCCAGTCCTTGCTCCAGTCTTCTGCAAATGACGGACCATTCTTCTCCGCCGCCTAACCCAGACAATTTGGGAGCCAATTCCTTCAGCGGCTCCTGGCCAAGCACGGAGGCCGCGGATTCGGCCACGGCCAATGCGGCCACTTCGGCTTTGGGATCGGTGTGGGTCAACCGCGTGGCTGCCGAGACAAACTCTTTGCGTCTGATCGGATCGTCAAAGAAGTAGGCGCCAATGATCCCGCTTCGCATTGCGGGACCATTTCCAGCGGAGAAGACGCCACCGCGCGTTGGCCGAAACCCCAACCACAACTTGAGAATGGCTCGCAAGGTTGCCAGACCAATTCCCGCAGGCACTCCGAGAAGCCAAAATCGCAACTTCCAGGCCAGGCAGCGTTGGAACGCGACCGGGTCGTTTGGGTGCGCAAGCAGCGCTTGGGCGACGAAGAAGGTGTGCTCGGTATCGTCGCTCACATGCCGTGACCGAGAACGAAGCGATGCTTCCAGGTTCCATCCCGAGGGCATGGTTGTGTATCCGGCGGAGGTAAACGTTGGTGGAGACTTTGCCGTCGGCCAGGGCGCGGTCGAAATGTTCGGGCCTGGTCTCCGCGACCGGCAGGTTGCGGATGCAATCAAGGTTTTGGTCTTTGATGGCGACTTCCCAGCGCCGGCGGGTCTCGTCGGTTTTCTTGCTGACGATGTGGTCCATGACTTCATGCCAGGTGCGGGTGGCCAGATGCGGATCGGTGCCGTTCATGTAGACACGCGCCAGGGCGAGGTTGAGGTGGGGCTGGCTCTCGCTGTCGTTGCGGGCGGCGAGAAGGCGAAGGGCCTCCTCCTTGTCGCTGGTTTTGAGGCTGGTCTGTTCGCCGGTGATTTTGTTTTTGAGGTAGTAAACACCCCAGGGACGTTTGATCAATCCGAACTGTTGCTTCATCGCTTCCTTCATGGTTGGGAGTGTGAAGCGGCGGGCACTGCGCCAATAAGGGAGCAGTGGGCTAGCGTTGACCGAGCAGAGACCGAATTCTGCCAGGGCTGCCAAACAGGTGAAGAATCAGGTGAAGATCCGAACCCTCGTGTTTCTAACTCGCTGCGGCGGGACCGCTTAGAATTGGAGGCGAGGGTCGGAATCGGCCAAAAAACCCCGGTTTTTCAGGGCCCTTTCAACGAAATCCAGCCTAATCCGAAGGTATCCGAACCTATCTTTTTTAATCATTTGGTGCACGTTTTGGTGCACGTTGGTGCGCGTGAGAACTACAGCATTTTTCGCCGCAGATCCTGAACATGACGCCACATCGTGAGCTTCCTGAAGCTCTACGGACGCGACCGCCTTACAGGCATTCCTGGCGGGCGGCCTTAATGAATTGAGGCAGACATCCGGCCTGTGCAGGTCGGCGGCTTCATACGGATTGGCAGTTAGATTTATCATGTTGCCATCTCACAGCTGTGCGCACCCTGACAAAAGACATTTCCAATAGGTTGGAATTACGAACTTGAACGACGTGCGTGGTGGGAGATGCGCTGGCTCAATTCTGTTGGCTTTGAAGAAATGCGGCTGTCGTTGCGAGTGCTTTTGCGAAACTGCAAGCCCGCCGCCACCCGACGAAAGAACGTCGAGCAGTTCACGGCGCCAATCGCTTCCCTACTGGCATAAAGAATGGCTGCATACAAAATGCGCAGAAATGCAGTCGAAGAAATGGCCCAAAGCGGACCAACGGAAGGATGCCAAAGAAACCCAGCCCCAGTCTCAAATATAAAAAACCCTTGCTCTGAAAAAGTGCTCCTAGCAAAAGCGCGCTTTTGATTTGCCACCAGGTTTAATTCAACCAATCATGCCAGGATGAAAGCCGGTGGTGACCAGAGCAAAATTCCAAGCATCGGCGGCCCTGCATCTGCCGATTCTGGAAGCACCGATTTGCTGCGTGAAGAATACAAAATCATCCACACCAAAATTGAGAAGCTTGGAGAAGACATGTTCAAAGTGCGGTCGTGGTGTATTACGCTCTTCACCGGCGTAATCGCAGGAGCCAAGCTGATTGGAGAATTTTCGCCGTGGGTTTTGATTCTGCTGTTTCCCGTGGTTTTCGCTTTCCAGCTAGTCGAGTACAGACAACGTCAAATCTCCCGCCGCTCCAGCAGAAGGGCTTACGATATCGAGATTTTACTTCGGCAACATCTCCGAAAGGCAGGCAAAAACCAGTCTCTTGCGCCGCGTATAGCAACCGAACTATTCCGGGCGGGTCACAAAGACAAAGAACTTCACACGTTGCGCAATTGGTTTGCGGATTCTTCTTCTCGCGATGACGCAAAGGCGTTAGTCCCGCCGAATCAACTGTCCTCGCAAGAACCTGACGGACCTAAACGTAAGACATCACGCTTACTTGCGTTCTGGAGGTGCCTGGTAACCCAAGCGGACTTCTTCTTTTATTTCGCCCAATATTTCATAGTGGGTGTCATGCTGATTTGTTTTATCGGTGCTTCGTTATTGGGCAGGTCACAACACGACAAGTCACCAAAGCTCACGATCCAGTTAGGAACGAACGCGTTCAGTATTGGGCAATCGGATACCAATCTGATAATTACAAATTCACAGTCGTCCCATAAGCGAGAAAACCGAGTGAATTTCCCTTGTCTTCCAAAGGAATGCGGCACCGGGTTTCCGAACGTGATTTAGAATCTTCGCATGCGCTCACGCCGGCCTCGTTATTGCTGCCGCCGTCCGGTC
>DATGLT010000354.1:0-8902 GCA_035294005.1 Verrucomicrobiia bacterium
GGAAATCAGCCAACTGAACATTCCAATCCACGGAACAGTTTCCCGTCACAAATCTGGTTTGGAGACAATCCAGCAACGTGGTTAACGTCGCCTCATGCCCGCTCAAATACGGCAGGTGCTTTGCATTGGCGAGCGCGAACGCCAGCGGTTCGAGTGTGTGATCGAAGCTGATCAGCCGCACCTGGCATGGCAGATCCCGGGCCGCTCCGATCAGAGTCAAAGCATTGGCAGCGGCGCCGAGCCCGACGTCCCAAACAACAAACTCCCCCGTGTGGCCAAGCAATCGTTCCACAAGGTGCAGTTGGCGCACATAGAGCGCCTGCGCCTCGGCAACCGGACCGACCACGGGGTGGAACGTCTCGGCGTGGGCGAGCGAATGCACACTGAAGGCACCGCTCGCCAGCCGCACGATCCGGTAGCCGGACATCGCAGAATTGAGACTGGAAGACATGCTTAAACCCGAACGGGGCTCAATCGATTGGCCCTGGGTCCGGGAAAACAAAGAATGCAGTCGTAGCTTGGCTGGTGCAAGAAAAGGAACAAGCCCAGGGACACCGATTAAAACGGGAAACCCAGAGAGAACTGGAGCGTGCCGGAAGGGTCTCCCGCCCGGGGATTCAGGTTGTGGCCGTACTCGAGCCGGATGGGGCCGATAAGAGTCCGCCAACGCAAGCCTCCGCCGACCGAGAATAGCGCGGTGTCACACGGATAATGATCCAATCGTCGCGCGAAGGCCAGGTTGTCTGAGAAAACAACCAGCGCCCATTTTGGGGTCAAGGCTTGCTCCAGTTCAACGGTTCCCAGGGTGTAAGTTTCAGCGCCAACCAGTTGTCCAAATTCGTTGCGGGGTGAAGCCTGCCCTTCCTGGAATCCGCGAATCGAGTTCTCGCCCCCAGGGAAAAAGCGTTTGTTAAACGGCAGATTATTGGCAGGACTGCCAAAGCTGTCGACGATGCCCTGACTGACACCCAGACTGATCGTGAGCCCGTTGCCGAGGGGATGATGCCAGGAGGGAGAAAGTTCTATGCGTTCATAATTTGCGTCGCCTCCAATTGCATCCGTCGCCGTTTCGAGGGTTAGAAACACTTTATATCCTTTGCGCGGGTAAAGCGGGTTATCGCGGCGATCATGTTTTATTTCCATGGTGACCGCACCGACGGCCGGGTTAGTCAGACCTTCGCTGGCGACCTCCTGCACGGCGCTGAAATCCGATGCGTTCAGGATTTGATAGCTGTACCGGGTAGTGACATCCGTCGAAGAAGCTTGGAAGTACCGGTGTAGTCCAATCGCCCCGCCGTACTCGAGTCGAGTAAAAGAGATCTCCTCACGCCGCAGTCCGGTGCCATTGACGAATAGATCGATATCGGGACCGATGAATTGCGGAACCGTATAAGTGAAATCGCCGCTGGAGGCTTTAAACGATTGAATGGCTTTGAATTCGGCGTGGTGGGCCAGTCCCCAAAGGTTATTGGCTTCCACGTCTACTCCCCCTCGCAGGAGCTCATAGCTTCCCCAACCGAAGAGCAGGCTGAGATTGATCTTCTTGCCTTCCTGCAAATTGAAAAGCACGTCACGGACATGTTCGCCCTCGGAGCGGTAGTTCAAATCGGTCGTGTCGAAAATACCCAGGCGGGCGAGGCGATAGCGGCCTTGCTCAATGCGGGTTGGATCGAGCAACTCGCCATGCTGGATCCGCACGCTGCGCTTGAGCAATCGACGGCTTGTTTTGGGAGCACCTTGGAACTCAACAACGCCTATTCGGACCTGGGGACCCGTGTTGACCAGGGCTACCAAATCCTTTTGCGTGTCATTGGTCGAAGAACTTGCCGGCACATTTTGGATCTGCACCGTAGTGTCCGGGTAGCCCCGGTGATATTCGTTTGTCTTGATACCTAATTCAAAGTCCTGCAGCCAAATGCGCGAGTACGGCCGGTTCGGGACCGAGATCCGGACCTGGTTCGTCCCGGATGGAGTGGCAACTTCCTCGCGAATGGAATGAATGAAGTATTTGCGTCCTTCAGCAACATTGACCGTGACATTGACAGCTCCGGTTCGGTCGTTCCGATTCGTATCGACCGCTTCGACTTTGGCATCCTGGTAACCGTTGCGATCGAGCACGTCCGTCAGGCTGGAGATGCCCTGGCGCAAGCGTTCGGGAGTGAACGCGCGCGCCTTCTTGGTTGAAAAAAGGCCATCGGTCTCGAAAAAGTAGGATCGGGCGGTTTTGGGTTGAACCGTGTGAAGCCCTTGAAATTGCAGGGACTGGAAGTAAAACAGAACACCTTTGCTGATATGGAACCTGACGGAAACGAACCGAAGCTCGCGCGATAGCGGGTTTTCCAGCAGGCGGGCAGCGTCGGTCTGGATTTCCCGGCCATCTGATGTGCGCAGCACCACCGAAAGCGAAGGGCGAAGATAGCCGTCCCGTTTGACACGCGAGACCAGTATCAGCGTAGCATCCTCAACAAAAGCGGCGGAAAAGAATTCGGGCTTATGGCCGCCCAGTTCGAGAGTAGTCAGGATCCTTTTAAGCTGTCTGTTGCCCAGAAAACCGTAACCGGAGATTTGGAGTTGAGCGGGCGCGGTTTTGGGGGGCGAGGTCGACGTTGTTTGAGCGAAGCCCGAGACAGCCAAAGCAAGGAGAACGATTGCCACTGAAAACCAGGGTCTCGGCAGCACAACCTTTACTTGGAATAGACGCGCCATTTGAGCCCAGCATTGAAATCGCCAAACCGATCGTATTCACCTTCAACAGACCATCGCTTGCTGACCTTGTATTCCACATGATACGTAGGCCGACCTTGCTCGGAAATCTCCTGGCCCGAACTGATGGTGAGACGTTCCTGCGATTGGTCGCCCAGTCCCAGCTTGGAGAGAAGATCACGTCCGAGAAAAAGGGCAACCGTTTGGGCTCGTTGTTGTGGCGTTAAACTAAAGGAGCCTGGAGGGAGTTGCCCCGCCGTAATCATGAGCAGGATCTGTTCTGACGATAACGAGGGGTTAGACGTAAATTGGATGATCGGCGCGTCTGCGGAACCGCTGACTTCCATGCGAATTTCATAGCCAAACTGTTTCGACCCGGCGCGAATGAGCAACTGGGGATGGTATGGATCGTCGCTTGCCAGCGTCACCAACCCCTGTTGAACCTGCAGATTGGCAAACGGGAAACGGACCAGGCCCGAATCCAGCTTGAGCACTCCCAAAGCGAGCGGCTCATTGAGCGTGCCTTCGAGGTGCAGATTGGCCGAAACCTCCCCGTTGAACAGACTGGAACGGACCTTCAACCAGCGAACCCCTTGCACATCGAGGGCCAGCCGCCAATCCGATATCGCCGGATTGTCGATGCTGAAGAAAGGCGGGCGCTCGCTCGGGGTTGCGACTTTCCCCGGGACCAGTGCGCCTAAATCGCTTAGGTAATAGGAATCTTTGAGTTGCGCCTTTCCGGAAACGACGGCGGGCGAATCGTTGGTCTTGGCGAACGAAAGGTCCAGGTCACTGCGAATGATGTACTCGGGCTGCCGGGCCAGGGGTACATTCGTCCCATGCAACGCCAGGTTAAAAGGAGGGATGCGGCCGCGCATCCAATTGGTGCCGCGCAGATCCACTGTACCGGTCAAATCGACTTCGGCGCCGCTCAAGCTGGCCGTCGCGTTCTCCAGGGCCAGGAACCGATCGCGAAATCGAAGCGTAACGTTGATGTCACGGATTGGTGCCGTGTTGCCAAGCGGACGGGTGCGCGCGTGTCTTAGAATCAAAGCGCCCTCGAACCGCGCGCCCGGCAACAACTTCAAATCGAGGTTCAAGTTTCCCTGCGGCGCAAGCAATTGGGGAAAGATCGGCTCGAATGCGGCAAGCTCGGCGTCTTTCACGACCAAATGACCGGAGGCCTTGTCCAGTGGAGGGAGCGTTTTGTGGAACAGCCCTTTCCAGGCCTCTTCGCCCAAGGGCAATTCGCCAGTGAGCATCATCGATTGGCCTTGAATTCGCACTTGGCCGTCGCTCAGGGCAGCCTTGTCGCGGTCGATATTGAACTTGAGGCGAAGGTCCTGGATGCGGACTGGAAGATTGGTTCTTTCCAACTGGATGGATTGAGCTTCAAAATTCACGTGTCCCTCGAGTGCTTTCCAGGTGCCTGCGACGTTGAGATCCAGGACCGGCTGGCGCAAACGCACGCCCGTCAAATCAGCAAGGCTTTCCCAAAAAAACGCCTCGGGCCGCACACCCGCTTCGAAGCGTAAACTCTCATTTGAAGATAAATCGAGGACGCGGTTGGTCGAGGCCGGGAAGATGCTCAAGGGCAGAAAACCATGCGCTGTGGCAACAGACGAAGTGCTGGTATTGATCGCCAAATTTGTGAGCGTCAATCCCTGAGCGTCGCCCCCGAGTTGCAGCGCAAAATCCAAAGGCGTCGACAGCAATTGTTCCGTTTCGTGGCGAGAATCTGATTGCGATTTCGCGCGCTGTGTCTTTGGGGCGGCTGCGACGGGAACTCCCCTTCCAGAGACATCGAACCTAAGAGTAGCAGGCCCATTTGACCAATCGATGAAAGCGGCCAACCGGGTCACGGTGAGTTGCGGAAGCGGCTTTTTGGTGAATTGGCTGAGAAAACCGAGAGAGAAACGCTGCAACCCAAACTCCCCTTCTCCCCGATCCGGCCAGTGCACCAACGATCGAAGCGAAAATTCTCCGGCCGGGCCGGTTAGCCGTACCGGTGTCGCCTCCAACTGCCAACCGGCGTTTGTTTGCGGGGGCGTAAACGTCAAAGTCGCCGGGGCTGCCAGGGAAAAGGCGGGAGTCTTATTGGTCAACAGAGCCAATTGGGCGAGGTCAAGCCGCACCTGGCTTGAATCAAAGCGGAACGCGCCGGATGTATTGAGCACCGCATTGCTCTGTTCAACCCGAAGCTGAAAATGCTCGATATCTTTGTTGAAGCCATTCCACGCCAGGGCCAGGTCGGAAGGATGAAGACCAGGAGCATTGACGGCCAAAGCGGTGAGGCTTCCTGAGTGAACCAGATGACCGAAAGCGCCGTCAACCCGGCCAGTGATTGTCAGACGATCACACGAATAATCGGCAGGCAACCAGCGCTGAACAAGGGCTCCTTGGAAGTGGAACGAAGCGTTAGTTAAGGTTTTCTGATCCAAATCAGCTACTCCGGAGAGATTCGCAGTCGATTGGTCGTCGAAAAGAAGGCTGACGTTGGAAACGGCGAGCGTTGGCCAGTTCAACCCGGCAGCGATTGTCACCCGGTTTGCGGATAAACTGTTGTTGCCGACATTGGTGCCCGCAAGAAGGAACCGAGCCGTGGGAAGGTTGCTTGCTCCGGCGGACACATTGAGAATACCCGCCAAGGTTCCCGTGACAGGGGCCCAGTGCTGTTGAGCCAGATCGGCGCGCAACCGCAGCGTGCTGGGTCCCTCCAGATAAGGTGCGGAAAAAATCAGGGCCGTTTCCCTGTCCAACTGGGCTTGAAGGAAGGGAGCGTGGATATCAAGTTTGCGGATTACGGCCGAATTGGTGTTTCCCTCGACGAGCAAAGATAAATTGATGGGTGGCAGATTCGTAGCCGTAACCGTTGGAGAGGCAGCGGCCGATGCGGTGATATTGAATCGGCCAGTCTGCCAAAGTGCCGACAAAGAAGCGCTGAGGTCCCGATACCCGTCCAAATGGATCACCGGGCCTGGAATGTGGAATTCCGAGGCCCGCAGCAAAGCGGCGGCAGGCAAGGTGTCCTCGGGCCCAAAATGAGCCTCAAAATCGAAGCGGTTGGTTTGCCACTGGCTCGAGCCCCTGATGTCCAGCCCGGAGTTGTTCGTTACGAGATCGACAGAAGAAAGAATTCCGGCCGCGGGAAGATTCAGACGGACTTCAAACGGGTGCCCTTCCGATATCTGCAGGTTGAGCGCTCGAAGGGAGAGCTTTTCCGGCAGCTTTAATTCGACCGAAAGCGCGCCAGCGTTCCACACAGCGTCCGAAATGAACAAAGTCGTATCGCCGGAAGCAACGGTTCCGTCTGCCAAGACAGCGCGTGGGAGCCAGCGATGGAGAGTTTGGAAAGCGGAGGCGGCGCTTCGAACCTGCGTTGGAACAGGCTGAGACGGTTTGTTGCTGGGCAGGAATTTGCAATCCCAATTGGTGATGGTCAGAAAAGGTTCAGTCCTGCGCGACACGCCGAGCCGCCAAAGCCACGAGGAAGGAACCAGTGCCTCGACCTTCTCGGCCTTCAGAACCATTGATTCGTTGGTGAAGACCAAGTGGCTGATGGAGAATTTTGAATAGCCCAGTCGTTGGTAGCTGCCAATGGTCGCACCCATTCGCGAGACCACAGGGCGGAGCAACCACGGAAACCAGACCGGGCAAAGAAGCCAAATGGCGGCAAGCGCGGCAATAAACAAGCCCAGCCCCAAAAGCAATTTCCGTCGGCCCTTTCCATACGGCATGGGCATACTATACGCAAGGTGCCCTTGACACGCATCGCGTAGTTTGCCCCATGCGCCAGCGCACACGGATCCCAAATCCTTGGCTAAGGGAGCCAAGATGAGCGGACGGCCCGCAAACCACCGAGTCTGGCGACACGACCGCTGAAATAGAAAGCAGAGAGAACCGCGGAATACTCGGACCACACGGAAATGGTTTTTTCAGCGTATTCCGAGTGTTCCGTGGTTCACTTGTCTTCTTAGGCGAGGATTTGGGCATCCAAATCCGCACGTAACCGAATTAGTTGGGAACAAAAGACCACAGATGCACCCGGATAAACACTAATAAAGAATCAACCCAACGGTGTTTCGCACTCAGACACCGTGTAATAGAACATGGTGCGGCTTGGAACCTATTCTTCGGCCTCAAAACCCGTGTTTATCCGAGTTCATCCGTGGTTTTACATCCGGATTGGGGGCGGATCGGGCTCGCTTGACCTCGTCCTGCGGTTTGCCATCCTTCGGGGGTGATGCCGAGCAAAACATTCAAACTGCTCATCGCATCTTCAGCCATCCTGGCACTTGGCTTATGCGCCATTGCCCTGCTCCTAGTCGGTTCGCCCGGTGCACCGCCGTTGCCCCATCCAAACGGTTATGACGATTACACCAGGGCGGGAAATCTGATCGCCGGCGATGTCGGCAATTACCAAAGCATGGATTTTCGAACCCTCACGAATTTAATCTCATCAAACGAGGAAGCGTTAAACGTCATACGCCTTGGCCTGTCGCACACCTGTTGCGTTCCGACAGAGCTGGCGATCTCGAACTTCAGGACGACCATAGGCCCCCTGTCGAACACCAAGCGAATCGCCCAACTGCTGAGGGCGCAGGGCCGGCTTTTGGAACTTCAAAATCATCCAGGGGCGGCGGCGAAGAATTACATCGAAGGACTGCGTTTTGGGAATGAAGTCAGCCGCGGCGGATTTGTCATTCACCGGCTGGTAGGGATAGCCTGTGAAGCCATCGCAGGGATTCCGCTGGCCAGGCTCATCGACGATCTCGACTCGGAAGAGATGCGCAAACTCTTGCCGGAAATGGAAAGATTGGATCGCGAGCGGGTGTCTTTTGAGGAAACAAGACATTGTGAAAAGCTTTTTGCCAGGCATGAATTGATGCGAACGGCCAACCCGGTGCAACTGGTAGTTGGGTGGCGGCAGTCACGGGACATACTCAAGCAAACCCAAATCCGGCACAATACGACCGTGGCTCACGAACGATTGATCATGATTGAAATGGCACTGCGATGTTACCAGTCGGATCATCACAACATGCCAGCCAACCTGGACCAACTCGTCCCGCAATACCTCAGCCGAGTGCCCCCAGACCCATTTAATGAGCAACCTTTCCGCTATAAGACCACGGCCGGCCAATGGTTGGTGTATAGCGTCGGGCCCGATGGAGCTGATGATGGCGGCAAACCAATTACCAAAAACAGTGGGACGAACGGCGACATAACCTACAGCAGCTCGTGGTGATCACGGTCCTGATTCACGCCCGGACTGAAGACACCCTGTTTTTGCCGAAATCCGAGCTTCACAACACAAATCAAGTTGCATTATCAAGACGGGTACATGACGACGACAATCACCCGGTTCTTTTTAGCGGGAACTCTTGTGCTGTTCGCTGCCCGAGTCCGGGCGGCGGAGCAATCCGGCGGCGTCACTCGAACTTTCAATATGCGCGATTTTCAGCCCTCCGGAATCGCGGGCGAGGAGTCGGAGACCACTGCGATCAATCGGGCCATCGAAGCCTGTTCGGAATCAGGCGGCGGACAGGTCCTTGTTCCGCCTGGCCAATACGTTTGCGGGACCATTCATCTCAAGAGCCATGTCACCCTGTTCCTTTCGGCCGGAGCCACAATTGCAGGAACAACCAACCTCGCTTCGTACCAGGCGCCCCGAGTCCCTGCTTTCATGCCGGAACGCAGTTGGGGCAAGTGGCACCGGGGCCTAATCGTAAGCGACGGAGCCGAGGATGTGACCATTTGCGGCCAGGGCACGATTGACGGCCGCAAAGTCTTCGATCCCCAAGGCGAGGAGCACAAGCGCGGCCCGCACACGATCATTTTTGCGGACTGCCGAAAATTCACGATCCGGGATGTGTCGATTGTCGACGCGGCCAACTACGCGATTTTTTTCCAGGCAAGCGACGACGTGGACATACGGAATGTCAAAATAACAGGCGGATGGGACGGCGTGCACTTTCGGGGTGCGCCCGGGCACTGGTGTCATCGCGTGAACATCATCGATTGCCAGTTCTACACCGGAGACGATTCAATTGCGGGCCGATACTGGGAGGACACCGTCATTTCGGGGTGCATTGTAAACTCATCCTGCAACGGGGTCCGGCTGATCGGACCGGCCACCCGGTTGATGATTGATCGCTGCCTGTTTTATGGGCCTGGCCGGCAACCGCACCGAACCGGC
>DATGLT010000355.1:0-8805 GCA_035294005.1 Verrucomicrobiia bacterium
GGGGTTCCATCGTAGTTCCAATCAAGGTTTCCGAAGAGAATGGTCAGGGGCGCTTTTGTGATGGTTAAAGTATTGGATGCACTGCCTGTGTAGACGGGGTCGACCACCGTGGCAACGACCTGGTATTGGCCCGCATTTACCGGCAGGGTTGAAAGCCCGTTGTAGGTTACAACCACCGACAGGCCAGCGGGAATGGTGGTCACGCTGACAGGTTTGGGCCCGCCGTCGTAGGTTCGTGTGAGGCCGTTCAAGCTAACGACGCTGTTGGAGAAGGGGACCACGTACATGACGGGGGGATCTGAGAAAAGGCTTTCGATCCCGTAAATGTTCAGGGCCGTGACGACGAAGAAGTTGGTTGAGCCGGCAACCAGCCCATTGACGACGACCTGGTTTGTAAGGCCGGCGGAAATGACGTTGGTGTAGTTGGCCGGTGCAGGGCCGTAATACAGATTGTAGCCGTTGACGGTAGGATCGGGTTCCAAGTCCCATATGACGGTCGCACTTGCTGCGGAGGCTCTATGAGGAAAGCTGGCAAGCAAGGTCCCGGCGACTGCAACTGCAACAAGCGATTTGACTGGCTGCACCGTCTTGATTTCCCTTCCAGTACCCGCGTGCCTTTTCCGATTGAGGGTTCTTAGATGGCACGACGATGAACCCTGAATTCCCTCTGAACGGACTGCACCGCCGACAATGACGGCAAGTGTAACCGAGGAACCGGCCCCTGAAAAACATCACCGGGGTCGGAGAACGGTAATTTGTCATTCTATGTCAAACAATGCAAGCGCAACGTGAATTGGGATTTGTGCGATCAAGCGGGATCGCGGGACTTCTGGATTGGCGGGGACAATCGCAACTTGTGCTGTCGATGCTCGGAAAGGACCAGCGTTGAGGACCTGCCCTTTGACAGGACCTCTTTATTCTACCGCACCAACGGGTTAAAACGAGCGAACCCTGTAGAACCGGGCGGCTGGGACTGCATTGGTATCAGTCAACGTGAGCGGGGCGCCTGAGCCGGAAACAATTTGAGTCAAGGAGGTCCAAACCGGGGCCGCAAGTGAATCGGTATATTCCAGGAGATAATGCGGGCCAAGAAGCGAGTCGAAGGTCACGGAAATGGTGGTGCCGTTGAGCGAAACCTTGGAAATAACTGGAGCCTTCAACACGGCGAGGCGCGCTGAGGAAGTAGTGGCGCCGCCCAACTGATTCGAGACGACCAGTGCGTACGGGCCGGCTTGCGCGAGTTGCACATTCGTGAGTGTTAGTGTGGCGTTGGTCGCGCCCGATACCGCGTTTGTCTCAAAGAACCATTGGTAGCTTAACGGGGCCGTGCCCGATGCTGCCGCCAGGAATTGCACCTGGCCACCCACTGCAACGGTTTGGTTTGTAGGCTGAACTGTAATTACCGGCGGGCTGGGTGGCAGAGTGAACGCGTAAACCTCATTGTCAGCAGCCACAAAAATGCGGCCTTGGGCAACAATGGCCGTGTTCATGTGCCGAGTACCGGACATCGCATCAGCCAAGGTGCCGCCTGAGAACACCACGTTCCCGGTGTCTCCATCGAAACCGTGCAGCTTCTGGTCGCCTTCGCAGCCAATGCCCCAGACGATCACGTTGTTGGTGCCGTCAGTGGAAGTGACAAAGGGGGAGCCGTGCCCATTTTGGCTGGCCGACCAGGCGACAGACATCGTCGGGGGATTGCCCGGAGTAATTAAGAACGAGGTCAGATCGGAGCCATCCATGAAAACGACGTAAGTCCCCCGCGCAGTACGGTATGTGGCGGCAGCTTGAATGATGGAAGTCGTGGAAAGGTGCAATTGGGATAAAGGCGCGCCGACGCCGCCCAAGTTCGCGCGGTTGAGCAGGTAACCATTGCCGTCTTTGCCGAGGGCCAGCACGAGCTGGGATGGAGTTGCGCCGGGGACATCGACCGGGAGCGGCCCGCTACCACCCAGATCCAGATCGCTGGTGTCCAGTTGTTTCCAGTTCGAGGGAGTCCAATAATCTGCCGTTGACCCGCTGAAACTGGCGCCTTGATGAAGCCGGATGATTGCCTCTCCGCCGCTCCAGGTCGACGCTCCAAACGTATTGCCCGTGGCGATGAACAGGTCGGTGCCGTCGGTGGTAACGCCTCCGCAGGACCATGAGCCTCCGCCAGTGGCAGCGGTTGCCCATGCCGTGGGAGCTGATGGGTTATTTGTGGGGAAGGCCACTAACCAGCCGTGGTAAGCGCCGCAATCACCGTATTTGCCTCCGTACGGCACGTAGAGCGTACCATTGAGAAAGACCATGGCTCCGCGTTCGTTATGGACGTTGGGGATGAGCTTCGTGGCCCCAAAAGAAACGCTGGCGGCGACATCCACGGGCCAGCCGCTGTTGGTTCCGCCGGTGTCGACGTTCACCGAATAGACCATGTGCTTGGTCGTTGAGCCGTCCGGCGTGACGCATGCATCAAAAAACAAGGACCTGCTATCCAAATCGACAACCGGTGTGCCGATAATGCCCAGCGGGTTGATGTTGCCGCAGGGTTGGGTTGAAAGCGCCACAGGGCTGCCGACGTTGAGTTCCCAGACAACCGAGCCGTCCGCCGCGTCGAGGGCGTAAACGTAGTTGGAGCTCGTCACGGCAATAATGACCGCGCGCCCGCCTGGGCCGCCTTCGATGTAAAGGGGTTGGGCGTAAACCGCGCCATTGATCCTGCCGCTGAAGGTCGTATCACGAGTCAACCCAGCGGCGGCATTGGTTGTGAAGGCCGGATCGATGTAGAGTCCGTCGCGTGTGGCGTGATTGTGATGCTGCGTGACATTAACATCGGCCTGAGCCGCATACCCGAGGAGGAGGGCGAAAAACAATTGTGTTCCGAGTTTCAGAAATCCTGACCGCGGCCGCGTTTTGACCCGGGGTAGATGCCCGTGGCCATTTGCGTCGTTATGATGCATCAGATCTGCAGAGAATACACGATTTATGCTGTGGCGCAATAACCTGGCAGGATTTTAGCATACCTGCGACGTTACCCGTTGCTGGTCATTGGAATAGCCGTTTTGCGCTTTGAAAACCGGGACTGGGGCCAGATCCACAGGAATTCTACGGATCTTAGCATCAGCAAAAGCATGGAAACGGCCGTCTAGTCTCGATAGCGGTTCAACTTACATGAAAAATGGGTGAACATTGAGTTTGCAGCGGTATGGAACGTGCTGAAAAGGACTTGAGAATTTTGGCCCATACCGGGCAAACCCGGGTTTGTGGCTCCGTAATGTTTGGCGTTGTCGATGGGGCCTTTACCCCTATAATCAGCAAGAATCGAATCAGGTGAACGAGCGAATGGACAATCCCATAGCGCCAATATCGGCTTTAGAAACGAGCTGGTATTGCGCCAGGACACAGCCCAAACACGAGCACATTGCTGCGGGCAATGTAGCGCGCCGGCTGGGGTTGGAAGTGTTCCATCCGCGGCTTCAGATTGAGCGATCAACTCGCCGCGGCATGGTTAAGGTCGTGGAGCCTCTTTTCCCCTGTTACATTTTCGTTCGGTGCAACCTGGCGCGTGACCTGGACACGTTGCGCTATCTGTCAGGTATCAGCAGCCTGGTGCATTTTGGAACCCAGACTCCCATAGTCCCGGACCCAGTGATAGAGGACCTGCGCCGGTGTTTTGAGGATGATGAACCGGTAGTTGTTGAGAACAGGTTAAGGCCCGGCACCGAAGTGGCCATTGCGGCTGGCGCTTTCCTTGGCTTGCGCGGTGTTGTCGTTCGCACCTTGCCCTCGCGCCAGCGGGTGCAGGTTTTGTTGGAATTTCTTGGGCGGACAACCTTGACTGAGGTGGATCGCAGCTCGCTAACCGTCGAAGGCACACACGTGCCGCAAATGGTTCCGGCCCTGGCTGCGGATGGTGGAATGGACATAACCGCGGTTGCCTGACGGCAGGTGCACGGTGGTAATTAGCGGGTTGCTGCAGCTCTGGGAAAACCTGCGGGTCCGGAGGTGTGTACGGAGAAGTAGTCCGGAGATTTCGTGCTTCACGGCAGCAGATGGGTGCCGGGTTGACATAAGGCCTGTTACCTTTCCCCAAATGACGCTCAGGCGGGGCGACATGCTCAACAGCACGAAACACGCGCACCTATGCACGTAAAAGGTGACGAGCGAACGGTTTCCGATGAACAGCAAGCGCAGATGCTGAAGCTAGTGACGCGGAGTTTTTACAAGGAACTGGTCAATTACGGGGTGACCAATGCCCAGGTTTTAAGCGTTGCGGCGCATCTCTTGGACA
Organism: Verrucomicrobiia bacterium; assembly: GCA_035294005.1. GTDB lineage: Bacteria > Verrucomicrobiota > Verrucomicrobiia > Limisphaerales > UBA8199 > JANXQE01. Next base: position 4,268 of record DATGLT010000355.1, read on the forward strand.
ATGTCATGCAGAACGACGCCGGGACCTGTGGCTCTCATGCATCACACAACCAGGTTTTCCGAATCGGGGACGTGGTCGACAAGTGGGGTGTCAGCCGTCATCTGAGCGTGCACGAGGTGAGTGTTCGCCCGGTTGAGGCCAGCGTTTGCGCCCGGGTCGCCGAGTGGCTCCGGCCAGCGGCTGTTCGGGAGAGCTTCTATCCGCACTTTCCTCAAGACGAAACCAACCTGTGCAGGCACTTGTGCGACTCGGGGCGTGAATATTTTGCTATTGAGTATCAAGGGGAGCTGGCCGGGATCGTGGGCGCCGAAAGCATCGATCCGGGTCCGGCAAAGATGGAGATGCGAAAGCTGGTTGGGGATGCGGAAATGCGCGGCAAAGGCATTGGCAAACGAGCGACTTTTCTTTTCCTCTATTACGCTTTCATGATTCGAAACTTCAACAAGGTCTACGTCTATTCGATGGATACCAACATTCGGAACCTGCACCTCAATGCGAGGTTTGGTTTTGAGTTGGAAGGAGTGTTTCGCGAAGAAGCTGTCGTGGGTGGAGAGCGCCGCGATGTTGTCCGGATGGGCTTGTGCAAACAGACCTGGCTGAAGCTGTTTGCTTAAGGATTGGCTCAATGTCCAGGAGTTTACCGGCCAAGCCACGCTTTCCGCGGCTGCTTCACGAAAGCCTGATTCGGGCGGCTTACGATTGCCCGGATAAACACGCGCTCATTACAGAGAAGGAGAGCGTCACCTACGGGCAGCTTTTTGAGCACGTCACGCACTGTGCTGCGGCCTTTGTGCGGCGTGGTGTTACGCGGGGAGATCGGGTGGCGATTTACTGCGATAACACGCTGGAATGCGTGGTTGCGATATGGGCTGCGCTGTGGGCGGGGGCGGCCTTTGTCGTCATCAACCCGCAGACCAAGTCGGACAAGTTAAAGTTCGTGCTGAACAAAAGCGGCGCGCGGTTGCTGGTGACCGATGCGCACTTAGCCAATGAGTTCAACCCGATTGTAGGGGAGTGCAGTGCCCTTGCGGCAATCTTGTGCTCGAACTGGAAAGGCGTCGAGAGTGGCAAGCCCCCGGTGGAAGATTTCTGGAAAGCCGTGCGAGAGGAGCCGGCGATGGATAACCCGCGGTTTTGCATTCCTACGGACCTTGCTGCCCTGATTTTCACGTCCGGCAGCACAGGTTTTCCCAAGGGCGTAACGATGACGCACCAGTCGATGGTGTTTGCGCGTGACAGCATCACCGAATATCTGCGGCTGAGCCCGGGCGACCGGATCATCAATTTGCTTCCTCTGGCATTTGACTACGGCCTTTACCAAATGCTGATGGCGTTCGGTTTGGAGGCAACGCTGGTGCTGGAGCGTTCATTTACTTATCCGGGCGTTGTTTTCACCAAGATGCAGAAGCACGAGGTGACAGTGTTTCCCGGGGTGCCGACCATCTACTCGACACTCATATCGATGCATCAGAAGACGCCGCTGTGTTTTCCAAAGATCCAAACGGTCACCAACACGGCCGCGGCGCTGCCGCCCGACTACATCCCGGCGCTGCGACAGATTTTTCCCAACGCGCTCATTTTCGCAATGTACGGTTTGACTGAGTGCAAGCGGGTGAGCTACTTGGAGCCTGAGTTGATCGACGTTAAGCGTGGCTCGGTGGGCAAGCCCATACCAGGCACTGAAATGTTTCTGCTTTCACCCGAAGGACAGCCGGTCGGGCCAGGCCAGCCTGGCATTCTGCACATTCGCGGGCCTCACGTGATGCTAGGCTATTGGGACGAGCCCGAGCGCACAGCGCGGATGATTCGCCCGGGCAAGCTGCCGGGAGAGCGTGTGCTCTGCACCCAGGACTGGTTTTCCATGGACGAGGAGGGGTTCTTTTACTTTAAAGGCCGAAGTGACGACATTATCAAATCGAGAGGCGAAAAGGTTAGTCCCGTCGAGGTGGAGAACGTGCTCTACAGTTTAAAAGGGATAAAGGAGGCGGCAGTAATCGGGGTGCCCGACGAGAAGCTCGGGCAGGCGATAAAGGCAATTGTCGCGTTGGAGCCCAATGCAAACCTCACGCCCAAAGATATTCAACGGCATTGTGCGGCACACCTGGAGAATTTCATGGTACCGCAGGTGATCGAGTTTACCGCGGGATTGCCGAAGACCGATAACGGCAAAATCAAAAAGGACGGGCTCCGTTAGAGTGGAGTCCTCGGATCCTGAAATTGTAGTTCCCCCGTTGCATTAGGCCCGCCGCAGCTGGAGGGAGGGTTTACCCCTATTCCTACGGTCTAATTGATCAAGTGGCGGCCCTTGACGCGGCCGCAAAGCCTGCTTATTTCGTATGTATTGAGAGAGAGTTCATGGAGTCCCAGGATTCAAATCTCTTCAAGGAATTAAACGACCGATACGCGTCCGTTTTTATTCCGCCTTCGGACAAACCGGACGAGACGGCTGAAACCACGATCAAGGCTCTATGGCTTTGCGCTGCAGGCAAACCTGTCCCTGTCGAGGATGCAATGTCCACCCCGCTGCCAGCATTGACTCCAGCGACCAAGGAGAAGCTCTCTGAGCTTTTGCAGGCCCGTCTACGGGGGATTCCTCTTGCTTATGTTGTGGGGCGGCAAAAATTCATGGGGCTCGAATTCTTGTGCGACGAGAATGCCCTTATTCCGCGCAAAGAGACGGAGATTTTGGGGAATGCCATTTTCGGCCTTTTGCGCGATGAGGTTCTCCCAACAACACCTAGGGCGCGTGTGGTGGACTTGTGCACCGGATCCGGCAACCTAGCGTGCGCGATCGGGTTTTACTTCCCCGTATCCGTAGTATTTGGCATAGACATTTCTAATGAAGCGATAGAGCTTGCCAATCGAAATGTGCAAAGGCTGGGTTTGGGTGAACGTGTTAAACTCCTTTGCGGCGATATGTTTGCGCCGCTCGAAGGGGAGCTCTCGCAGGGGCTATTCGATATGATCACTTGCAATCCTCCGTACATTGACCCCTCAAAATTCGAGTCGATGAACCCCGAGATCATCGCGCATGAACCGAAAGCGGCGTTCGATGGCGGGCCATTCGGCGTTCGAATTCTTTGGCGGCTCATCGATGAGGCTCCGCGGTATCTGAAAAATGGCGGGTGGCTGGCGTTTGAGGTTGGCCTTGGGCAGGGTGAAGCCATCAAGAAGCGGATTGCCAAGAACCCCAGGTTCGAACAGGTCAAGGGATTCACGGATGCGGCGTGCAACATCCGGGCCATTGCCGCCCGATTCAATGCCAGTCCGGGGCCGGCTCTATCGCCAAGCCAAAAAGCTCTCCAACCCAATCAGGCTCAGCAGGATTCCACCCAAGAACCCCGTAAATGTTGAACGCAAATGGACGCTTCTAAACAAGTCAGAGACTTTATCATCACCAACTTCTTGTATGGCGACGGCGCCAATCTCAAGGACGACACTTCGCTCCTGGACAGCGGCACCATCGACTCGACCGGTGTCCTGGAACTCATTATGTTCCTGGAGGAGACGTTTAAGCTCAAAATAGATCCGGAAGACATCACTCCGGAAAACCTCGACAGCGTGCAAAAAATCGTGCGGTTTTTGTCGCACAAACCCGCGGTCGCGGTTTCGGCGGCTTAAACCGTATTGTCCCATGTCAGTTCTCACCGAACTGGATTTATGTCTCACGCAAGGTTTCATCCCGACCTGCTTCGACTCGACTGCTCCGCGGAGGCTGCCCGCATCGAGGAGATGCTCAAGCGCGTCGTGCTGCGGCAGTTTAGAAAGCGCGGCCTTGTCGTCGGCCTGAGCGGAGGGATCGATAGCAGCGTCGTTGCAACTATTGCGACCCGAGCGCTAGGTCGGGAACGCGTTTTCGGCCTCCTCATGCCGGAACGGGATTCGGCTGATGAAACCCTCACGTTGAGCCGCACCGTAGCGGAGCACCTTGGAATCGACCACGCCCTTGAAGACATTTCCCTGATACTGGACGCGGCCGGATGCTACAAACGGCGCGATGACGCAATCAAAAGACTGATCCCGGACTACTCGCCTGGCGATAAATGCAAACTCGTTCTTCCTCCGCTGACTGAGCAGGAGTCGTATCGCTTGTTCAAAATTGTCGTCCAGCACAAAGATGGCCGCACCGCGCAGGCCGCACTGGACCTCAAATCGTATCTCACGGTCGTTGCGGCCAGCAATTTCAAGCAACGGACTCGCAAGATGCTCGAGTACTATTACGCTGACAGCATGAACTTCGCGGTCGCAGGCACTCCGAACCTGCTTGAATACGACCAGGGGTTTTTCGTCAAACTGGGCGACGGGGCCGCGGACGTGAAACCCATCGCTCACCTTTATAAAACGCAGGTCTACCAGCTGGCCGAATTCCTTCAGGTCCCTGAAGTCATCCGCCAGCGGCCGCCAACTACTGACACCTACTCGTTGCCTCAATCGCAGGAGGAATTCTACTTTTCGTTGCCTTACGGGAAAATGGATATGGTGCTTTACGGCAAAAACCACGGCTACAGTGCGGCGGATATCGCGCCGCACGTCGGACT
>DATGLT010000356.1:0-26278 GCA_035294005.1 Verrucomicrobiia bacterium
TGATCCAGCCATTGGCAGTTGTGATTCCCTCCTGCAGCAAGGGGACGCCCACAACCTCTTCCAATTCATGCAAAGGCAACGCACCGGCAGCTTCCCAGGTGGAATCACCGACCGGAATGAGGAGCGGCGTTTCTTGATCGAACTCGTCCTGGATTTGGCCAACCACCTCCTCGAGAATGTTTTCCAGCGTTACCATCCCCACAGTTCCTCCGTATTCATCCACAACAACCGCCATGTGGAGTTTCCGGTCCAGAAAAAACTGCAGGAGTTTCTCCAGGTGCGCCGTTTCGGGGACATAGATTAGTTTGCGGGCGACGGCAACGAGATCGGCGCCCGTGCGAGCTTTGAGGCGCATGGCGTAGAGATCCTTGATATGGATGACTCCGCGAGTGCGGTCGAGATTTCCCTCGACACAAAGAGGAAAACGCGAGTAGCGCGTCTTTTCGGCCACATCCAGACATTGCGCAATCGTTGCGTCGGTATCGAGGCCAACAATCTCCTGGCGGGGCCGCATGACCTCGCGCGCAACTCGCCGGCGCAAATCCAGGGCGTTCAGGACAATGGCCCGGCCGAGCGCGGTGGCGCCGGTTTGCTTTTGTGACGTGGTGACCAGCAACCGGAGTTCTTCCTCGGAGTGGGCGCGCTTGGACTCGCTCACGGCGCGAATTCCGGCCTGCTGCAGCATCCACTGCGCGGTCCGGTTGAGCAGCCAATTCAACGGATAGGACGCGATGAAAAACCAGCGCAACGGCTGGGCGACTGTCAGTGCGATCGGCAGAGGGTTTTGGATCGCCGTCCATTTAGGAGCCAGTTCTCCGGCGCTAATGTGAAGAAAAGTGAGCGCAAAGAAACCGACGGCGAACGAAATAGAATGACGAAGCGTTTCCGATTCAACATGCAATGAAACCAGCAGCGGGGACAAAAGGCTTGTGAAGACGGGCTCGCCGGCCCACCCCAGCCCGAGGCTCGCCATGGTGATTCCCAACTGTGTCGCGCTCAGGTAGGCGTTCAGATTCGCGATGATAGACCGCGCCACCTTCGCCCGGGAGTCGCCCTTCACAACGAGCATGTCCAATTGTGTCTCGCGAATTTTTACCAACGCGAACTCCGCGGCAACGAAGAAGCTGTTAAGCAAAACCAGGCCAAGCACCAGGAGGATCTTGAACGCGACGTGCGCCAGTTCCCCTCCGCTGTGCGTCCCGCTCAAAGGCTCACCTCCCCGAAAATTACCTTAAGGACGTCCTGCAGGCTCAGAATGCCGATTTCGCGCCGGTCGCGCGCCAGGACGATGGCCAGGCGCTGGCCGCCGCGCTGCATGCGGCGCAAGGCAACTTCAAGCCGCAGATCCTCATCCAGGTACAACGCGGGCTTGGTGTGTTCGCCCGCCAATCGAGACGGATCCAGCCCAGGGTTGTACAAGAGCGAATTGATGTGAAGCAGGCCGACGATGCGTCGCTGTCCGTCCCGGTCCTGCCAGACCGGCAGGCGCGTCAGGCTGGTTTCCTTGCAAATGCGCAGCACCTCTGAAATGGGAGTTTGCGTGTTGACCGTCGCGGCGCGTGAAAGGGGCAACATCACCTGGCGCACGGTGATGGTTTGGAGATCCAGCACACGGTTGATCATGCCGCGCTCCTCGGTCGTCAAAGTTTGGGAGGGGTCCTGCATGACCAGGCGCAGTTCTTCGCGGTTGCCGAACAGGCGTCCTGTGAAAGCCTTGCCGCCCCGCCATCGCAACACCAGGTCCGACACCCATTCGACTGCCCCGACCAACGGCCGCAGCAGCGTATGAACCAAACGAAATGGCCGCGCAAAGAAAATGCACAGCCTCGTCGGAAACGTCCGAAACACCATCTTGGGCAGGAAATCGAAAAAGGCGTAAAAGAAGAACACCGCCACTGCATACACGGCAATGAACCAACCCAGCCGGGCGAATAAATAATGGTCCAAGACAAATACGAGCCACCCCAGGATGAGCGCATTGGCCACCGTATTGCCGACAAGGATCGTCCAAAGAAAATTTTCCGGGTTATCGAGGTACTCATGGAGCAACTGCGCGGAGCGGACCCCCGCCCTGCCCTGCCGCCGGATACGCAGCCGGCTTAGCGCAAACACGCCTGCTTCCATTCCAGAGAGGAAAAAGGACAGCACCAGGCAGAAGGTCACCGCCATCAATGTGATCGAATTGAATGCCACCGCAGTTTCCTATTTTATTTGTTCCACCATCAACTCCCGCACCCGCCGCTCGTCGGCCATCGACGCCGTTAATTTCAACCCGCGGAACGTTGCTGATTCCCCGGTTTTTGGCACGACCTCGATGAGGCTGGTCAGTAATCCGCTCATGGTTTCGACCTCCGGCACTTCGCCCAGCGCGGGGTATTCCCGCCGGAAATCATCGAGGCGCAACAAGCCGCTCACGCGCCACTTGCCCACGCCAAGTTTCTCCATCACAAAACCGTCTGTGTCGGCATCGGCCCGAATCTGCCCGATCATTTCTTCCAGGATATCTTCCATCGTAACGATGCCGGCGGTTCCTCCGAATTCGTCCAGCACAATCGCCAGGCCGCGCTGTTGGCGTTGCAGGCTCTTCAGCAACTGCAGCAAATTCATCGTTTGAGGCACAAACGACGGGAATTCGATGGCGTCCGCGAGATCCACGTGCGGATCCAGCAACAGCGCGCGCGTGTTGAGAATGCCAACAATCGTGTCCGGAGTTTCGTCATACATCGGCAGGCGGCGATGTTTGAACTTTCGCGCCGCTTCGAGCATTTCTTCGATCGACAGATCGTCCGAGATGGCAGCCATCCGCGAACGCGGCCGCATGACTTCCTTTGCGGTGCGCCGATCCAGGCTGATGATTTGAAGAATGATTTCTTTTTCGGCTTCGGCAAGCGCGCCGTGCTGGTAAGCCATCTCGAGCAATTCCTGGTAGTCGGCGTCGGTGAGCTGGATCTGGGGCTGGCCTGGATGCGAGGTGAACGCTTTCAAAATCCAGGCGTTGAGCTGTTGGGCGAGGCGGCAAAGCGGGAGGCTGAACGCCAGAAAAACTGAAAGGGGCCGCGCGATGCGAATGGCCCAGAGCTCCGGGTTGCGAACGGCCATGGTTTTTGGGAAAACCTCGCAACCGATTAACAACAGCGCCAGAAGGCCGGCGATCGCGGGCGTGGCCGGCCAGCGCCCCCTCAGCACGAGCCATAAAGCGACCGCCAGCACCGCGGCATTAGCGAAGGTATTCCCAAGAACAAGCGTCGCTACGAGATCTTGAGGCTTGGCCAGCAAGCTCTCGACCAGCCCACCAAGCCGCGGCCGTTTCTCGGCCAGCTGACGCACCTGCCATTTGCTGAGCGAAAAAAGCGACGTCTCCGCCAGGGAGAAAAAGAAACTTGCACCCGCAAAAATCAGGATCACCGCCACAGCGGCCATGGGTCGAGCATGGCATGAAGCTGTGGCAAAAGTCGAGACTCCAGGGCAAATGGCCCGACCGGCTGGGAAAACCGCGCGTTATTCCTTTACCGAATAACAGAGCAAAACGTCCTGGTCCCTGAGGTACAGCTTGCCTCCGGCCACAACCGGGTGCGGCCAACTGTTTTTGCTGCTGCGATCGGGTTGATCGAAGCGCCCGTGTTCGCGATACCCGTCGGGCGAGGCCTCGATGAGCGCGACCGTGCCTTTCTTGTCCTCCTGGCGCAAGTAAAGCCGCCTGTCCGCGAAAAGAATGGAGCCCTTGCCGAGCTTCTCTTTGTCCTGCCACTTGGCTTCGCCGGTTTTGAAGTCCTGGCAGGTCCAACCTTTGCCGTCGGAGTACCCGTAGATGTAATCTCCGATTTTCACGACGCCGCCGTGGTGGTTCACCATCACCTTGTTGGCATAGACCTGCTCGGCGGAAAACTTCCCGCCGTCGCTGGTGATCTTGAACAAATTACAACCGGCGCCGTAGCCGGAAGTCACATACACAAAGCCATCGGCATAAACCGGCGTGGGGATTACCGCGACTTGCCCTTTGCGCGGTGCTTTCCATAACAATTTGCCATCGTCCGCCGCAATCCCGGCAACGCTGGACGGCGTGAGGGCAATGTACTGCCGAACCCCGCCGGGATCGGCGATAATCAAGGACGAGTAATGAGCCGCATCGGTAAAACCTTTGCTCTGCCAGACAACATCGCCCGTTTTTTTGTTCAGAGCGACCACCGCCCCCTGGCTTCCCCCCGGCGTGATGATAACCCGTTCACCGTCGATGAGCGGCGATTCGGCATACCCCCAGAACGGGCAAGCTCCGCCGAAATCCTTTGTGTAGTCCTTCCGCCAAATCTCTTTGCCGGTGCCGGCCTGCAAACATACCATCTCGCCCCACTGGCTCACCGCAAATACCAATTCACCATCCGTACTCGGGGTAGCCCGCGGTCCTTCAAACTGAGGTTGTCCGACCGGGCCGGACTTGCCGAGCTTGGCCGACCAAACCGGTTTGCCGTCCGCCAGGCTCAAGGCTTCGACAAAACTTTCTTCGCCTTTGTCTCCGGCCGTGAAAATGCGATCGCCAAAGATTGAGACCGAGGAGTAACCGGCCCCTAATCCTTTCGCTTCCCACGCCAGTTTGGGGCCGCCTTGAGGCCAATCCTTGAGCAGGCCTGTTTCGGTCGAAATCCCGTCGTGATTGGGCCCCCGCCATTGGGCCCAGTCACCCGCGGCGGCAAAGACCGAATTGGCTGCAAGAAGAAACACTCCGCACGAATGAATTAGTTTCATATAAGAATTGTTCCAAGACTCTTGCACATTTTGGAAATCAAGCGCTGAAAAGCAATCCCGGCGTGAGCGGGACCGGTGCTGAGCTTTTATCAATGGCGGTGATGAGCGTCTTCGCCGCGCAGCTTCCAATCCAGGCCTAACGGCTCCAGCCCTGCCCTTATCGCCTTCAAATCCCAAACTCGCTGGGACTGGTACCCTTCACAAACCGCCAGATAGGACCCGTCATCGTTGAGGCAAACTCCGGTGACCGTGTGAGGGTCGGGCGGTTCCAAATCGGCCAGGACTTCGCGAGTAGCGACGTCGTACAAACGAACTATGCGCCGGGAGTGGGTTCCGGCAAAGATCCGGCCATCGCCCGAAAAGGCCATGGAGGGAACAAAATCATTTTGTTCATGCTGAGGAATCGAGAACGACTCCACCCATGAACCCGTTTGCCAAAACGTGTAGTGGTCGGCCGAACCAGTAACGAGGTACTTCCCCTCAGGACTGAAAATGACGCTCGTGGTATCCGGAGTATCCAGGGTTTTAAGTTTCTTTCCTGTGCGTCCATCCCAGACCATAACTTGAGGCGAGAGCCAAGCACCGGTTGCGACCCATGATGCATCCGGGCTGGCTGCCAGGAACCGAGCGCCCGGATGAAAATCGGCCATGACCGGCTCATCGAATTTTTTCAAGTTCACGATTTCGCAGCGGTTAGAGCCAACGAAACAGCAATATTCGCCGTTTCGAGAGACACAACCCGCTCTGCCCACCAGATTCACGACCGGCCGAACCGGATGCTCCAAGTCCAGGACAATGCTGGAACCCCGGCGGGCATCTACGTTGGGGCGGGCACCACTGACCAACGGAAACAGCGCGAGGCCCTGCTCATCGGCCACGATCAAATGCTGATCGTCCGGATCAAAGCCAATCAGCGCGGTTTGCTCACCATCGACGAATCCGATTTGCTGATCGCCGCGCATTTCCCAGACCCGCACCCCATCGGGACACGAAAAAGCGACCAAGGCGCCATTTTGGCTGAACACCGCATTGCCGGCGGGTCCGCGCGGATCGCTATCGCGAGATTTGAGGGTTCGCAAAACCTTTGGATTGGCAATGTCGAACGAGTCTATGCGATGCCCTTCCCAGGAGATCTCCGTTAAATGAGCTCCGTCCGGCGAAAAGCCGACAAGCTCGCCAGACTTGTACACGCTGACGAGTTGCCTCGCGTTTAAAAAGTCCCAAAGGCGGGTGCGTCCATCCCAGCCCGAGACTGCTAACAGCGTGTCGTCGGGATTGAAGGCCAGGCCCACACCCTGGTTGCCAGGCAGGCGCTGGAACTCGCCTGAAGCCTCAACGTCCCACAGGTGGATGTAGTTATCGATGCAGGAACTCGCCAGATAGCGACCTTTAGAGCCCCAGGCGATTCGGTGAACCCCGTCCTGATGAGGCAATTTCCTGCTGATCTCCCCCGTGACCGCATCGATGATTAGAATATTGGTGTGGGCCTCGTTATAACCGGCAACAAATCGCGAGTCGGGGCTGAACTTAAGACTCCATCCGCCAGGGTCGACGTCACTGCCTACTCGAGGGCTCGGCATTGATGCAGCTTGCGGGTTAAGGTTCAGAAAATCGATTCGATCCCCGCTGGAGATTGCTAACTGAGCTCCGTCGGCGGAAAAATCGAGGCTGAAAGGGGAAGCCATTTGCAGCAGGCAGACGCGCTTTTGCCAATTCCAGATACGGGTCCGGCCGTCCTTGTAGCTAAGGGCCAAAAGCGGTGGATCCGTCCTGAACAGCCAGATTCCAGTTACGGGCGCATCAGCTTCGGGGATCCGCGCCAATTCCTTGTCATCGGAAAACCGGCTGACACGAACCGTTCCGAAATTATCGCGGCTCGCATAAAAAGCCAGGGTGGGTTCGGTCAGGACTTTGGTATGGGTTTTGAAGCTTTTGGTTTGTTGCCATCGAATATCCGCCTGAGCGAGGGAAGCGATAGCTTCATTGCGTAGCTCGAGGGCGGGCCGGATTGCGGCGGCTTTGGCAATTACGGCCAGGCTCTCGAAACCAGCCCCGGCCTCGCGGGTGAGTCGCCTGGCCCGGGCCTGGGCAAGGCACGAAGCCCAGAGTTCATCAGTGGCGTGTTGCTTAGCATTCTGGGCCTGCAACCGGAGCGCTCGTTGCTCGCGTTCCGCCCTTGTGGCTTTAATTGCAAGCCAGGAGCTAATGATGGTTCCAGCCATTAAGATGCCGGAAATGGCCAGCGCAGATGCTGTGGCAAGCCGGTTGCGAGCGACGAACTTGCGGAAGCGGTAAGCGGCGCTTGGCGGCCGTGCCACGACCGGCTCTGAGGCAAGGTATCTCTCGAGGTCGCGAGCAAGGCCGTTGGCGGTTTCGTACCGGCGCGCCCTCTCCTGTTCCAGGCACTTCATCACGATCCAGTCCAGGTCGCCTCGTATCACCTTGAGCAACTTTAGGGTATCGGTTCGGCGTGCGTGTGCCAGGTTCGCCAACTGTTCACGACTCATCATGTTCAGACGAGTCGACGGCCGCAGCGCTTGTTTTCCAAGAACGGTGCGCCGGACGGAATCGCCTCGAGATGCGTTGGGACCATCCAGTTCAAACGGAGGCACGCCGGTCAGCAACTCGTAGAGCAACACTCCAAGACTGTAAATATCACTGCGCGTGTCTACATCCACCCCACCTGGCTGCGCCTGCTCCGGGCTCATATACATCGGCGTGCCGAGGAATTGCTCAAATGCGGTAAAGACGGTTTGGCCGATGGAATTGCCCTGGGTGGCCTTGGCAATCCCGAAATCAATTACTTTGGGAACCGCAATCCCATCGTGTTGAGCGACCAGAACATTGGAGGGTTTTATGTCCCGGTGGATAATGCCTTTCTGATGCGCGTGCTGGATCGCGCGGCACACCTGCACGAAAAGTCGGATTCTGTCAGCCGTGCCAAGGCCATTTTCGTCGCAAAACTGAGTGATTTTGTGCCCATCCACCAACTCCATCGCGAAATAGGGCTTTCCTTTTTCTGTGGCTCCCGCATCTAAAACCTTGGCGATGTTGGGATGGTCCATACGCGCCAGCAGTTGGCGTTCGGCGTTAAATCGGGCCACTACCAACCTCGTGTCCATGCCGATTTTAATAACCTTCAGGGCAACCCTTCGCCGCACCGGCCGCTCCTGTTCAGCCAGGTAAACAATCCCGCAACCACCATGTCCAATCTCATGGACCAGGTGGTACCCCGGAATGCTGTCCGACTCGCCATTTAAAAGGGCCCTCCCCGGGTCCGAACCGGGGTTGCTGGGAGTTTGCGGAGGCAAGGAGGGCGAATCCTCCGGTGGGACCTCCGGCTTATCGAGCGCAAGACGAAGCATGCAGCGGCCGCAGAAACCCAAAGGACTTTCGGCGGGAATCGCGGTGCCACATTCGCGGCAGGTACCCTGAGTGAGCATTCAGGATTCTACAAAAGCGTTTTTGGCGCAACCTTACTCGCGTCGCAACGCGCCGGCTTAATGGCCCAGAACCGATATCAGGTGCCGCAGTTCCTCGTCGACTTCAGACTCGGAAGAAACCGTCTCGGCCACCTTGTTGCGGAGCAACAAGCCGAAACGCTGGCGCATCCTATGAATCGCTACATCCACGGCGTTCGTCGTCAAACCACGCTTCTGCGCGAGGTCTGCTCGGGAGATCCCGTCTTTGCCGCCGGGAAGGAAGCTTTGCAGGTCTTCAAAGAGATCCAACCGTTTGGTTTGCTCGTACTCGAAGCGAAGTGCCCGAAGGGTTTGGTCGAGAAGCTCGTAAACCCAGCGGCGCTCAAAAAGAACCTCAGGAGTAACGGGGTCGGCAGGTTCCAGGGAGTAGCGAGTCTCCGCTTCCTCACGGTGAAATGAGACGATGCAGCACCCTCCTCCCCGCTTCGCGGCCAGACTTTTGTCCCGTTCATTGGCCAAAAAATTCTTAACACACGTCAGCAAAAACGACCTGAACCTGCCATTGACTGGATGCACATTGGCGAGCCAGTCACGTTGAAGCACTTTGCAAAAAAAATCCTGAGCCAAATCCTCGGCCTGATGCGAACTGGCGCCAGTTCTCCGAATGTACGCGTAAATGGGGTACCAGTACCTCGAATACAATGCGGCTACCGCTTCGCTTGATCCCTCGGCTGCTTCACGGGCCGTCATAATGACGGACCAATGGGTCGTGTGGAACCCGCCTCCGTGACTTTGCAATTCCTGCGAGGGGGGTACCTGGGACATTTGGAACATTAATGCAGCGTAACAGAGGTTCTTCATCCCCGCAATATGTGCCGGCGTCTTTAGTGCGTCTTTAGCCTCTTTGCTCCTCTCGACGCCGGCGCCGCCCCCCTCCTCCGTCTGTCTCATTTATTATCCCATTTGAGCTGTAAGGTTTGAGCAGTTTTGGTGTTGTAGGCAGGAGAAGCACCAAACGTGGCATACGCGAAATCTCAGCTTGTTGTGCGGGGTTGTCGGCAAACTCCGACTCCCCGCGCAAACAACCCCAAGGCCATCCGGTTCTGCTACCGGGCACTTTCGGCTGTGTTGGCCGGGATTCTGGCAATACCGGCGCCAGTTTGGGCACAGGCCGCCCCCCAACTAAAGATCCGGCAGGTCGGAGAGAACCTGCTTCGGCTCGAACTTCAAGGCGGGCCTACCAACACCACATTTCAGATCCAGGCCAGCACAAACCTTTTGAGTTGGGAGACCCGCGCCGCGACTCTCACTCATCCGGAAACAGTAACAGCCCTGGCCGATATTACTCCCAACAACTCGGCTCAGTTTTTCCGGCTGCGGCCCGTGGCTTCAAGCCTTGTCGACACCAATCCACCCATGTGGACCAACGGACTTGGCGCGCACCTGGCCTTCCAGGCTCCAGGCACATATTCGGTCTCCTGGGCGCCCGCGTTGGACAATACGGGCGTCGCGGAATATCGGATCTTCTTAAATGGTGTTCTAGCCGCGAGCGTTCCGGCCCTCAACCTTTCGACGGAACTGCCCATTGACCCGCATCAGCCGACTGACCTGCGGATCCAGGCGGTGGACGCGGCCGGTAATGCCTCAGCCCTCCAGCCTTTGATGTATCTCCCAGGGGATACTCTGGTCGTTGTCTCAGACGAACGTGGTGGGGTCTATTCCGCCGATTTTCAGACCAATGGGGCTTTTGGGGCTCTGCAAAAAGTGGCCACAGTGAACCCGAACGCCTGGGGTGTCGGATTGGGCGATTTCGATCGCGACGGCATCCTCGACGTGATCGCGGGGGGTGCGTCGAACAACACGGTCATGCCGTTCTTTTTCAAAGGGCGCGGGGACGGAACCTTCGGGCCGCAAGTCAGCCTCCCGACCGCACAAGGGGCCAGCGGTTATGTGATGGATGCCGCGGTAGGGGATTTTGATGCCGATGGAAACCTGGACTTCGCCTGCGGGGGCGACGACCGGTACGTCTTCTTTTATTGGGGCAATGGAGACGGCACATTCACGTTGGGCGTGCAGGATTGGGGCTGCTGTGGCCGAGGTATGACGGCGGGTGATTTCAACGAGGACGGACGCACGGACATTGCGCGGGCGACCGGGCCCGATGGCAAGGTGCGCATTTTTCTTTCCAACGGGGATCGGACCTTTGCCACGCCGAAGGAAGCTGGACAGTTGGGGACCGATCCTTACGGTGTTGCGTCCGCGGACTTCGATGGCGACGGCCACGTGGATCTGATTCGTACTGCTTCAGCGGGCGGAGACGTAGCGTTCTACAAAGGTCTGGGCGACGGGACTTTTACGAACCTGGGGGTGAACGGTCTATGGACCAACCTGGATGTGGGTGATGCAGCTGCCCTCGATGCTTTTGACTATGATCATGATGGTCACCCGGACCTGGTCATGTCCACCTTCGGAACGCACAGCTTGTATTACTACCATAACAACGGCGACGGCACCTTCGCCACGAATCGTCAGACCATTAGCACCGCAATTGCGCGCTCTCTGGGCGTTTCCGCACCGCCATCGCCCGCGCGGACGGACATTTCAATTGTGCCCGGGGACCCGGTTGCCACGCTGAACAACTCGATCACATTCACGGCAGTGGGCACCGGGGCCGGCCCCAATGACACGTATCGATGGACCTTTGGCGACGAGACCACAAACCTGCTGAACTGGGGATTCACAACCAACATGGCCAACATGGGCAAGACCATATCGCATATTTACCCCAGGGAAGGCCGGTTCCTCACGCGGTTATGGCACACCAGTGCCGGGGGCATCCAAAGCGTGCGCGGCACCTGGGCAATTATCAAAGGACAAGTGCCGATTGCTGTGATCACTGCTCCGAGCATCCTCGACGAAACCGTCGCGACCAATGGCCTGTGGCAGACAGCTTTTTACGCGACCAACTCCACCGACGATTTTGGAATCGCCAAATACGAATGGAACTTCGGCAACGGAACCCTGGGAAGCGGAAGCACGGTATATCCAGTTTATTCGGCCGCGGGAACATACTTAGTGACACTGACCGTTACGGACCGCTCCGGCCAGAGCAGCATATCGAGCAAAACCATCACTGTTAAGGCCAACGGAAAACCGACTCCCGTCGTGGCGGGGCCGCGATATTTGGATGAGCGGAATGCCACAAACGGACTGTACTTTGGAGCTTGGACAGGTTTGTCTTCTACCGACGACCGGGGCATTTACGTGTACGCCTGGAGTTTTGGCGACGGCACCACCACCAACGGCTCCGCTGTCATGCACGCTTACAAAGCCCCGGGACTTTATGAGCAGCACCTGACGGTAACGGATTTTGGGAACCAGACTTCAACGGTGACCAACTACGTAACGGTGACTGCAGATGCGCCGCCGGTGGCACAAATCTCCGCCAGCACACTCAGCCCGGAAGGCGCCGAACCGATTTCGTTCAGCGCGGCGGGCTCTTCGGACGACTTTGGCATTCTGTATTATCGCTGGGTTCTGCCGACTCGTTTGTTCGATTTTGCCGGGCAACTGCTGGACACCCATACCTGGGCGGCTTCCAACGTGGTTCAAAACGATAAGCTAATCGTAACTGGAAAGGGCAATTGGACCGATTCACATTTTTACGCCGACGCCCTGAGAGTGCGGCGGGGGGGGAGCCTGGCCGCGCGAGTGGATACACCCAGCGCGGCCTCCGCCCAGGCCATGATTGGGTTGCGGTATGCACAAGCCAACTCGGGCGACTACCGCGACTTCATCTATGCCATCAACTTCAGCAGCGGCGCCATCCAGGTTTATGACTCAGGCGCCTTCAGCAAGGTACTGACTAATTACATTCTCGGCGCATCTTATGATGTTCGTATCGAAACGAAGCCCGACTCAGGAGCGCGCTATTTCTTGCGCCTGTCCGGGACGGGCGCCGCGTTTACGCAGCTCTATGAAACGACTAACCGGACGGATGCGGTGATGGGTTTCGGTGGGTCGGTCGATTCGTCCGTGTTCGGTTTCGATGACGTGGCTTTCACGCCGATTTTTTACGAGGAGAATATTCAAACCGCGGTTTGGCCGGGCGGAGTAGTGACGCTGGAGGTGGTTGATAATGCCCTGCAAACCAATGCCACCACCGTGCTGGTCACTCCAATAACCAACGCGCCGCCCGTGGCCGTCTTTGAGGGTCCCACCAATGCGCCCGCAGGAGTGCTCCTAACCTACCAGGGTTATTCCTCGACTGATGATCACGGCATTGCCAGCTACACCTGGGATTTTGGCGATGGCTCGCAGGGCGCTTTCGGGCCTTTGGTTTCTCACGCGTATCCCTCGCCGGGCCTGTACACGAACACTTTGACGGTGGTCGACTACGCGGGCCAGCAATCCGTGGTTGCCCAGGCGGTATTTGTCGGTCCGGGAAACCAGCTGGTCGACGTGCCGTGGCGACTGATTGGGGGGATCGAGTACCCGCACGAGACGTATGCGGGAAAGACGATCACGCTCAAAGCCGTCGCGCGCAACTTACCTCTTCCGTTCCAGTATACCTGGAATTTCGGCGACGGGACACCGGTCGTAACAAACCAGGCCGTTACGGCGGCCGATGCCTATGGTTTGCAAGCCACTCACGCCTACACCGGCGCTGACGGGACGCCCTTCAACGCGCTGGTCCAGGTTACACTCACCAACGGCACCGTGCTCCAGGCGGCCTATCCCATCCTGCTTCGTCCCAAAACCCTGGATGTGGAGATGAACGTGGCGATCGATGAAGGACTCTGGTACTTGCATAAATCGCAGAACCGGTACGACATCGACCCGCAGAATCCAGGCGGATACTGGATCTATCGAGCTAGCGGATCGAACTACCTCTTTTTTGTGAACGTGTCAGCATCCGCCGTGCAGGCCCTCGCAATCAACGGCCACCTCTATACTGATGATCCCATTCGGGATCCTTACGTGGAGACCGTCCAACGCGGATTAAATTTCCTGCTCACGAACCTGGTAGCCGTTCCGATCGGCACACAGGTGTACGGCGATCCGGATGGCAATCATAACGGGTTCGGGCTTTCGGCCAATAGCAGCTATCCGGTGTATGAAACCGGACCGGTCATGGATGCGTTGGTCGCGGCGGGCGGGCCGGAATTAATCGCGCAAGTTGGGGGCTCCTCAGTCAAAGGCCGCACGTTCTACGATATCATGCAGGACCTGGTGGACATGCTTGCCTGGGGCCAAAGTGAAGATCCGAGTGTCGGGGGTGGATGGCGCTATGGCTGGAACCAAGGATCGGATAATTCAGCCTGCCAATGGGCAGCCATCGGGATGATGGCTGCCGAACGTTATTGGGGAGTCCCCGTTCCGCAATGGGTAAAGCAGCGCAATTATGTGTGGCTCACTAATTCCTGTTGTTTCGGTTATCTCGGCGCGGGCACCGGCGAGGCCACTACCCCTTCCGGTCTGGTTCAAGTGGCGTTTAACGGTCTGCCGACATCGGATCCACTTTGGGTTCAGGCTGAGGCCTACATCGCCGCCAATTGGAGCCAGCTGATGAAGCTGGACAATGTCTACGGGTCTTACGCTATCGCAAAGTCAATGCGTTCCGCCTTGCCAAACCCGGTCGAGAATTTCGCACAAACCGGCAAAAACTGGTTTCTCGATCCTGTTGACGGGCTGGCTCGTGTCACCATAGACGGTCAGCGCAGCGATGGCTCGTGGATATCCAAACGACAGGCGTATTTCAATGATCCCGCTCTGGCCACTCCATGGTCTGTCATTATTCTATCGAGTTCGATCTTCCAGCGCGGTCCGGTGGCGGTGCTCAACGCGCGACCAAATCCGACATCGGTCGGTTTCCCCGTGGTATTGGATGGGCGCAGCTCGTTCCATCAATATCCTGCCCGTCGAATCGTCGAGTACCGCTGGGATTTCGACGCATCCGACGGCCTGGATTTCGACCATCCGGATGCGTACGGCCCCGTCGTAACCAACCGGTTTGGAGCCAACGGCACCAATATTGTCACTCTGCAGGTCCGGGATAACGGCAATCCGCAGCTGTCCAGCACCGCTTCGGTCGAAATCCACACAACCGTGCCGCCACACCCGCCCTTTGCGGATGCGGGTGGGCCCTATGTGGTGTGTGTTGGGCAGGACGTCCATTTGGACGGGAGCGGTTCGTTCGACGTCGACGCGGCCACCGGCGATTACATTCAAAGCTATGCGTGGGAAACTGACTTCCAAATGCCGTTGGATTTCAACGATGGCGTGTTCGGGGTCCAGGCGGTTCTGACGAACGGATTCGCCACCGCAGGCCAGCGCTCGGTCGGTTTGCGCGTGACCGATGCCACCTCCATTGTTTTCCCCCAATCCCATCAACCGGACCTTTCCAGCGAGGACTTCGCGACCGTTTACGTTTACGACAAAGTCATTACCAACCTAATTGCGCGTCCGAAGGACACCAGGGTCCAGCTGGTTTGGACCGCAGTGGGCGATTACGCGGTGGTGATGCGCAGCACCATAGGCCCGGATCGCGGCTTTGAGGAGATCGGCCGCACGACCAGCCGATACGCCACTTTTCTGGACACAAACGTGCAATATAACGTGGGTTATTATTACCGCCTTTTCCCGTATCGGAACGGCGACTCGGACGCGTTAGGCGCTTCGGATCCAGTTTATGCCACATCGCTTCCATTGGGCTTTATAGATCACGGTCCGGTTTTTACAGGATATCCTCCGCGCGATGCGTATGTCGGCAAACTTTATCAGGCAACCCTCCAGGCTTCCGATCAATACAATTACCCGTTTGCATTTAATCTGCTGGCTGGGCCTGCCAACGTGACCTTGGATCGACTGACGGGCGATATTCAGTTCATGCCGACGCTGGATCAGCTCGGAGACAGTCTGGTTTCGTTCGAGGTCACCAATTCCTTCGGAACCAACATTCTTAATTTCAACCTCACCGTTCTCAACGTCACAAATTTTCCGCCAGTGGCCAATGCCAACGGTCCTTACTCGGGCGTGGCCGGCCAGGCCATTGGGTTTTCCTCCCTGGGCACCTTCGATCCGGAAACCAACGTCTTGACGTACGTGTGGGTGTTTGGCGACGGCTCAGTCGATACGAATGCCAACCCGGTTCATGCCTATCCCGCGCAGGGCGATTACCAGGTCAGCCTGTATGTCAATGACGGTCATGGCGGTTCCACGCAGGCGCATACCCAGGCTCATGTTGCGCGGGCCAACCGAATTCCCATCGCCAAGGCTGGCGGAAACCTCACCCCTTTGGTGGGCCAAACCGTCCGCCTGGACGGCTCCGGCTCGTGGGATGCAGATCTGGACCCGCTCACATATCAGTGGGACGTAATCCTGCGCCCCGCCGGAAGCACGTCCCCGTTGCTCGAACCGCAAACCGCCCGGCCATCCCTCCTGATCGATCGCCCCGGCTTTTATGTAATCCGCCTCAAAGTCAATGACGGCCACGCCGACAGCACTCCGGATACGGTGACCATTGTGACGGCGAATTCGAGGCCCGTGGCCAACGCCGGACCCGATCAACTCGTGCCTCAGGGCCAGGTCGCATCCCTTGATGGCACGCGGTCCTTTGACGTTGACGGCAACGCTCTGAACTACCGTTGGACGCTCCTGACCCAACCCGCCGGCAGCACTGCTACACTCGTAAATCCGAACATGCCCCGGCCGAGTTTCACCGTGGATGAGCAGGGCTTGTATGTAGCTGAACTGGTGGTCAATGACGGCTTGATCGATAGCGCGCCGGCGCGGGTGCGCGTTTCCACCGGCAACCTTCCGCCGGAGATTGTCTCGGTGCCCGGCACCAACGCTCTGCCGGGAGCGGCGTGGAGCTACGAGATGGCCGCCTTTGACCCGGACGGAACCAACCTGACCTTCACGTTGGTGACCGCTCCCAACGGCTTGACGTTAAACCTGGAGGCTCCCGCGACGGATCCCGCCCGCCTTTACACCACGAATTTCGCCCTGTTGAACTGGGTACCAACGCAGGCCGACGCGGGACCGCACGATATCCGCGTGCGTGTCACCGACACGGACGGGATCAGTGTTGAGCAGGACTTCACGTTGCTGGTCATACGGGATTCAGAATCGCCGCAGGTCTATGTGCAATTGGCCCATGGTCAAATCCAGCTGGATACCGGCCAATGGGCAGCACAGATTGGAAGCACGGCGCAGTTGCGGGTCATCGCCAGCGACAACGTGGGCGTGACGACCACGAGCCTGAACGTGGGCTCGCAGAATATTTCCCTGGATAGCTCCGGTCTCGGTTCAGTGGTGGCGAGCAATGCCGGGTTGTGGCGCATCGTAGCCACGGCAACGGACGCGGCCGGGAATGTCGGCAGCACCAACGCTTCGATTTTCTTTTATGACCCGAACGCCACGAATTCTGTTTTCGTCCAAATCCACAGCCCGACCAACTACCAGATCCTGACCAAGGCGGTGCCAATCGTCGCGACCGTCACGAACGCGACTGACATTTTCTCCTATCGCGTGGATTTTGCGCGAGCAGCCGACGTCGACTTCGAGCACATTGCGGTTGAAGGTCCCCAGTTCACGACCATCACCAACGTCATTTTGCCGATGGGCGTGCGCGCGATCACCGACACCGCGCTGGCTCAGTTCGATCCCAGTCTCATGCTCAACGACGACTACGTAATCCGTGTCGTCGCCAGTGACGGCTTGAACCTAACTTATCAGCCCGCCCTGGTTTCGGTTCGTGGCAAACTCAAGATGGGTGAATTTCACATCGAATTCACCGATTTGTCACTCCCGGTGGCCGGCACTCCCATCACTATCACACGCGTGTACGACAGCCGGCAGGCCGGCACCACGAGCGACTTCGGTTACGGCTGGAGACTGGGAATCAAAGGAGCCGACATCCGCAAAACCCTGCGCAGCGGCACCATGTTCCAGGGCTCCCGGGTCTATATTAACTCGCCGAGCGGGCAGCGCATCGGCTTTACGACGCGCTTTGTTGCCAATAAATGGGTGGTCGCCTGGTTCGGCAGCGTCGCCCTCGACCCTGATCCCGGCGTGTACGAGAAACTGGAAATTCTGGGCAGCGAGGCTGTCTCTTTCGGCGATTACATTTCCGGCGGACTGTTCGGAGAACCTTTCAACCCCTCAACCTTCCGCCTGACCACCAAGGACGGAACAGTTTATGTTTACGATGACACAGACGGCCTCAAGCAGGTGCAGGATCTGCACGGGAGCCAGCTGTTCCTGACGGCTTACGGCATATTCCACTTCCCGCCAGGAGCGGCGGATCCGGACCAATCGGTGCCCTTTGTCCGGGACGACCAGGGGCGGATCGTGGAAATTGTTGATCCCTCTGGCAAGCGGCTAACCTACAGTTATGATGCGAGCGGGAACCTGCAAACGTTCGCCGACCAGGCAACAAACCTAACTCAGTACTTCTATTCGGCTGCCCGGGCCCATTACCTGACGAACATCGTCGACCCGTCGGGGCACAGCGCTCTTCAACTGGTTTACGATAATTCAGGGCGGCTTGTCGGTGTTCGGGATGCCACTGGAAATGTCAGCAGCCAGGATTTTCCCGATGCAAACACAATCAGGTCCTTCAGCGCGAATGGCGGAGTTAAACTGCTCCGGTTCGATGACAATGGAAACGAGGTCATTCGAGCTCAGGAAGGAATCTATACCAACTATTTCGCCTTCGACGCTAATAACAATGAAATTTGGTTTCAGGATCCGCGAGGTTTCATCACGACGCACGGTTATGATGCGCAGGGCAATCCCACGAACCTCGTGGATGCCCTGACAAATACAACCTCCGTTACTTACAATCAATTCGGACAGCCGACACGCCTGCTCGACGCTTTGGGCCATGCAACTCAATTCCGTTACGACTCTCAGGGCGGGCTCACGAATATCATTAACGCCGCCGGTTCCCAGGCATATTTCACTCGAGATGCGCAGGGCCGTGTGACCATGTTCGCCGACTTTGGCGGCAATATTACTCGATTCGAATATCCCGCCCGCTGTTCCTGCGATAAACCGAGCAGAATTGTCAATCCGGACGGTTCGTTTCGGCTGTACGAGTACAATCCCTTTGGGCAGGTGACGCGGTTGGTCGACGAAATGGGCCACGAAACGCTGACTCAATATGACGATTCAGGACTCCTGCTTCAGGTCCGCGACGCCGAAAGCAACATCACGATGTATGCTTACGCCGGAGGCTTGAAAGTAAGCGAAACGGATCCGCTGGGCCGCACAACGTATTACGGATACGATAATGCCAGCCGGCAGATCGCGGTGACCAACTCAATGGGCGGGGTGATCCAGTCCCAATACCAGGATTACACCAACCTGAACGCTGTCATTGACCCGATGGGCAACGTGACGCGGTTCTATTACGACCAAGCGAACCGCCTGGTCATCCAGGTGGATCCGTTGGGGCGCACGAATTCATTTGCGTACGACGCTTCCGGTAATGTGATTGAAACAATCGATCGCAACGGACAGCGTCGCACGTTCGCTTACGATGGTTTAAATCGGCGCACACAAGAACAGTGGTGGGATGGTTCCACGCTTCTTCGCACCCTGACCATGTCTTTCAATGCGCTGGGCCTGATAACGGGCGCCACGGATTCCACTAGCACCGTCAGCTTTGCGTACGACGCCCTGAACCGGCTCCAGCAATCGACCCAGGCCGGTATTCCCGGCCTGCCCGATTTTTCCCTTTCCTACGCCTACGACGCGCAGAGCAACCTCGTGTCAGTCGCGGACAATTTCGGGGTTCAAGTCACATCCCAATATGATGTGCGCAGCCGGCTAACGCACCGCGTTTGGCAAGGGCCTGGCTTGCCTGGCTCGAGCCTGGCCTTCAATTACGATCTGGATGGCAACCGCACAAACCTCCTGCGTTACGCCGACTCGTCCGGAACGAAAATCGCCGGTCAAAGCAGCTACTCGTACGACAACGTCCATCTGATGAAGGATACCCTGCATGGGGGCCCAGCGGGCATCCCGCTGGCCGATTACCACTACGAACGCGACCCGGCCCGGGAAATCATTCGGCGCACCATCAACAACCAATTCGCGACTTTCAAGTATGACATGTCGGGTCAGTTGACCGATGTCACCTCCGCGTCCGGCCAGGGGAACGAATCCTATCGCTACGATCCAAATGGCAACCGCAGCGGCTCGGGTTACATCATATTCACGAACAACCAGATCACCGCAGACGGAGACTTTACCTATAGCTACGACGCCGAAGGCAATTTGGTTGGGAGAACCAACAAATCGACGCAGGCCAGCAGCAGCTACCAGCACGACTATCGCAACCGTCTGGTCAGACTAGTGAACAAGGATCCCGCAGGAGCAGTAACTCAGACTATCGAGTACATGTACGACGCACTGAATCGAAGGATCGCCAGGCGGTTAAATGGCAGTTGGGTGTTCTTTTTGCTGGATCGCGACAATGCCTGGGCGGACGCAGATGGCGGAACAGGCGCTATAAGTGCCCGGTACCTGCTCGGGAATCGGACCGACGAAATGCTGGCCCGGTTCTGGCCAGGTCGGGGAGTAGACTGGTACCTCGGCGACAATCTGGGAACGGTGCGCGATGTGGTCAGCTCGTCGGGAGCCGTAGCCAATCACGTGGAGTACGATGCCTTCGGGCAGGTTCTTAGCCAGTCCGCCGTAGATTTGGGAGACCGGTTCCTCTTTGCGGGCCGCGAGTGGGATGCTGACTCCGGTTTGTACTACTTTCGAGCACGGTACTACTCGCCATCGTTGGGCCGGTTCATCGGCCAAGATCCCTCGGGTTTCGACGCTGGTGATTTCAATCTTTACCGGTACGTGAAAAATTCTCCGCTCGGGTCCCGAGATCCAACCGGGGAGCAAGACGACACCGAGATTGCAATCGATGAAATAAAAACCCAACAGCTTACTGCCCGGTCGGTAGCCCGGCTCATTGTGGGCGACGAGGAGGCGGTATTGCAGGAGTTGAGGACTATTTACGCAAACGATCCGCAATTCAGAGCGTTCGTGCTGCAGGAAGTCAGAGAAATGCTGTTGCAAGCGATGCGCTATCGCTCCCTCATCGGCAACGACTATATCATCGCGTTACGTCAGTTCTATTTTCTGCTCATGGATTCCGCCTCGTTTTTTTGAATGACAGCCCAAGCCATCAGGCACCGGTGGTCCATAGCCATGGTCATGGACAGGGCCGAAGAACAAGGAAAGCACCCGGGTTCTTTAAGGATTGATATGCATCGCCTGCGCAAACGTCGCATTTGCCGGAATCCCGCGCTTCGTCGGCTAGCGGTTCTCTGCCTCGGGTGCACAGCCTCGAGTGCCCTCGCGCAAAACTGGTGGCTGGAAGCGGGGCCAGTGGTGCGTGGGGGGATGAGGGTAAGCGTCGGCGGCTCTTCGTACGCCCAGCAACTCGGGTTGCACGACCCGAGCGCAGCCGGCCCGTTAACCGCGCCCGGTGGCATCGGCAGCCTCGCCAGCTATGGCGATCGCTCTTACAGTAACGGCTACGTTAAACTTGACCCAGGCACGGGAAATCGCACACCGCCGAATGACCCGAACTCGACTTGGAATTGGGGCTTCGATCAGGCGGCGCAATACAACCCCGCCGCCCAGACACTGACGTTTCAAAAGCAAGGACCTGCGGGCTACACCGCTCTGGCCGACGGGTCCACTGGTGTCCAAGATGACTTGTTGAGCGCCGGCTTGCAGCTTCGCGGAGGAGTCGAGCTCATCAAATCGGCCACATGGTCGTTGCACGTTGTTCTGGGCTTGCAGGGCATCTGGGGCGCGAAGAGCCGCACGTCGGAGACGCCGTACCGCGAGGAAGTCCGGCAAATCATCATTACGGATAAATATGACACTTCTGGAATCGGGGCCGCGAACTTTCCGGCCGGCGGCTTCCATGGAACCTACCTTGGTCCCTTCGATAATCCGCCGGTGATTCCCAGCCCAATCCTGCCGAACCTGCCGCAATCCCGTTCTACTGCGCAGTCCGCATTGCTATCGACTTCGCAGGCCAACGTCTCATTTGAAATACGCCCGGACCTGTATCAATTCAGCCTTGGCCCGCAAGCAGGCTGCCAGGTCAGTTCCAGCATAAAGCTGAGCCTGCGCCCGTCTGTTTCGCTGAACCTCGTGGATGCCGAAGTCTCGCGCGACGAAGTGTTCACCCAAACTACAGCCGGGGGTGCAAGCACGGTCATGGGGCGGTGGTCCAATCACGCCAATTCACTGAACGCCCGCTTTGGCTTGGGAGTCACTGCCGCGGCCGACCTGGACCTGGGCCGAGGCTTTTATGCCGGAGTTTTTGGGGGTTACGAATGGATGCCGGACAAGGTGAACTTGGCTGTGGGGCCGGGCACGGTCTCATTTGACGGCAGCGGCTATGTTGCCGGGGCGGTTATTGGAAAACAATTCTGACGTTTGCAATGGCTATGAGGAAGGACAGGTTTTCAAGCTGGGGACTCGCGGTCGTCGCCCTGTTTGGCTGCGCGGGCGCTCAGGCCATTACGGTACAACCGTTTGGGTCGCGCGGGCAGGGCGGAGATCTGAACGGGCAAAATTTCACAATTGGAACCGGCGGCCAGGTGCATCAGTTGGACGCCTTTGTTTATATCCAGGGGCTTGACCTTAACGGCAGCCTCCTTGGAAGTACCGCCCAACTTTCACGCGACTCGCTCCCTAACAACTTGACCTACCAATTCTCCTTCGCGCTATCCGCTGATGCCGCCGATATCGTTCTGACTTATAGCCTCACTAACAACAGCGGCGCGACATTCAACGATGTGCGCTTCTTCGTCCTCTTGGACGCCGAAATTGACGCGGCAATCAATACTCTGTTCAACGAATATGGCACCGTCCAAGGCAGTCCTGGAGCTGGAGGATCCGATCCCGCGCCATTCCAATGGCAAATCGACGAGCCGGGATTTCAAACAGGAACTTTGGTTCGCAACCTCTATCTTGGGACGCTGGATAATTCGAACTCTGTGCCGGCTACCGCGTTGAACGACGTCGCAATGTCCCTTGGCTTTTCCTTTGGCAATTTGCAACCGGGAGATGGCGCGAGCGTCCGCGTGATGATCTCCGAGGCGCAGCATCAACTCGGAACCTTCGCCCTGACTCAGCATGATGCTGACCCCGCTTCGACCACAGTCATCACGATGTCTGGTTTGCGGGGGCAGGGGCAACAAGTCACCGCCCAGTTGAACGGCACGATTTTCCGAGACGTCAATGGCAATGGAGCACCTGATCCCGGTGAAGGAATATCTGGTGCGGTGTTGCTCTTGCAGTCCAATCAGGTAACCGTCGCGCAGGCAACCACGGACAGCACCGGCCGCTACTCCCTAACGAACGTGCCCGGTACTTACTCTTTGCGCCTCGATACCACCTCCGTGCCCCCGGGTCTGCTGTTGGTGCCGGTCCAATCGGGAGCGACCAATAATCCCTGGAATGTGGTCCTGACACCCGATGGCGTATCAACCGTAAATTGGGGCTTTACTCCGCCGCCGATGGGCCAGGTCACCGGAACTATTTTTCAGGATTTCAACACGAACGGCTTGCCGGATGCGGGGGAGCCGTTACGAGGGGTACGACTGCTCCTGCAGTCCAACCAAGTGATCGTTGCCGAAACCACCACAGACGGCACCGGCACGTACGGCTTCACGAATGTTCCGGGAAATTACTTGTTGCAACTGGACACGAGCTCTCTTCCATCCGGCTTGGTTCAGGTACCCGTCCAATCCGGTGCAACGAACAACCCATGGAATGTCAGCATAACGGCCAATGCCACGGCGATGGTCAATTGGGGCTTTCGCGGGGTAACCACGAACAGTTTCGTAAACGTGAACTCGCTACTGAGTTATGCATTGACCTGGCAATTGAATCGGGCCAGAGGCACGCTGGTCGGAACACTCATGCTGACTAACTTGCCGGGCAGTGCGACGCTGAGGCCGCCGTGGCAACTGGGAATGCCAGCCTCCAGCAACTTCTTTTATCCGACAAATTTTGGGACAGCCGTTATCCAATTGCCCGACGGAAACGCCGGCGTTGACCTAAGTGCGGAGATGGCGCGCCAGTCCAGCCAGGGGCAGCTCGGGTCCGGACAGTTTGTAATTCTGACCAACGCAGTCGAAATCTACAGCCTCACACGAGGAGCACCCCCGGACAGTCAATTTGAGGTTTGGGCCTCACGCTGAAAACCGGTGAACAGGTAGCTGGACTCCTAGTGCCGCCGGTGGAACGGTGGCAGACGCAAATCAGATTTCTCGCGTAAAGAATCTGCTATTGGGATCGAGCTTGTAGCCGGTGAACGGCTCGCATTCCTTGAAGCCGGCTTTAAGGTAAAGGCGGTGGGCGGGCTGGAAATAGGACATTGAACCGGTTTCCAGGCTCAAGCGGCGGTAACCGCGCCGCCGCGCTTCGGACATGATATGATTCAGCAGTAAACTGGCGACACCCTTCCTCAAGTAAGTCGCTGCAGTTCGCATCGATTTCACTTCACCATGGGCCGGATCAATTTGTTTGAGCGCGCCGCATCCGGCCAGGTGCGGTCCATCCCAAACCGTCCAAAAGGTAATTTCGGGCCGGCGCAATTGTTCGAGATTGAGGGCGTGGCGGCTTTCCGGAGGAGAGATGCGCGCCATGCACTGGAGATGTTCGGTCAGCAGGGCGGCGATTTCCGGCCCCTTCAAATCGTCAACTCGGATGTCCATGATTTAGCTTCAAGTGTAAAAATGGCGTTGGAACGAGCGGCGGCGGCGACAATGAATTGTCTGTTGCGGCAATGCTGCGGCAGGCTACCTTTGCCGCGAAGATTGGCTCTTGGATTTTGATATGTTCTCGAAAATATTTGCGCCCGGAAACGATTCCACTTTAACCAGCCTGGGCTTGCTCGTGCTGCGGTTGTGGCTGGGGCTTACGATAATGCTGAATCACGGTCTTTCCAAACTCAAAGGATTCGATTCGATGGCGTCCGGTTTTTCAGACCCGCTCAAGATCGGGCACACGGCGAGCCTCGCCCTGGTTGTATTCGCCGAGGTGGTCGCGGCGCTCCTGGTGGCTTGCGGGCTACTGACGCGATTTGCGGCCGCGGTTTTGATGATCAACCTGGGGGTGGCCTTTTTTATGATCCATCAGCGCTCGTTAAGCGGGTCCCACAGCGGTGAACTGGCGTTCATTTACCTGGCAGGGTTTGTTGCTCTGTTCGTTTCAGGCCCTGGAAAATTTTCAGCCGATAAAAAGATCTTTGGGGGTTGGCCGCGGCAGTTCGCCAAAAAAGGCCAAATCAGCGGATCGTTGACTACGGGCTGTCGCGTCTTGGCCAGGCCCCGTGTTCCCAGGACCGGTCAGGGAAGCCCGGAACGATTCCACGGCTGAGATAGTCACTTAAGGTCAGGTCAGCCATGATCAGTAGCCAAATAAACCCCGCGGCGACGAAGATCCAGGTCAGGCGCGAGCTGTAGCGCACGTGCATAAAATAAAGCAGGACCAGGAGCATTTTGAGCACGGCGATGGTCAGGGCCGCCACAGCGTTGAACCGGCCGAGATTCAGCTGTGCCAGTACCCAGGTCAGAGCCAGCAAAGCCAGTAGTGCGACCCAGACCCGGATGAAAATTTTCCTTGGAATGACGGGCGAACTCATGATGAGCGATTGATCAAGTAAAGCAGCGGGTAAAGGAAGATCCACACGACATCAACGAAATGCCAATACAACGCCGCCACGTCCAGGGGGTTATAATACAGGGCCGAGAACCTGCCCCGCCGCGCCATCCAAGTCATGACCGAAAGCAAACCAATCCCGACCGTGACGTGCAGCGCATGCAGCCCGGTCATTGACCAATATAAGAACCAGAAAATCTGGGCCTGCGGCGGCAAGCCTGGTTTGAAGTGCGGCCCAGGCCAAAGGTGTTCCGAGAGATCCTGGTGATATTCCAAGCCTTTGATCACCAGAAAAGCCACGGCCAGCAAAATGGTAAAGAGCAGGTGGCGGACCACCCAGTTCGAACGGTTCTCCTGCGCGGCATGGACGGCCAGGACCATCGTCAGGCTGCTCGTCAGGAGAATCGCTGTGTTGAGCGTTCCATAAAGCACGATCGTGTGTTTGCTGGCCTCGGCGAAGGCACCCGGATAAATTGTGCGATAAGTGATGTAGGCCATGAACATCGCGCCGAAGAAAAGGATCTCGGTCGACAGGAAAGTCCACATCCCAAGCACTGACGCCTCGCGCTGCTGAGGCATCTCGACGAATTGCTCCGCCAGGTCGCTGCGCGCCTCAGCCATGGACCATCCTTTCTTCAGCTTCCGGAGAATAGTCGTAGGGCATTTTGTCGACGCGCGGAATATTCTCGAAGTTGTGCTTGGGAGGAGGCGAGGGCGTTTGCCATTCCAGTCCGGTTGCGTTCCAGGGATTGTCCGGGGCGCGTTTGCCGTATTTAACCGACCACAAAAAGTAAATCAGGGGCAGCAGGTATCCGACGCCAAGAATCGAGGCGCCGGCGCTCGAAAGCACATTGTAAACCTGGAACTCCGGCGCATAGGCGTGATAGCGGCGCGGCATCCCCAGGTAACCGACGACGAACTGGGGGAAGAACGTCAGGTTGAACCCGATGTACATGATCAGAGCGGCGAGCTGGCCAAGCTTTTCAGGGTACAGCCGCCCGGTGATCTTGGGCCACCAATAATGCAGCCCTCCCATGAAGGCAGTCACCATTCCCCCCACCATGATGTAATGGAAATGGGCGACGACGAAGTAGGTATCGGTTACGTGAACATCAAAGCCGAGCGCGGCTAGAAACAGGCCGGTCAGGCCGCCGATGGTGAACAGTCCAATAAAACCAAGAGCATACAACATGGGGGTGGCCAATGAAATGGAGCCCCGGTGCATGGTCATGGTCCAATTGAACACTTTGATCGCGGACGGAACGGCGACCATATAACTGAGAAACGAGAAGACCAGCCCCGCAAAAACAGATTGGCCGCTGACGAACATGTGATGTCCCCAGACCAGAAAACCCAGGATGGCGATGGCCACGCTGGCGCCCGCCACGAAGTGATAACCGAAAATGGGTTTTCGC
>DATGLT010000357.1:0-8922 GCA_035294005.1 Verrucomicrobiia bacterium
TGGGACGCGACGATTGCTGAAGCAACACAGACTCCGGTATTGCGGCCGGACAATTGGCCCGACCTTAACGTCAGTCTGAGCGGGCCCGCGTTGTCCGGTTCAGGCACAAATCAAGCCCTGTGGATGGCAGATGCTACTTTCAACTCAACGTCGAACGGCCTGGGTATTCTGCGGTATTCATTAAAACCAGACGGGACTTGCGCCCTGAACGACACCGGCAGAGTCGCTGTTGCCGTGGGAGGGAGCCTCACGGGTAATCCTGTGGATGTAGCCCTTGACGCCTCCGGCAATATCTACACGATACTCCCCACCGAAGACCCAGCCGATCCGGCGAACCGTGTATTCCGTTTTCCGCCGTTCGACCCAGCTACAAACAAGACTGCGCTGACGACGGCGCAATGGGCCGTTGGATCGAAAGACGATACCATGGTGGGCGCGCGCGGCATTGCTGTCGACCCCACCTCGACCTATGTGGCTGTCGCGTTTGAAGACCCGCTCGGAAGCAACGGCTGCACACAAATCTTTTTTGCGACCAATGGAAGCCTTGTGACAAATCTGGATCTCGGGATGGTCATTAGCGGAATGTCAACTCATCAGGACGAGGATTGTGCGTGGGACGCAGTGGGCAATGTTTATTACATCGATAACTTGTTCAGCGTCTGGAGAGCTGTGTCGCCGCCTGGCACCAACCGGGCCACCACGGTGGGCTTGCCCACAATTCAAATCACGCGTGGCTCTGGAGGCGGCCCTTCCGTGCCGCCCAAAATTACGGGACTGACTGTTTCGAATGGAGTCGTTGCGCTCAGTTTTTCGGGAGGAACGAACGACGTGCCCTCTGATTTTTCAATCCAAGCTGCCGGGTCCGTAACCGGCCCATACGTCGCGATCACGGCAACGATCGTGGCTGTTGGGCCCGGGCAATTCCGAGCGACATTCCCAGTAGGCACTGGGGTCGAGTATTACCGTGTTGCCGGCCAGGGCTCAACACCGCCGCCATCCCAATTGAGCTTCAGCCATGTGAAGCTATCGGGCAACAACCTCCTGCTCACCTTTACCGCGGCGACCAATGAAACAGCCGCAGCATTCACGGTGTTGAGCGCGCAGACGGCCAACGGCGCGTTCTCGCCCGTGTCCAACCCCGCCATCAGCCAGATTAGCCCGGGTGTTTTCCGGGCTACGGTCGCGGTGTCCGGTCCGGCCCGCTTCTACAGAATAAAACAATAGGTTCGCGCGGATACTCAACACCGAAGTCGCCAATTGGCATTTGAAAGCGGGACTTGTCGCTGCGAAGCCGTCGCGCTAGGCTCCGCTCCCATGAAACGAATTCTATCACTACTCCTCCTTGGCCTGCTGGCGCTGGGCACTGCGAGCTCCGCAGTGGCTGCCGGCAAAATTCATCACGTGGTGTGCTTTAAGTTCAAAAGCACCGCCAGCGGTGAAGACATCAAACAAGTTGAAGAAGCCTTTGTCGCCTTAAAAGACAAAGTGCCCGGCATCGAAACCCTTAAATGGGGAACCAATGTCAGCAAGGAGCAGCGCAATAAAGGTTTTACTCACTGCTTTGTGCTGACCTTTAAGACGGAGAAGGAGCGAGACCAGTATCTGGATCACCCCGAACACAAAGCGTTCGGCAAACTTGTTGGACCCCTGGTCGATGACGTATTTGTCATCGACTTTGCACCCAAGAAGAAGTGAAAGACTCGAGCCGCTCACTAGGAGCAAGCGGCTCGATGCGATCCGGGGTGGCTTTTAGAGAGCGTTGCGGCCCGCCTTTTTTGCGGCGGCCCAACGCGCTCGGAGCATGGCGGCTATCCGCGCCCTGCCGGCAGCGGACATCTTGCGCCGTGGTTTGGAAGACGCACTCGCTCCATTAGTGGCGCGTTCACGTGCCCAGCGGCGGCGTGCCGCTTCACGGATACGGGCCAGGCCTTCAGGACTGAGCCGGCGACCGCCACGACTTGTCGTCGTAACGGATGGAGTCGAAGAGCTTCCACCAAGCAGTTGTTGGAGTTCGTTTTGCAGATCGAGTATTCTCTGCTGCAAGTCGGCCGCCTCGCGAAGCTGTTGAGGTGTGAGGTTGGTTATTCCATTCATAGTACATGAGTTCTGCGTTGTAGTATTTGTGTGGGTCAGCTGTCAGTGCCCGATCGATAACCGCCCACAGCCTTCCGTAACATGTGACTTCCAGTGACATGGAGTCAAGGTAAATGACCGGATTTTATTTTCCTTAGCTTCGACAGTCACCCTACTATTGCGAGGTGTCCAATGATTTCTTACCGAGCCTCCCGGGGTGAGCCCAATACTCATGCGATGAATTCCTGATTTGTGAAACTGTTCTATACCGGCCCGGTCGTTAATGCGGAGATGCTCGTGGTCATGCTTGAAAAGCATGGAATCAGTGCCACACAGGAATTCGTAGACCCGGGCCTGCCCGACGATGGCGACCTCAGTCGGCCCGCGAAAGTGTCTGTACCCGAGGAGGATTATGACCGGGCGTATCAACTGTTCTATGCGGAGCGCCAGGATGAATTGTAACCACTCAGAAGCCGCGACCAACCCCTTATCCTCGGTCGCGTAATGAGCACGCGCGAAGTTCCGCTTGGACCGGTCTACGAATTGCGCAGCAGCAGCTTCACAAGACCGATTCCGGCAAGTCCGATCCCAAAGTTAAATAGAACCAATCTTTTGTGGTGTTTGATGATTTCACCCAACACCGCATGACAAGCCAGGAACACGAACCCGCCGCCCACGTGGGCTATTACCGCATACAGCCAGACCGGGTCGATGCGCTGAAGCCAGAACCATCCCAGTACGCCGCCGGCCAAAGTAGTGGCCTCGACCACTGCCGTCCGCGCAACCACCGCTTGACGCGTCAGCCCGGCGCCCAACAACAAGGAACCCAGCGCCAGCCCTTCCGGGAATTTGTGAACGCAGATCGCGAGCACTAATGACAGGTCCAGCAGCCGGCCGCCTGCCGCGTGGGCCGTATCCGCCTGGCGTCCGGCAGAGATCGCGATTCCGTCAGCGGTGCAGTGAATCGCCAGCGCAATCATCATGGCCGAAGCAATTTCACTGAAGCGGTGCGTGGTGGCCTCATCGAAGTGACTCGCCGCGCACGCCGGGCACACGTGGTAAACATACTTGGAAATAACGGCGAAGACAGCGTAACCCGACCCCAGCGCAAGCAGCAACTGCCAGAGAGTTAGAGAACTCGCGCACTCGGGCAAAATCGCAAAAATAGTTACTCCCAGAAGCGTGCCGGCCCCAAGGCTGATGAGCGCGCACAACCGCTCGTGAGAAGTTCCCATCCACGCGCCGAGGGCCCCGCCCAGGATCGCCAACCCGAAGGCCAGGCCCAGATAGCCTAATAACAAAGATGCTGTCACTGCGCCCTTTGAGTTTGCGCGCTCACAAAGCGGAGGACTTCACGGCGCACGTAGCGCAATGGCCGTACAGAACGATCTCGTGTTCGCGCACCCGAAACCCGTTCGGCGCCAGCGACCCGAGGCCGCGCACGCACCCAATCAGATCGAACAGCCTCTTGCACTGTTCGCACAAAAAAAAGTGGTGATGGTGCCTATCTGCCCTTTCATAGTGGGGCGCCACCCCGGGGATCTCCACCAGTCGAATCCGTCCGGCGGAAAGAAATTGGCTGATGGCCCGGTAAACTGTCGCGATACCCAGAGACGGCATCTTGCGCTTTGCCGCCTGACAAATCTCGGTTGCCGTAAGCGGCCGGTTCGCGCGCTCAAACACCTCGCCGAGGACCTGCCTTTGACGTGTCAGATATGCCATCCGCCCAAAAATAGGCGCGGTAAAACTGATAGTCAATTCTCAAATTAACGACCCACTATCCGACAAATTTTCAGTTCTTATTTTGAAACCTGTTTGAGCGGAATTTGGCCCAGGTCCGCCATCGAATGCGACCAAAACGGCACGCACGTGGTTTCATAACCTTCATGCCGGATCACCAACAGGCCAAAGCGTGGAAAAATATCAACGGGCAACAAATACAAATCGAGCCTCCGCTCCTTGGGCACGTTAAAACGACCGCCTTCACTGCTCATGACGATTGGCGGCCTGCTGTTCGTGAAGGCCCCATCCGGAGAAGACGGCGGGTACGTCGAGCGAGACACGACGATCTCAGCCCCGTTAACCGGGTTCTGAGTGGTGGCGTCGACAATTCTGCCAGTCGCCCCGGGACTGGTTGTGAACGGAATCGGAACACAACCAGCGCACAGGAGGACAAGGAGCGCCAGGGGCCGGGTGGCGATCCTCGCGGGTCCGCGGTTTCGTTCTCGAGATTTCAAAGTCATACAGTCTGAATTCCGGCGTAAAGTAGCATTCCCGGAGTTGCAAGCCAAGAATGCGGGTACCGGATTGAAGGAACGGAGTTTCTGGATTACGTTCAATTCCAGTGGCTATGAATAACACTGTAATTTTGCAGGTGGAAGACGAAGCCAACGAGGTGTTCCTGCTTCAGCGCGCTTTTCAAGCGGCAGGCATCACCAACCCCGTCCAGGTGGCCACGGATGGGCAGATGGCCATCGATTACCTGGCGGGCACCGGGCGCTTTGCCAACAGGCTTAGCTATCCGCTGCCGGGCCTGATTCTCCTGGATTTAAAACTGCCGCGACGGTCCGGGCGAGAAGTGCTCGAATGGGTTCGCTCTCGCCCCGGCCTGGATCGCACCGTCGTCATCGTGTTCACAAGCGCACAATACGCGGGCGACGTAGGCCTGGCCTATGAACTCGGCGCAAACTCGTTCATTTTCAAACCCGTCGATTTCTCAAAATACGTCGAAATAGCAGTCTTGCTCAAGGGATGGTGGCTGAAGCACAACCAATTTCCTCCGAATGCCAAGATGAATTGGTTTCCAGAGGGTCACCTGGCTTATGTTCCCCGGCCACGCGCCACTCTCGGATGAGGCTCAAACTGAACGCCGGAATCGCATCGCTTCAGAAAATGCGAGTAATCAGATCCGAATTCGCTTCCTGATCTCAGCCGCGGCAACCCTTCAGCGGGTTGGGTTTAGCACGTACGCGATTAGGTCGGCCAGGTCCTGGCGCTTGAAACCTGTCTCAAAACCTTCGGGCATCAAGGAGCGCCCGGAACTGGTCAGTTGCTTCAAGTCGCTGCGCAGCACTCGTTCCTCCGCTCCCCCTGGTACCCTGAGTGAAATGCTGTTCCCGGTTTCGGAGGCTAGCACACCACTCACTTCCCGGTCGTCCTTGGTCACTGCTGAGTACGCTACGTACGCGGGGTCGACGGCCTGGTTTGGATCCAGAATAGCCACCAGGAGTTCCTGCACAGGTTTGTCGGCGACAGTGCCCAAATCCGGCCCTACCGACTGGCCTTCGCCACTAAGGCGGTGGCAAATCGAACAGTTTTTCACAAATAACTCGTGACCTTTAGTTCGGTCACCCTGCAGTTGAGCAACGTCCTTGTAAGCCTCCACCACCTTCCGACGGTCCGCATCGATCGATGCGAATAGCTGCACACTCCGGTTGCGAATCGCCGCATCCGGATAATTTAAAAGCTTCTGTTGTTGTAAAGGGCCGAGTTCCCCCGGCTGCACCGTCCCACGTTCGAGGGCTGAAATGAGTTCACTAACCCATTCACCGCGACCGAGCAAAGTGTTCAGCACTTCCTGTCGCAGAATAGTTCCGCAGGCCCTCCATTGTTTCAAAAGAATCTTCCCGACTTCCCCTCCGTGCCCGTGCTGCAAACCGGCCAGGGCCGCTTCTTGAACCCAGCGGGACTGTTGCGGCCCCAGCAATTCGCCCAGGAGTTGCATGTCACCGTCCTGCCGTTGGGAGGGCCCACGGCCCAGCAAGCCAATCGCCATTAGACGCTCCTCGTCGGAGATCGGTGTACCCTGGCCCTGACTTAATGTGCGTGCCTTATCGAACAGAAGTGCCAGTCGGTCCAGAGCTTTTCCCAGTCGCTTTCCAGCGGCTTTCTGAAAGTCGTCCCAGGTCTTCTCATTGCTGTCGAGCGCATTGAGCAATCCGTTCATCCCCGCTACTGGCCAGGCAACAGATCCATTGGCCGCGGCTTCATTCATGGGATCCAAAACACTCGTCAAAAGGGTTTCATCATCGGTTTCGGTTATAAGCCTCACGACTTCTTCAGCGAGGCTCGCCGGGATTTCAGCGTTTTTCGCGTGATCAAACACTTCAACGACGATTTCACGCAGATGCGGGATAGCCGAACTCAGAAGTGCCAATTGCATTGCGCTGTCAGTCCAGTCTTTCATCATGAGCCTTCCCAAAACCCGCCCTGCTCTGGAGTCTTTCCATTCGCCCAAACTGAACGCCAGTTGATACCGAACCCGCAAATCAGGGTCGCCTTCCAGTTCCAAAATCGCATTGGCGAGCTCAGGTGACGTCTCCGCGCGCGTTTCAGAAAGAAGCACGGCTTCACGCCGAACGGCCCAATGTGAATCTTTCAGCCGCTCGACCAGGATCTGCTGAGGTGTTAATCCAAGTCCCGAGATCGTGCACAACGCCTGCAGCCGCGCCTTGGGGTTGTTAGTACGGCGAATCAACTGTTCCAAGGTTGGGATTGCCTTTGTTGCGCGCCTTTCCACCAACAGCCTTTGCGCTGTGTCACGCTGCCACCCATTTTCGCTATCCAGCGCCGCCACGAGACCCTGGTCGTCCAGGCGATTTAGTCTTGGGATCGGGCGCAGCGTTTTGCCTTTTGGATAAATCCGGTAAATGCGGCCCTTATCTTCGCCGGCCCGCAAATCGGGTCTTTGTTTGAGTTCATCCGGGAAATACTCGGGATGCTCAATTACCAGGCGGTACATATCCGCTAAATAGAGAGCTCCGTCCGGACCGGTCCGGACCATGACCGGCCTGCACCAGTTGTCGCTCGAAGCGAAGAACTCCGAGTTCGTTTCATTTACGGCCCTGTGGCTCACGAACGAAACGCCGCTGAGTTCGAGGACCTCCCGGTGAATGACATTGTTGGCCGGTTCACATATGAATACGCTGGTTTCGTATTCAGGTCCAAGAAGCGAATCCCGATACGGGTTGGCACTGCAAGCGGAAGTCACCTCGAAAAGCGCTGAAGGCCAGTTGAATCGCTGTTGCGCGGCGCTTAGAGAAAAAATCCGGCTTGAGCCTGGATACTCAGCCAACTGCCGAAAAAGGGAGGCGGGCTTTAAGAAAGCGTTTCGGGCAAGATACCGTTCGGGGAGGAAATAGTGCCAGAGCCACCGGCTGTTGTCGTTGCCAAACCAGTCGCCCCAATCATTGCGATGGCGTCCAAACTGCGCGGCACCAGGTTCCAATTCCATCAGGCCATCGTCCGGTTTCATCCGCAAATCGCGCCCACGCAAGTTGAGCTCCTGGTTGCCCGCCACCGAGCGGATAACGCCGCCGCTGCCGCCGTTCGCCGCATAAACCCAGTTGTCGAGGCCATACTCGAAACCGTTGACGCGATGCTGTTGATTCCCCTGGCGAAATCCCGTGTAGAGCAGTCGGCGCACGTCGGCGCGGCCATCGCCGTCCGTATCCTCAGCGTAGAATATATCGGGAGCGGCGCTGACCAGGACGCCCTTGCCCCAAGGCATGATCCCGTTTGGAAACCCAATGCCTTCCATAAACGTGGTCGCTTTGTCGTAGTGGCCGTCTTCGTGAGTATCTTCGAGGACCCGGATTTCGCCGCCCGGTTTCCCGTGATTGTCCATGCCCAGCGGATAATCCCGCATCTCAACGACCCAAAGCTTCCCATCCGCTCCCCAATCGAATGCGACCGGGTCAACGATGGCCGGTTCACTCGCAACCAACTCGATCTGCATTCCTTCAGGGACATGAAACGAAGCCAACGCTTGCTCTGGTGATTTCGCAGGTGATTCCTCGCCCATCTGCAATTCATCAAAGGAACGTTTTGCGACCTTGTCAGGCATGGCGGCAGTGTCTTCGTTCTGCGCCCACAACGCCCGATCGTGAAACCAGCACCCGTTATCCCGGTGAGCGCCGCTCCTTACTATCATCGGAATGGCGCCGGGAGCGTCCCGCCGGCCACTGCGAACTTTGTAAGACCAGCCCACATCCCACCCCAACCAGGGTTTTGGGTGGGCGATGAAAATGTGCACCGAATACCCGGCTTCGTTCGAGAAAACGGCGTCATCGTAGCCATCCCCATTTAGATCGATGAACCGCAGCCCATTGTCCTCGCCGCTCGCGTTGACGATTGAAGTTCCGTCCGGCAGAGAAAAGGCGAGCTTTTTCCAGCCTGCTTCAGACTCCGACCACTTGAAAATCGCGTTTTGGCTTTCATTGCCCAGGAGCAACTCGCATTGGCCGTCATTGTCGATGTCGCGAAACCTTATCCCGCGGTCCAGCCCGCCGCGTGAAGTGAGCAGCGCCTCGCCGCGATATTTCAATCCGTTGAAGAAATCTTTTTCTTCGCGCCATTGACCTTCCCGAAACGTCCAGGCTCCTTTGAATTGCTCGTTCGCGCAAAATACGCTCACCAATCCTGTATGGATCAGGCCGAACCTGAATCCGGCGTCGCGATGGCTTTCAGCTCCTTCAGCCGCCACAATCCGGTCTGGGAAATCGCTTTCCTTCCAGCTGCCCGAGGACGGATCCCAAATGCGCGTGCGTTGCATGTGCTCATTGGCAACGATTACGTCCAGGTACCCGTCCCGGTTCAAATCCACCAGGCGCACTCCATTGTCTTTGCTGTCCTGGGCTCGTAACGGTTCGCCGAGCAGGAGGTTCTGGTTCAGGCGCGCCAATGCTTCTTGAAACGTCAGGAACTTAACCCGCTTGCCATACCGATCCACCGCGTAGTCAACCAACTCAACCAGTTGGTCGCTCCGGATCCAGCCGTGTGGATGAAATATCATCGTAAACACTCCTTTCTTGGTAACAACCGCGTCGAGCCCTCGTTTCCAGTCGTCCA
>DATGLT010000358.1:0-3108 GCA_035294005.1 Verrucomicrobiia bacterium
CTGGCGACCATGTCTTTGAGGCTGCCCGGGTGGATCCCGGTTTCAAGGACCATTTTTGCGGCTCCGAGCAGCGTTTGAGCGGCCAGGCGCGTCGCGACCTCGCGGGGCAAACCAGCCGCAACGCCGCCATCGCTCAAAGCCTCAATCATGACGTAACCGTAAGCGGGGCCACTGCCGCTCAGCCCTGTCACTGCATCCAGCAGCGACTCTTTGACTTCCAACGCAAGTCCAACACTGCCCAGGAGCTGTTGAGCCAGCGCGCCGTCTTCTTTGCGAGCCGAGTGGCCAAGCGCGTATGCCGAGGCTGAAGCGCCTACCAGCGCAGGCGTATTTGGCATCACTCGAATCACCCGAGACCTGGCGGGAAGAGCCGCCTCCATGGCCCCCAGCTGGACACCGGCTGCAATGGATATCAGCAAGTGCTGCTCGGTAAACGAACCGCTGACTTCAGAGAGAACCTCTTTGACTTGTGAGGGCTTCACCGCCAGCAAAATCACCCTGCCAAAACGAACCACTTCTGCGTTGGATTCAGCGGTCCGGCCACGCGTTTCCTTTGCGAAGGCTTCGCGGGCCGCGGGATTGGGGTCGCTTGCGAGAAGGTCCTGTTCCGAAACCAGCTTGGCCTTTATGAAGCCGCCTGCCAAGGCTGTGGCCATTTTGCCGGCGCCGATGAAGCCCAGAGTCAGTGGTGCACCCATGGGCGAGTTGTAACAGCCGCAATGAAGCAGTGAAAGGCCAAATTGCCTCTTGCCAGTGTGAAGCGCATGAAGGATAGTCCAAATTAGTTGACCGCAAACTTGGATCCATTTCGCCATTTCCTATGAAGACGGCCGGTTTCAAAGGTTGCCTTTGGAGGCGGGGCTTTACGCTCATTGAATTGCTCGTAGTCATCGCCATTATTGCCATTCTAGCGGCCATGCTTTTGCCCGCGCTCGGGAAAGCCAAGACCCGCGCGCAGGGAATCGGTTGCTTGAACAATTCAAAGCAGCTGATGTTGGCCTGGCGAATGTATTCAGAGGACAATCGCGAATTGCTCCTTTACGGGTACGGATCAATGCCGGATACAATTCCTTATGTGTGGTGTGGCAATGCATATGGCGTCTACGCGGAGGACTTCTACAACACTTCGCAAGAGGGCAATTGGGACACGAACGCCACGATCCGGACCAGCCTCATGTTTCCATACTGTGGAAAGTCGGTGGGGGTATGGCATTGCCCGGGAGATACGTCCTACGGCACGCCGAAGCCGGGAGTGCGGGTTTCACGCCCACGGAGCATGTCGATGTCCAATTGGGTTGGAGGCAACGGCGATTCGCCTGGCACCGGCTACAAGGGCTTTTGGGGATTGAGCGCGGCAGGGTCAACGGTGGCCCGCAAGTCTTCGGACTTCAACTCGGGCCAACCCGGGCCGGCAATGACATTTGTGCTTTTGGATGAGCGGCCGGAAAGCAT
Organism: Verrucomicrobiia bacterium; assembly: GCA_035294005.1. Classification (GTDB taxonomy): domain Bacteria; phylum Verrucomicrobiota; class Verrucomicrobiia; order Limisphaerales; family UBA8199; genus JANXQE01. The sequence goes on from DATGLT010000358.1 coordinate 1,453, forward strand.
TAACGACGGCTACTTTGTCGTCGAGATGAACGGCTACTCGACCACACAGGTCGGTTCCGCCGAACTGGTGGATTATCCAGGAATCTCTCATGGCGGAGGTTGCGGGTTCGGGTTCGCCGACGGCCACTCCGAAATCCACAAATGGGTCGACGCCGTTGCTTCGGCGCCATTGCCTCCGGCCATTGCCACCTACCCGCCTGCGCAAGGCAAAGACATCCGCTGGATGCAGGACCGATCAAGGCACCAGTGAACTACGCCTGCTCTCGGCTCCGTCCGTGATAACTCGAGAGCATGAAAGCTAAATCCTCTAACGGAGGTCCCTCCGCTGAACCGGACGCTATCCATCGCCACCTTGGAAGCCGCGTCAAGCAACTCCGGTCCGGCCGTGGATGGTCACTGGAGTCGTTGGCTAATGCAAGCGGCGTCAGCCGCTCGATGCTGAGCCAAATTGAACGCGAGCAGGCCAATCCAACCCTGGCGGTGACACTCCGGATCGCGCGCGCCTTCGGGCTTACGCTCGGCGAACTTCTGGAAATGCCGGGCGCTGCCTCCGCCGTAACGGTCATTCGCGCCAACGATCACGCCTATCATTATAAGTCGGACAAAGATTGCACCATCCGCACTCTGTCTCCGCTGAACCTGGAGAAAGATGTGGAATTTTACGAAGTGCGCCTCGAACCCGGCGGCGCGTTGCGCAGTTCGCCTCATTTCGAGGGCACTCGAGAGTTCCTGACGGTTCAAAAAGGTCGGCTAAAGGTCGAATCCGGCAACGATGCGGAAGAGCTTAACCCGGGTGACTCGGCCAGTTACCGTGCCGATGTGCCTCACGCGCTGCTGAACATCGGTAAAACCGAGGCCATTAGCTTTCTGATCGTCATTTATCGTTAGCACAGCAGAGCAACGCTTTTACGACCGAGTCCGACATTTGCCCCCGGGCAGCTGCGCAATCTCCGAATCGCCCCCCTCGGAGGTCGGCTCTTTTTACTGGCAAATGTCGGCCAGAACGCCACTGTACTGGGAATCTACTGGAAAAATTATGATAAACCGACGCGCATTCTTTGCGGCAAGCGCGGTCGCCGGGGCAGGCCTGGCGCTTGGCGCAAACGCTGACCAGCAGGTCCCTCAGCACAAGGCCAACAAACGCATTAAACTCGGCCTCTGCACCTATTCGTACTGGCACTTCCGCGACCCCAGGGTGCCTGTGGAAACTGTGATCGATAAAGCGGCGGAGTTCGGGGTTGAAGGCGTGGACATTTTGCACCGGCAAATGGATATTCCCGAGAAAGACCCGCTGACCTCCGAGCATCGCGCGTACCTGCGCAGACTCAAGCGGCACGCCTTTCGTAACGGCGTCGAGCTGGTCGCATTATCGATTCACCAAAATTTCGTGCAACAGGATCCCGCGGAACGCCAAAAGCAAATCGAACATACTCACAAATGCCTCGAGATTGCCTATGAGCTGGGCGCTCCTTGTATACGGCTCAATTCCGGCCGTTGGAACACGATCAAGGACTTCGACGATTTGATGAAAGCCCGCGGAATCGAGCCGATCCTGCCGGGCTGCACTGAAGACGATGGATTCAAGTGGTGCATCGAGAGCATTGAGAAATGCATCCCAAAAGCGCAGGAATGTGGCGTTGTCATGGCCCTTGAAAA
>DATGLT010000359.1:0-15321 GCA_035294005.1 Verrucomicrobiia bacterium
CAACGCCGAAACGATACCGTGTTAATGGAAGAGGCAAAGTTGAGTTTATTCACGTTGCTCACAATCCATTAACAGATTCGACGTGAATTATCCCAAGCGTTATTGGCACGAGCGCGAACGCTCGATGCACTTCGACAACACGCTTTCCACTGCCTTGACCTCATTCAAGGTCGATTCGCGGCCCAAAGAAAACCTGACCAGCGAGTTTTGCAACGCGGGGTCGACTCCCATCGCTTTGATGACGTGCGACGGTTCAAGTGACCCGGCTGAGCAAGCCGAACCGCTCGAAGCGCAAACCCCTTCCAAATCCAGGTTCGCCAGCAGCGCAATGCTGTCGGCTCCAGCGACAACAAACGAAACGGTATTGGACAGGCGGTGATTCTTTGAGCCTACAAACCGGACCCCTTCAATCGAGATTGCCGAACTCAAGAGGAGGCTTGTCAAAGAGGAGAGAGCGTCCGGATCGAAAACCGGATTTCGGACAAAAAACTGGAGCGCTTCAACGAAACCGGCAATCCCGGCCATGTTCTCGGTTCCCGCGCGCCTTTCGTTTTCATGTCCTCCACCCAGAATGATAGGGTCGGGATGAAGAGGAGACCTTATAAATAACGCACCGGCGCCTTTCGGGCCGTGAAACTTGTGAGCGCAAATCGAAACCAGGTCCGCATTGAACTGATGAACGGTTGTGAAAGGTTGCTTTCCAAACCATTGAACTGCGTCGGTATGGAAAACGATTCCTTTCTCACGACAAAGCGAACCCAGTTCGGACACTGGCTGGATCGAGCCGGTTTCGTTGTTTGCCGCCATTATGGAAACCAGGATGGTGTCCGGGCGAATAGCTTCACGGAGGCTTTCGACAGAAACGATTCCTTCGGCGTTAACGGGCAACAGGGTGAGATCAAACCCGTCGTATTTGGAAAGATACGCGCACGCGTGAAGGACCGAGTGATGTTCAATCGAACTCGTGATGATGTGACGTCCGCGGGGTTTGAGGAAACGCGCGGTCCCGAGTATGGCCAGGTTGGCGCTTTCGGTCCCACCACTGGTAAAAACGACTTCACTGGGTTTGCAGCCGAGCACCGCCGCGGCCCGTTCCCGGGCGTCGTCCAGAAAGGCCCGGGCATGACGGCCGATCCTGTGCAAACTGGATGGGTTTCCCCAAACCTGGTCCAGCAGCGGCAGCATCGCTTCACGAACCCTCTGGTCGAGGGGAGTTGTCGCGTTATAATCGAAATAGATGGGGCGCTGCATCACGGAAACCCAGCAGGAGGCTCATCACGCTTGGCAAAACGGTCTTCGATCCACGGATCGGCGATGGTTGAGTAGCCACGAATCTCCCAAAAACCAAGGATATCCCGGTCGAGAAAGGTAATTTCGCGGATGAACTTGGCGCCTTTCCAGGCATAGCGTTTCGGGATGATCACCCGGGCGGGTCCGCCGTGTTCGACCGAGAGAGGCTGGCCGTTCCACTTGTGAGCAATCAAAACGTCATCGTCCAGGCATACATCCAGAGGGTTATTTGTGGAATACCCATCGTAACTTTTGAAAAACACGTGAGATGCTTCGGGTTTTGGTCTGACCAACTCGGCGATGGTAAAGAAGGCAACGCCTTCCCACAGCATAGCGAACTGGCTCCAGGTGGTGACGCAATGGAAGTCGCTGGTATCTTTAAATTGGGGTAGGGCGAGGAATTCTTTCCAGTCCAGGACCACCGGGTTTTCAACATGCCCGTGGATCTTTAGTTTCCATTCTGACAGGGGAATGGCGGGCCGAACACCCAGGTCTAACACTGGGAAATTATGGACCTGGCGTTGTCCCGGCGGCAGGCGATCAGCGGACCTTGGGGATGGCGTGTGCTGGCCGGCCATTTTGCGAGCCCAGCGTTCCTTCGCAGCGATGTACGCGTCTTTCATGACGACATTCAGACCTTTGCCTAGTAATATACCGGTGAAAGAAGAATTAAAAAAGCAGTTTGAACCTGGAACCTATAACCTGATCCTCGACATGTTCAGTCCTGCCGATTTGTTTAACCTCAACGAGACGGAGCACTCAACGATTTTTGACGGCTGCAACTATGCTTGGGAAGCCCTCGGCCGGATTAAACGTTACCTGGCGGCTCACCTCAAACCGGGCTTGCACAACCGGTGCGAGGGGGTGGCTTTCATCGGGGACAATGTTTGCATTGGGGAAGGCACCGTTGTCGAGGACGGGGTCATGATCAAGGGACCGGCCATTATCGGCAGAAATTGCCAAATCAGGCATAACGCGTACCTGCGCGAGGACGTCATCATTGGAGACAATTGTGTCGTCGGCAATGCTTCCGAGCTCAAGAACGCGTTCCTGTTTAATCGGGCCATGGTTCCGCACTTCAACTACGTGGGGGACTCCATTCTGGGCTTCAAAGCACACCTGGGCGCCGGCGTCAAAATCTCCAACGTGAAGCTCGTGTCCGGCAATGTCATGGTCGACGTGGACGGCAAACCTTGCGACACCGGTTTGCGGAAGTTTGGGGCGCTCCTGGGGGATTTCGCCGAGATCGGCTGCAACGCGGTTTTGAACCCGGGAAGCATTGTCGGGAGGGGATCGATGATATACCCGAACACGAATTGGCGCGGCGTGGTGCCGCCGAACAGCATCGTGAAGAACAAAGCGGCGCATCAAATCATCCCCCGCAAGGAGTTGTCCGGGCAGAAATGATAAGTTCATTCGATGGTGATGCGCCCCGCTCGGAAGAGGGCCTTGAAGAGAAGGTCCGCGCCATTTTCTCGCCGACCGGGATCTTGTCCAACTCGAAGAACTTCGAGTTCCGGCCGCAGCAACAGCAAATGGCGGTCGCGGTCGCGCAGGCGCTTCAAAAAGGGGAACACCTGGTGGTCGAAGCCGGAACTGGCGTTGGCAAAAGCCTGGCATACCTCGTTCCGTCCATCCTGTTCGCGGTGGCGCAGAAAAAAAAGGCGGTCATCTCCACCCACACGATTAATCTGCAGGAGCAGCTTTCACAAAAAGATCTTCCGATGCTCCAGAAGGTGTTGGGCGTCCCTTTCCAATTCACAATGCTCAAGGGACGCAACAATTATGTGTGCACGCGCCGGCTCCAAAAGGCCATGCAGCAGGCGGGAAACCTGTTCACCTCGTCGGAGGCTGAAGAACTGGGTCGGATCTACGAGTGGTCCAGGACGACTTCCGACGGCAGCCTTTCGGATTTCGAGATCGAGCCGGATCCAAAAGTGTGGGCGCAGGTCTGTTCCGAGCGCGGGCTGTGCTCTCCCAAGACGTGCGGTTACCAATCCGACTTCGCGAAACAGGGGTCGGTATGCTTTTTCCAACGCGTGCGGCAGAACATTATTTCGGCGGATGTCCTGGTAGTGAATCACACCTTGTTTTTCACCTTGCTAGGCGGGCTGGAAGAGGACCTCGAGGGCGGGATCCTTTTCCGCAACGACTTCGTGATTTTCGACGAGGCTCACCTGATGGAACACGTGGCGTCGAAACATATCGGCCTGAGCGTTTCCAGCAGGCAAGTCCGGTATGCAGTGCAGCGGTTGTACAATCCGCGCACCGAAAAGGGGTTGCTTGCCACCTTGCGAAAAGGCGGCGCTGTAAAGCTGGTGTCCCAACTCCTGGAGGAATCCGACGGATTCTTCAACAAAGTGGAGGACGCGTGCGAGAGCATCCACCAGCGCGTCAAAGAAAAAGCGGTTGGTTCACGGGAAAGTTCGGGTCGTCGGCGAGACTGGACTGAGCTACGGATACGGTCAGCTGAGCTGGTGGCCGACAATGTGACGCTGCCGATTCAGCGCTTGCGTGAGGCCGTCAGTGAAATGGTCCAGATGAGCGAGGACAAGGAGATGGGGCTGGAGTTGGTGGAATGCAACCGCAGGTTGTCGGAACTGCGGGAGGCCATTGCGTTGTTCCTGGGGCAAAGCGCCGAGGATTACGTGTACTGGGTGGAGCGCGCGGGAAAGGATCAACGGACAATTTCGCTCAACGCGGCTCCGGTGGATGTCGCGGCGTTCCTGAGACGGCGGCTTTTTGGGACGGATACTTCGGTCATCATGACCAGCGCCACCTTATCCGTCACCGATGGCTCGCGCGCTCCTGGTTCACAGATCGGTGCCAGCCAGGGTTTGGCAGGCGGGTCCCCCGGGAATCCGAGGCCCGACGTTGGAGGCCTGAATTATTTCACTCGCAGGGTGGGAGCCGAGCGGGCCGTCAAGCTCCAGGTGGGAACTCCCTTCGATTACCAGCGGCAGATGAAGCTGTTCGTTGTCAGGATGATGCCTGATCCACGCGAGGACAACTACCGCTCCGCGCTCGTCCATTGGATCGAGCACTTCGTAAAGCAGACCCACGGCAAGGCATTCGTTCTATTCACCAATTTCAAGCTCATGCTCGAGCTTGGGGAGGAGATGCAACCTTTCTTCGACAAAATGGGGATTGCCTGTTTCGTGCAGGGCACCGGCACACCCCGTTCCCTCATGCTCGAGCGGTTCAAGGAAGACGTCGATTCGGTATTGTTTGGCACGGACAGTTTCTGGCAAGGCGTTGATGTCCCGGGCGAAGCGCTCTCGAACGTGATCATCACGCGCCTGCCGTTTGCGGTTCCCGATCACCCTTTGATTGAGGCCCGAATCGAACGGATAGAAGCCCGCGGCGGCGATTCATTCCGGGAAATGTCACTCCCGGAAGCCATTTTGAAATTTCGGCAAGGGGTCGGACGATTGATTCGCACCAAAAGCGATTCCGGGATTGTTGTCGTGTTGGATAATCGCGTGATTGCCAAGCAATACGGGCGTTCTTTCCTCAACGCCATTCCCGCTTGCCCGGTGGAGGTGGTTTGAATGGACTTGCCGCAAGAAGTCTCGCGGGAGCGACTGAAGCGAATCCGGCACGTCGCCCTCGACATGGATGGCACGATTTATAACGGCAAGACGCTGCTCCCATCCACCCTGCCGTTTTTGCAAACGATTCAGGAATTGAGCATCGGCTGCACGTTTCTAACCAATAACTCCTCGAAGAGCACCCGCGATTATGTCGCGCACCTTGCGCGATTCGGAATTCAGGCCGACCCGGAGCAAATTTACACGTCAACGAAAGCCACAACGGCGTGGCTCCGGCGCGAGCACCCCGGCATCCGCCGGTTGTTCGTTCTGGGCACGCGCAGTTTAAGGGCGGAGCTGACGGACGCCGGCTTTATCGTCACCAATGACGAGGCGCAGGATGAACCCGATGCCGTCTTGGCCGGGTTCGATACGGAACTGAATTACGCCCGGCTTTGCCGCGCCGCATATTGGATTGGCCAGGCAAAGCCGTATTTCGCGACGCATCCCGATTTGGTTTGTCCCACCGATGAACCGACCCTGTTGGTCGATTGTGGTTCGATTTGCTGCGCCCTGGAAAAGGCGACTGGGCGCAGGCCCGACGAGGTTCTGGGAAAACCCGACCCGGCCATGCTGGCAGGGATCCTGGGGCGGTATTCGTTGAAAGTCGATGAACTCGCGATGGTCGGCGATCGTCTTTATACGGACCTGGCCATGGCGCGGCGGACAGGGGTGCTCGGGGTCCTGGTTTTGACCGGCGAAACAACCGCAGCGGACGTTCAGGAAGCAGGGTTGCCGATTGACCTCGTCCTGCCGGATTTGGGCGAGTTTGGCAAGCAGTTGCGTCTTGCCTGGCAGAGCTGAAGCGTCTGAACAGCGGTCCTTACCAGACCTCGACCGGGCCTGAAGGCACGTGAATGCCCGCGGGCGCGCTACCCGGTTCGGCCATAAAGGATGCTACCATTGGGGCCGGCTGAAATCGCGGCTTGAGCTCACCGGCTTCATTCAAAAACTGCCGGCGCCAGTCACGGTAATGATCGAGGATGGCGTAAAAATCCACTCTGCTGGAGACGAGCACGACGCGTTTGTTGAACTCGTTCGCAGGACCGAACCGCCGTGAGTACCAGGGCGCCACTTTGCGGAACATTCGGCACCCCAATTCCTCCCCAAACACCTCGATCATCCTATCGAAATGCCGGCACATCACGGCAACCCGGGCTTCAAAAGAAGGTTCAGCCAGTTGTTCGCCCGTTCTTAGGTAATGCAGGGTGTGTTGGAAAATCCACGGATTGTAAAAGGCGCCACGGCCAATGCTCACTCCCGAGCAGCCAGTCGTCTCGATCATGGCGCGGGCTGCCTGCGGCGTGGTGATGTCTCCGTTGCCAATCACCGGCACAGTCCTCACAGCTTCAACCACCGACCGTATCCCTGCCAGGTTTACCGCCCCGCCGAAGCCTTGGGCACGGGTCCGGCCATGGACGAACACCGCGGCCACACCCACGTCCTCCAGCGCCCGGGCCAGCTCCGGCGCCGTGATGTTCTGATCATCCCAGCCCAGGCGCATTTTGGCAGTCACTGGAATTTTAACGGCTTTCACCATTCCTTTGACAAGCGCTGCCGTCTTGTCGAGCTCGGTCATCATGGCCGAACCGCCCCCGACCCGGCAGACCTTGCGCACCGGGCAACCCATATTGATGTCCACCGCCGCGATTCCCAGCGACTCCACGAATTGCGCCGCATCCCGCATTTCTTCAGCTACCGACCCGAACAGTTGCACCGCCAGCGGCCGGTCCGACGGCGACGATTCCATCAGCTTCAGTGCTTTGGGCCGGCGTTCGAGAATCGACCTCGCATTGACCAGGTCGGTGGTGGCCAGGCCCAAACCACCCAGTTCCCTGACGGTGCATCGAAAGGGCAGGTTGGTGTATCCCGCCAATGGCGAAAGAAATAAATTCGAATCCAGCGTTAATGTGCCTAGGCGCATCTCAAATTGAGTATAACCGACCTTGTGCTCAGGGCGAGATCCGATGCAGCTGATGCCACCTTGTGGACCCGGTGGATATTCGTCTGCCGCGAAATTCAACCGAATTGATCCTGGCCTGTTGCACCATCCCCATCCAAATTGAGTTGCCGCCGGTGAACTTTGTGATACAAAGTAATCCTGCCTATGAAAACAAATTGGTTCTCACGCGTCGGTTGGTTTTATGTCCCGGTCTCAGCTCCTGGCGTTGTGGCGTGTGTATTGGCCGGCCTGTTCTGCGTAACTGTTTTTCGAGCCATTGACCGGCACTCACAATCCGTCAGCGATACTCTGTACGGGGTCTTTCCGTTTTTTGTTTGCACCTTTTTGCTGCTCGACTGGGTCGCGGACAGGACCAGCCATCGCTCCACGGCGAAGTAAATCGAAAGGCCTACCGCTAAACGGTTCCCCAGCGGCGTCGTTTGTGCCAGGATGGAGCCGCAGGGGTTTATCGAATGCGATTCTTATTGGTTGCGGCTCGCGAACTTCGTTCGGCCGCGCGGCAGAAAGCGACTTACCGGGTGCGCTGGGCTACCGCGTCGATCTTCTTTGGCTTGCTGGTTTGGTTGCTGTGGGCGTCCGGCGGGTTCATCAATCATGCGGCTATTCCCAGGATCTTCAGGAGTTATTCGGTTCTGACGCTTCTGTATTGCCTGTTCATCAGCGCCGTGCGGACCGCCGACTGCATCAGTGGCGAAAGGCGCGAAGGGACGCTCGGCCTATTGTTCCTGAGCAATCTGAACAGCGTCGAAGTCATTCTGGGGAAACTTTGCTCGAGCGCACTGTCGTCGGTGTATGGGCTGCTGGCGATTTTCCCGATGCTGGCGCTGCCGCTGCTGATGGGAGGGATCACTTTTGGCAACCTGGGCCGGACGATGCTGGCGTTGCTCGAGGGCATTCTCTGCGCCCTGGCCGCCGGCTTTCTGGCTTCGGTTATTTCCAGAAAACACTTCACCGCGATTGCATTGGCTCTCGGTCTTACGCTGTTCCTTGCAGTCGGCCTGCTGATTGCAGGCTGGGCAACGAATTCCTACGTGGCCGCGCGCCCGGTGGGAAAATGGATATACGCATTCAGCCCGATCCATACGCTGATGGCGGCCGACAATGCGCGCGCACCCGGTGCGGTTGGATTCTGGAAGTCCGCAGCCGCGGTTGCCGCAACGTCTTTTGGTTCACTGGGACTCACAACACTGCTTCTTTCCCGCACATGGCGAGACCGGGCCAGGCGAGATCGGCCCTGGTACGTGCCCTGGTTCTGGCGGCCATCCCGGCGAGCTGATTCATCAAGACGAGCTGCGTTGCGGAGCCGCTTGCTGAATTTAAACCCGGTTTTCTGGCTGGCTGCTCCCAAATCTATCAGCTCGCCCGTTTTCATGTTTCTTTCCGTGGCCGTGACACTGCTCACAGTCTATGTGGCGGCGCCTTACTTTGCGCGCACGACCGCTGCAACCGGAAGCACGGCCAAGTCCGTGCTCGGGCACTTATTTGCATGGCTTTGGGCAGGGGGGACTATTCACGCCCTGGTGCTGTATTACGCGGCAAACACGGCTTCACAACGCCTGGCGGAGGACAAAGAAGCCGGCGCATTGGAGTTGATCCTCAGCACGCCCACAACCGAACGAACCATCTTTCGCGGGCTCTGGCTGGCTTACGTGCGCAAAATGATGTTTCCCGCAATCCTGGCCGTGCTGGTGCATTGCTTTTTCATTTGGCAAATCCTGGTTATGGCCGTCCTGGATCCTCCAGGTCAAATCCCGCCGGGGACAACGCCGGGGCAGCTTTTCTGGAGCGGCCTGCTGGATCGGCCGCTTGGAGGCCAGCCGCTGGACTGGGGTTTTGGTTTTATGCTGCGCATTGTCCTGCTCATCCTGTTCCTGTTAATGCAGGCCTGGCTGACCCTTGGCTGGGTCGGCCGTTGGCTGGGATTGCGAATGAAACATCCCGGGTTCGCCCCGATGACTTCGGTTGCGCTGCTGCTCATTCCGCCGATTTTGCTCTTCAGCCTTTCTTGCTACCTGGCGGATAAACTCCAGTTGTATCGCCTGCCCGAGCGGAAGTTTCTGCCAATGATGTTTTGGCTGGCGTGCTTTATCGGGGTTGGCCACTGCGTGGGGCTGTCGCTCTGGGCCGCAACTTGTCTGCGGCGCCACTTACGAGCTGTCGCGATGAGCCGATACCAGCCGCTCCCCGCCTGGCGCTGGCACCTTCCAAGCCGCCGCACCTTTGCTCGATTGGCCATCGGCTCCATGGCTCTCCTTTCGGTGATAACCCTCAGCGTGCCGGCATATTTCGGGTACCAGAACTGGCGCGGCCGGCGAACCTGGAAAGTTTTCCAAACCGCGCTGAAACAGAGCGGGCAATCCACAAACCTTTCGCAGCTCTTGCCCGGGCCAGTACCCGAGCAAGCCAACCTTGCCCGGTCTCCCGCCTTTCTGAGTCTCCTGGCCAGCAATAGCGACGCTTACAGCCCCTTCAGAGGAATTAAACCTTTCGACCTTACCGTCAGCGGCACGGGGCCTTCTGTTTTTCTTTTGGAGTGGAGCCACCAAACCAACTCACTGCTGCAGGCGTTCGTGAATCGGTCCCAATTGACGCCGCGGATTGTAACCCCAACCAATCGGGTTGGAGCCGCAGCGGCGATCGTGCGGCGCCTCGAGCCGCAGGAGCCGAAACTGCAACAGGTGGCAAGGGCTGCGGCCGAGCTGTCCTTTTTCCAGGTTTCAACCAATTGCGACTCGTCTGTTGTGCTCCGGCCAGCCACCGAGCCGCTGCTTTTGCTCGAGCGCGTGCACTTTGTTTTTGCACTGCGTTCCTGCGCCTTGCTGGCGCTGGGCCGGAGCGGGGATGCGGCTGAAGATGTGCTCGCCGGGCTGCGCCTGGCTCGGCTTGCTCGGCAGATTCCCGACGCGGGATCCACCCGGCGCGTTCAATCGATGTTGGGCCGTTCGATGCAAGCGATATGGGAAGGGCTCGCGCAACACACGTGGACCGAAAAGGAGCTGGGTGCCTTTCAGCGCGAGCTCGCAGCCTTTGATCTGCTCGCCGATTACACCAACGCCGTCCAGCGGGTTATCCAGGCCAATATCGACAATTGGAGCAGGCTCGCCGACCGCACACAGGCGTATATGTCACCTGGGGGTTCGGACGGGGAGCCCACCGGCAGAACCGCCCGAGGACTCCAGCCGCGAGCGTGGTGGTACGAGAACTGTATCCAGCTTCATAACGCCGGCCGAAATGTAGTCGCGCAAATCGACACGAGCACGGGCCGATTGCAGCCGGGCAACATTTGGTCCGATCTGAACGGCCTGCCATTGGATTCGGCGAGCACGGAGTTGCTCCAACAGGCTGCATGGTTGAACGCAAATCCTGTCGGGGTCGCGTACGCGCAGGTTTTCGTGAACCAGGCCGTCACCGCCTGCGCGCTGGAACGGTTCCGCCTGGCCAAGGGCGCGTATCCTGAGGGTCTGCAAAAACTGGTGCCGCAGTTTCTGGCGCGTATCCCGTCCGACACGGTTACCGGCCGGCCGATGATTTACCAGCCCGGCGCCAACGGCGCCTTTATACTCCGCAGCGTGGGTCCAAACGGGCTGGACGACCGCAAAAACAGCTCCTCGGATGATTGGCTTTGGACGTTCCCCACCAACGCGGTCACCGGACCGAATTGATCGCGTCAAAATGCGAACGACACCAATGCCCAGGCGGAGGAGCCGGTTCCAGGGCAGGTGCCCAGGGCCGAGCCGCTGATTCAGGTTTGGCGTGCCGCCGGTTTAAAGCGCACCGGCAAACGGTCGGGGCCGTGCACGTGAAGTGCCCGGCGCGGAGGCCAGCTCTCGGGGGTTTCCAGTTCGAGATCCTTCAACCTGCCCAGCAGGTCGGGTAAAGCAATCCGCGCTTCGAGTCGTGCCAGCGCCGCCCCAAGACAAGCGTGGATGCCATGGCCAAACGCAATGTGAGGATTGGGATCGCGGCCGATATCAAATTGTTCGGCATGCGCAAACTGCTTCGCGTCGCGATTCGCCGAGCCGATCACCGGCAGCACGAGTTTACCAGCCGGAATCTTTTGACCGTGCAGTTCCACCTCCTGTTTTGGCGTGCGCATCACCCATTGGAGCGGCGCGCGATAGCGCAAGACTTCCTCAATAGCCGTGGTCAGCAGGCGCGGTTCGGTCCGCAGCCGTTCCAATTGATCAGGGTTCTCCGTTAGGGAGACGATGGCATTATTGATCAGGTTGGCGGTCGTGTCCTGTCCTCCCACTACCAAGAGTTGGACGAAGCCTAGGATTTCTTCGTGGGTGAGGCGCTGGCCTTCGACTTCCGCCTGCAACAAGCGTGTCAGGAGATCTTCGCGCGGCGTTTTTTGCCGTTCCCGGCTCATCTGCTGTAGGTAAGCGCTCATTTCGGCGGCGACTTCGTTGAACTCGCGCACGGACTTTTCCGCTTCCGGACCACCTGACCTCGAGTAGCTGAGCCGGAGGATGGTATCGCTCCACTTTTTGTAAATGGCCCAATCATCGGGGGGAATGCCGATCATGTGCGCGATGACCTTCATTGGCAAAGGAACGGAGTAGTCCAGCACCAGGTCCATTGCCCCCGATTCGATCACCTTGTCGATCAGTTGTTTTGACAATTGACGGATCTGGGGTTCAAGGTCGGTGATCATCCGCGGCGTGAACGCCCGCGAAATGAGGCCCCGCATTTTCGTATGGTTCGGCGGGTCAGAGAAGATGAACCAGTGAGGCGGCGCCGGGACGCGGGAACTGAAGAGCGCGGCATCGTTCAGCACGCGATTGACTCCCTGGTAATCAAACACCAGCCACCCGTCAAAAGGTGGAGGCACATGAAATACCGGCGAGGATTCGCGCATTTGCGCGTAAAGCGGGTATGGATTGCGACGCGCCTCATCAGAGAAAAAGTCGATCATATAGGATGGTCCGGAGTTAATGGGCTTTTTGCTGCAAATGCGGCACGATCGGAGACCCGGGTGGCCGCTCGATCTCGCATCGGAACTCCAAGGAGTGCAGAAGTGCGGAGATCGCGGGGATGGTAACCGGAGCGGGTGGGGCGGCGCTATGGGGTGAACGCCTTAGAGCGGCTCCAAAAATGGGGATGAGCCGGAACGGCAAACCTGGCGACGGCCGTGGGCAGCTTTCCTGATTGCGCTGAGGACCGCGGGTTATAATATTCTGTCAAAGCACGATACCTGCTTTGCTCGCTTTAATGACTGACTGGAATATTCAATCACGGGCCCACGCTTGTGGAGCGTGCACCAAAAACTTTCAAGACCAGGAACATTACCACACCCTTCTTTTCGACGAGAAGGCCACCTTCCGGCGGCTGGACGTCTGTGAGGCCTGCTGGCAGAAACAATTCAGCGATGGATCACGCGATCGGAAAGGATTTATTTCCTACTGGAGCGGAATCTACGAAGCCCCGCCGCCCCCGAGCGAACCGATTCAAAAGGAAACGGCCGAGTCGCTCCTGCGAAAAATCATCGAGCTGAACGACCCGCAGTACATTCCCGCAGGGTACATTTTGGCAGCCATGCTCGAGCGCAAGCGCTTGCTTAAAGTCAAAGAAGAGCTCGTTCGCGAAGGCCGGAGGGTATTCATTTACGAACACCCTCGAACAGGTGATTTATTCACGATTATCGACCCGAATTTGCAGCTCAACCAACTCGAGGCGGTGCAACATGACGTCGCTGCGTTGCTGGAACACGGATTCAATCCGCCCGCCGCCCAGGACCCCGCCACAGCCCCAGCCGAAGCGGTTCCTCCAACAGTGCCCGAAGCGGCAAGCCACGCCGCGCCTGCGTGACCAAGGCCTTCCCGTGAGTGAATACAACGAGCTCGAAGATCGCCTGAAGTATCGTTTTAAGAACCGGGATCTCCTCCGCCTCGCGTTGACCCACCCTTCGGTTGCCCACGAACAAAGCAATCCCGTCCAAACCAACCAACGCCTTGAGTTTCTCGGTGACGCCGTCCTTCAGCTCGTGCTGACCCGGGCGCTTTACGACAAATTCCCAATGTTTGGGGAGGGTCCGTTGACCAAGGCTCGGGCGCAACTGGTGAACCGCCGCAGCCTTGCCGACCAGGCGCGCCGGCTCGGACTGGGGCGGCACTTGATCCTGAGCCGGGGTGAGGAGCAATCCGGCGGACGAGAGCGCCTTTCCGCGTTGTCGGACACTTTCGAAGCGCTGCTGGGAGCTATCTTCCTCGACGGCGGCTTTGAGGGGGCGAGCGACTTTGTTCTGCGAGAGTTCAACGATTCCTTCGGCGAGGTGTCGGCGATACCCACAATCGAGAATCCCAAGGGTGAACTGCAGGAGTTTCTGCAGGTCGGCTCTTCGGAAGCGCCCCGGTATCATGTCGCTTCGGCTACCGGCCCGGACCATGATCGCATGTTCGAGTGCACGGTTCACCATCGTGGAGTCGAACTGGCCAGGGGGCATGGCAAGAGCAAGAAGGCCGCCGAAAGCGACGCCGCGCTAGCGGCTTTAAATCGCCTCAAGGAGCAAAGAGACGCCGAACGAGCGGGCAAGTCTTTGAAGGCGTCGCCTCAGTGATGGCGTGTGCCCGCGCGTACTCTGCCGCGCCACCCTGCCTGTTCGACTGAGGCCGTCCCGCAGCAAAAATTTCCTGTCTTTCGTTGGTCCCTTAAGCGCAAATTAATCGCATGGCTGAAGGCGGATTATTGCTGAAGCTGGCGAATGTTACCAAGCAGTACGAGTCACCCGATGCTGCCACTCCCATTCCGATTTTGCGCGGGGTTGATCTAGTGCTGGGCGCGGGCGAATCGGCGGCGATTATCGGCCCGTCCGGCTCAGGAAAAAGCACACTGCTGCAAATCATCGGCACCCTGGACCGGCCGACCGGGGGCGAAGTGTTGCTCGATGGCGAAGACCTGAACCGCATGAGCCAGGAGGAACTCGCGGTCGTGCGGAATCGTAAAATCGGATTTGTATTTCAGTTTCATTACCTGCTTCCTCAGTGTTCGGTGCTCGAGAACGTGCTGGTTCCGACGCTGGCCAGGGACGTTGCTCCCGCAGGGAATGCAGGCGAAACGGAGGAGAACCGCGCCCGGCGGCTCCTTGATCGCGTTGGGCTGGGACATAGGCTCGGGCATAGGCCGGGCCAGCTTTCCGGCGGAGAACGGCAGCGCGCCGCCGTGGTGCGGGCGCTCATTAACCGTCCGAGATTGCTCCTGGCCGATGAGCCGACCGGTTCATTGGACCACGCTTCGGCTCAGGACCTGGCTGGTTTGCTGACGGAGCTAAACGCCGAAGAAAAGGTCGCTTTGATCCTGGTCACACATTCGAGGGAATTAGCCGCCCGCATGACGAGGGTGTTTCTGCTGAGAGAAGGCCGGCTGGAGCAGGATCGCAGCGGTCCTGTGCGCGCATGAGTTTTTGGGTTCTCATTCGGCGCAGCTTGCGGTTCCACGCGCGCACGCACATCGGCGTGGTCCTGGGCGCCGCAATCAGCGCCGCAGCCATTATTGGCGCGCTGATTGTGGGCGATTCCGTACGGACGACGCTCCGAACCCAAGCGCTGGGCCGTTTGCAAGGCGTTGCTTATGCCCTCAGCTCAGGAGATCGGTTTTTCACCCAGGCCCTGGGGTCGCCGTGGGTTATGCCGGGTTCAACTTCGGGCCGTTGTGTCGCGTTGCAACTCGCCGGGACCGCAGTGCGCCAGGATGCCGCCGCGCGCGCCAACCAGGTCAATGTATTTGGGATCGAGCCAGCTCGATGGAAAACGCTTTTGGTGTCCAACTCCCAAGCGTGGAACTCCGATTCGGGCCCTGACGCGCCGGATTTTTTCTCCGCGGCGGGCTTGTCGACCGAAGAGCGCCAGAAGTGGCAGGCGGGGGAAACGGTTATGATCAACGAGGCGCTTGCGCGCCGGTTGTCCGTAAAGCGGGGCGACGAGATCATTCTGCGCATAGCCAGGCCTTCACAACTGGTTCAGGATGCCGTCATCAGCCCCCGCGAAGGTACCTCGCTGGCGCTTCGCGTGAAGGTCGGCGCGGTTCTGCCTCAGGCTTTGCTCGGAGACTTCAGCTTGCGGGCAAGTCCATCGCCGGTTGAGAATGCATTTCTTCCGCTGAAGTTTTTGGCCAATAAAGTCGACCTGAAAGGCCGCGCGAATCTTTTTCTTAACGAGGATTTTTACGTGGGCCACCCGGAAACCGCGCTCGAGCGGACATGGTCGCGGTTCCTCCAGTGGGTTCACCCCGGAAAACCAAACGCCACTTTTTTCGGCACGACACAGCCTTCCCGCGCCCCGTCCAAAGAAGGACTTGCCCGGCTCGACTCCGAACTGCGAAATTATTTTCAGTTGGAGGATGCCCAGCTTTCGGTCCGCGTGATCGCTCCGGGTCAAAGCAGCAACGGGGCGCAACCCGGGTCCTCCTGGATCGAGTTGAAAAGCTCCCGCATTTTTCTGGAATCCAACGTGGTTTCGGCCGCGCTGCGACCGAGAACGC
>DATGLT010000360.1:0-10718 GCA_035294005.1 Verrucomicrobiia bacterium
CATCGGCAGCACGTCCAGGATATCCTGCGGCCGCCGCTCGTGCCATCCCGCCGCGATGGCCTGGGCGGCCTCGTGCGCGGTGAGCGTTCCTTTGAATTTGTCGGGAGCGATCAGGACTCGTTGGGCCACCGGCAAAGGGTCCCGAACGGGGCCCGGAGTTGTCAATGCCGCAAGGTCCGCGGCGTCCGGCCGATTCCGCCTTGGTTTTTTCGGCAGGTATGGCAAGTTGAAGATTATCTGAACTATGAATAAACCGAAAGTAATCGCCTATTTAAAACCGAGCTGTGGCTGGAGCCAGGGTGTGCGCGCCGTTCTGCGCAAGTACGATTTGTCGTTTGAAGACAGGGACATCATCAACGACCCGGCGCAACGCCAGGAAATGATTGAAAAAAGCGGGCAAATGCTTAGCCCATGTGTGGTGATCAACGACCACATGCTGGCCGACGTGAGCGGCGACGAAGTCGAAGCTTACCTGCTGGCCAACAAGCTGGTGTCGCAAACGGATCGAGAGGCCGATGCGCCAACGAACCAGCCCTGCGCACACGAAATGCCCGAGACCTCCCCGCTCACGTTTCGGCGCTAGGCGGGGCGGTTTAGGGTTGCCAGTCACACTGGTGTTGACCACTGTTGCGCGATGCAAGTGGTCAAATCGGTCCGGGCAATGCAACGCCTGGCCGGGGACTGGAAACGTTCCGCTGTAAGCGTCGCCTTTGTGCCCACGATGGGCAGTTTGCATCCCGGCCACCTGAGCCTGGTTCGCCAGGCTCGCTTCCTTGTCGGGCCGAAGGGCAAAGTCGTCCTGAGCATTTACGTCAACCCGACGCAGTTCGGCCCGCGGGAGGATTTCTCCGCCTATCCTCGACACCTCGCCAAAGACGTCCAGGCGTGCCGCCGAGAAAAGGTGGACGTGGTATTCGCCCCGTCAGACGAGGAGATGTATCCTCGCGATCCGCAGTTCAGCACCTTCGTTACTGAGGAGACGCTTTCCAAACTCATGGAAGGCGCGTCCCGCCCGACTCATTTTCGCGGCGTGACCACGGTGGTGGCCAAACTCTTTAACATTGTACAGCCGGATATCGCGATTTTTGGCGCAAAGGATTACCAGCAGGCTTCCATCATTGGACGCATGGTGCGGGACCTGAACTTTCCCGTGAAGATTGTGGTTGCCCCGACTTTCCGCGAAACCGACGGCCTGGCGATGAGTTCTCGCAATCAATATCTGAAAGGCGACTTGCGCAAGCAGGCTACAGTGTTGTGGCGTGCCATTGAACGGGCCCGCGCGGCCGTGCGGACCCGGTCCCGGGCCCTCTCAACCCAGAGACTCAAAACCGAACTCAAGCACCTCATCGAGGAGGAACCCGCCGCCCGGCTCGATTACGTCGAGTTTTTTAATCCGGAAACACTGCTGCCAACTTTGAAAGTCTCAGCCGGCACGCACATGGCCCTGGCGGTTTTCATCGGCCGAACCCGGCTGATTGACAACGCGCGGTTGTGAAGCGATGAAACAATTCGATTTCCTGGTGCTCGGGAGCGGGATTGCAGGCCTGTCTTACGCGCTGAAGGTTGCCCCCTATGGGCGGGTCGCGATTGTCACAAAGAAGGACCGCGCCGAATCCAACACCAATTACGCCCAGGGCGGAATCGCCGCTGTCACCAGCAAGGAAGATTCCGTGGAGTTGCACGTGCGTGATACTTTGGAGGCGGGAGCCGGTTTGTGCAAAGAGGCGGTTGTCCGCACCATCGTCGAAGAGGGCCCGGCAAGGATCGCTGAATTGATCCAATTGGGCATGCAATTCACCGAGCGCAAGGTCCCCGAAACCCCTGGCGCGCGTGAGTTGGATCTCGGCAAGGAAGGCGGCCACTCCAAGCGGCGGATCCTCCATGCGAAAGATATCACGGGCCGGGAAATTGAGCGCGCGCTGCTGGCGGCTGTGGCGCAACAGCCGCAAATCGAGATCTTCGAAAACCACCTCGCCATCGACCTGGTCACCAGCCAAAAGCTGGGGTACGTGGGCGACCACAGCTGTCTCGGCGCTTACGTGTTGGATAAACGAAGCGGGCAGGTCGAGACCTTCGCCGCGGGCGCCACGCTCCTGGCCACCGGTGGATGCGGAAAGGTCTATCTCTACACCACCAACCCCGATATTGCCACCGGAGATGGAGTCGCGATGGCCTACCGCGCGGGGGCCGCGGTGGCCAACATGGAGTTCATTCAATTCCATCCCACGTGTCTCTATCATCCCAAAGCCAAATCCTTCCTCATCAGTGAAGCCGTTCGAGGCGAGGGTGGCATTCTTAAAACCGTGGGCGGCTTCGAGTTCATGGATCAATATCATCCGCTTAAATCCCTGGCTCCTCGGGACGTTGTCGCTCGGGCCATCGATCGCGAGATGAAGAAGAGCGGAGCGGATTACGTCCTGCTCGATATCACGCACAAGCCGGCCAGGTTTATTATCGAACGTTTTCCCAACATCTATCAAACCTGCCTCGGGTTCGGCATCGATATCACCAAGGAACCTATTCCTGTAGTCCCGGCGGCGCATTATCAATGCGGCGGCGTTCTAACCAACCTCGACGGCGAGACGGAAATCGCCGGGCTTTACGCCGTCGGAGAAGTCGCGTGCACCGGTTTGCATGGAGCAAACCGGCTGGCCAGTAATTCGCTCCTCGAAGCTCTCGTTTGTGCTCACCGGGCAGCTCAAAAGGTCCGCCGGGAACTCCCGAAACAGGCGCCATTCAAGATCCCTCCCTGGCACTCCGGCAATGCCCATAACCCGGATGAGTTGGTGGTGGTTTCTCATAACTGGGACGAAATCCGCCGCGCCATGTGGGATTATGTGGGCATTGTGCGCACGAATAAGCGCTTGGAACGCGCAAAAAAACGCATTACGAACCTGCAAGAAGAAATCCAGGAATATTATTGGGATTTCATTGTCACCAGCGATTTGCTGGAGTTGCGCAACATCGCCACGATCGCCGAGGTCATCGTCAAAAGTGCCCTCGCTCGGCCGGAAAGCCGCGGCCTCAATTATAACCTGGACTATCCCCAGCCCAACCCCGCCTGGAGCCAGCAAGACACCGTCGTTCGCAAAAACGTGTCCTAGCACTGAGTGCCTTCCGAGCCCGCGTGGTTTCAGCCGCAACCCCGCAGCCCAAAGAAGCTTTTGTCCCCGGCCTTTAAATGCGTTAAGTTGTGATTCCTGATGAGCGGTGTTCCTGAAACAATCGCACCACCCCGGCCTGGCACGAATGACTCCGCGCCAATGCGTCGCGTACGCTCCGCCACACCGGAGCTGCTCGCGCCCGCCGGCGACTGGGACTGCGCCAAAGCAGCGGTCGAAAATGGCGCCGACGCGATTTATTTTGGATTGGAAAGGTTCAACGCGCGGATGCGCGCGCAGAATTTTACCGAAGCCGATTTGCCGGCGCTCATGCAATTTCTGCACCGCAGAGGCGTCAAGGGATACGTCACGTTCAATACGCTGGTGTTTGAAGACGAACTGGCCGAGGCCGAACAGTACGCGCGGACCATCATCGCTGCGGGAGTCGATGCGGCGATCGTTCAAGACGTTGGGATCTGCAGGCTGATCCGGGATTTATCGCCTGATTTCCCCATTCACGTTTCGACGCAAATGACCATCAGCAGCGCGGCAGGTGTCGAGTTTGCCCGTGACCTGGGTTGTAACCTCGTCGTTCTTGCGCGCGAATGTTCCCTTTCGGAGATCGAGAAAATCCTCGGGGCATGCTCGAACGAATCGACGGGCTCGGCCATGCCGCTGGAAGTCTTTGTGCATGGTGCCCTGTGCGTGGCTTATTCCGGGCAATGCCTGACCAGCGAGGCGCTCGGCGGCCGCTCGGCAAACCGGGGTGAGTGCGCGCAGGCGTGCCGAATGCCGTATGATCTTATATCCGACGGCAAACAGGTCCCGCTTGGCAATCGCAAGTATTTGCTGAGCCCGCAAGACCTCGCCGGGCTCGACGTATTGCCGGACCTCGTTCGGCTCGGGGTGGCGTCTCTAAAGATAGAAGGAAGGCTGAAAAGCCCCGAGTACGTCGCGAATATTACTCGCAATTACCGGAAGGCCTTGGATTCCCTTCACGGTGAAAGTGCCGCGCCAAAAGCGTCCGATCCGAGAACGCTATACGAAATGGAAATGGCGTTCTCCCGCGGGCTTTACACCGGTTGGTTCCGAGGCATTAACAACCAACAGCTGGTGCATGGCTGTTTTGGAAAGAAACGCGGTGTCTACCTTGGCGAAGTCCTCGAGGTTCGCCGCGACTCCGTTCGAGTATTGTTGCGCGGCGATTTGAAGCCCGGCGATGGCGTTGTTTTCGACGCGGGTAACCCGGAAGAACAAGAAGAAGGCGGGCGCGTCTACGAGGTCGTCCAGGATGGAAACACCCGAGGTGGCCCGGCTAAAGCCGCCGGTTCCGAGGGCGTTTCGGCCATTCTCGGATTTGGACGAGGTGACGTCCGATTCGAGCGGGTGCATGTGGGCGACAAAGTCTGGAAGACAAGCGACCCTAAACTGGAAAAAGAGTTACGCCGAAGTTTCGAAGGTGAACAACCGAATTTTCAACGGCCCATTTCCATGGAAGTGCACGGCCGGTGCGGCGAGGTTCTGACACTCATCGTTCGCGATGAATTCGGCGCCGTTGCGCGCGCTGACTCGACGACTCCCCTTTGCAAAGCCCAAAACCAACCACTTACCACCGAACGGCTCAGAGAGCAGCTACAGCGTCTGGGTGGAACTGGGTTCAAGTTGGGCGAGCTCCAGAATTTCCTTACGCCTGATCTGGTGTTGCCTATCAGTGATCTGAACCGGCTCCGGCGGGAAGGAATCCGCCAGTTGGAACTCATCCGGTCGCAGCCGCGTCGCTGGACTCAAACTGCCACGCCGGCATTGCGCCGCGCGCGATTTCACGCCGCCGAGCCGGATCATCAACCCGAACTCATAGTCCTCGTCCGCAGTCAGGAACAAATGGAACCCGCGGTCGACCTGGGTGTGCGCACGATTTACTGCGAGTTCGAGGATCCGAAAAAATATCGGGACGCTGTCGCATACTTTCGCAAGCGATCGAGCGGCTTGGACGGTGCAAAGATTTTTGCCGCCCCTCCGCGCATTTTCAAAATGGGCGAAGAGTGGACACTCAAACAAGTGCGGGCGAGCGAGGCCGACGGCTACCTCGTCCGAAATTACGATCACTTGAAGTATTTTGCCGCAGACCCCCGGGTTGGAGATTACTCACTCAACGTGGCGAACCGAATTTCAGCCGATTATTTCAAGAACAAGTACCGGCTCGAACGTCTCACCGCCTCCTATGATCTGAACGTCAACCAGCTCGAAGCGCTGTTGCGAGCCGCCCCTGCCCAGTGGTTCGAGGTGACTGTGCACCAGCATATGCCGATGTTTCATATGGAGCATTGCATCTTCTGCGCGTTTCTTTCCGACGGAACGGATTACACGAACTGTGGACGGCCTTGTGACAAACACCAGGTGCAGCTGCGGGATCGCGTCGGCGCCCAACACCCGGTCAAGGCCGACGCCGGTTGCCGCAATACCGTCTTCAATGCGCGCGCCCAGACCGGCGCCGAGTTTGTTACGCGACTTCTCGAGCTGGGCTTGCGCCATTTTCGCATTGAATTCCTCAATGAACCGCCGGACCTGGTCGCCGGAACAATTCGCAAATACCAGCAGTTGCTCAAGGGCGAAATCACCGGGACCCAGCTTTGGCACGAGCTGAAGCTCATGAATCAATTGGGGGTGACGCGAGGTCAAATGGCCGGCCAGGAAAGGGCGGGCTCCCGAAACGCTGGATAATTTGCCCCCCGCCGGCAACACGGGCTTCCATCCTTGGAGAAGAAAACCTGCGGCGGGAATTACACCGGTTCCGCGATCAAGTCGTAATCGGTATGTCCCACAATCCTTACCTGGGCAAACTCGCCTGTGGGCAGGTCCCCGCGAACATAGACCCGGCCGTCAATATCGGGCGCATCGGCTTCACCACGCGCGACCAGGTAACTGCCTTTCAACATTCCCGAATGACTTTCTTTCCCCCGAATTAACCCGTGCTCCCATGAACTGATCCGGGCTTTTTTCAAGTCCCTGGCGGTGGCCTTGTTTTCCACCAGGACTCGGAGCGTGCGGCCGACAAAAGATTCGCTGGTCGCAACGGCGATTTGATGTTGCGTTGCCATTGCGCGGTCCCGGCGCTCTTTTTTGACCTTCAGCGGCAGTTGTCCTGCCATCTTGCCCGCGCGCGTGCCGTCCTCCTGGGAATACATGAAAACCCCCAGCCGCTCGAATCGTGTGGATTTGATGAAGTCGAGGAGCGCTTGGAAATACTCTTCCGTCTCACCCGGGAAACCCACAATAAACGTCGTGCGCAGGGCGATTCCTGGCACCCCGGAGCGGATACGGTGCAGCAGGTCCACAATGTATTGCTGGGACGTTTCGCGCCGCATTCGTTCGAGCATATTCTGGTGAATGTGCTGTAACGGGATGTCCACGTAACGAGCTACTTTGGGACACTCGGCGATGGTCCGGATAAGCTCGTCTGTCCAATGCGCCGGGTGCGTGTAAAGGAGGCGGATCCAAAAATCACCTTCCAACGAATTCAGTTCGCGCACCAGGCTGCAAATGGTCGAAGCCTCCGACGGCAACGCCTTAACCGCGGCGTTAAAACGTTCCGGCGCGGAAATGGCCCGGCTATGGTTTTGTCTCAGGTCCAGGCCGTAATACGTTGAGTCCTGGGAAATCAGGTTGATTTCTTTGACGCCGTCGGCGATGAGAGCCCGCGCCTCATTCACAATATCCTGCTGTTGGCGGCTGCGATGTGAACCGCGCATTTGCGGGATAATGCAGAAACTGCAGGGATGGTTGCAGCCTTCGGCAATTTTTAAGTAGGCAAAATGCCGTGGCGTCAGCCTGAAACGGGGCGTGGAATAGTCAGGGATGTAATTCGGGCGTCCGTTCACCGAAAACAATGGGGAGGCATCAGGCGCCGCGGGTTCGGGTTCGGCAGGTTTGATCGAATCCAGTTCAGCAAGGCGCGCGACGATCTTCTTCTTCGATTTTGAGGACGCAGGCCTCTCGCCCGAGCCGGCTTCTTTCAGCCGGGCTTTTCGGCGCTCCAAGGTTTGGCGCACAATGTCGGTCACTTGGGCCACCTGGTCGATGCCCATGAATGCGTCCACTTCAGGCAGCAGCCTGGGCAATTCCTCCCTGAACCGCTGGGGAAGGCAGCCGGCAACAATGATACCCTGGCGGTTATTCCGCGCTTTGCGGACCTCCGCCGATTCGAGGATCGTGTCGACGCTCTCTTCCTGGGCCGAATCGATGAACGAGCAGGTGTTGACAATCACAACGTCGGCCTGGTCGGTTTCGGTAATGATTTGAACGCCGTCTTTGAGCAGCGTTCCCACCATGACTTCCGAATCAACCAGGTTCTTTGCGCAGCCCAGGGAAATCAATCCGACGCGCAGGGGGCGTTCTTCCGGGGACTTCATTTACTGGAGGCGCGCTCGGAGACGGCATTGGTGGAGACCGGCAGTGACGGGACGGCGTTGGTCGAGGCGGAAGCCGCCGGCGGTTCTGGTCCGAGATTCAGCTTGGTGCGCAGGACGGCGCGCATCTCAGGCATGACACCATGCTCGGGATCGAGCATCCGATTCACGACCTCCCGTTGGATATCGTCGAGAGGTGAAATCGCAAGCGCTTCCCCGCGGACCTTGGTTTTTTCGAAGTAGGTTTCGCGGACTTTTTGAGCCAGGAGCTTGTAGCCGGCGGCGCGCTCGTCTTCGCCGATCGCCAGGCTGGTCAGGGCGTTGGCCAGGAGTCCTTCGATGATCGCCTTGACGCGATCGCGCGACATCGTCTCATCCACGTCCACCTGGACGCGGCTGACGGCGTATTGATCCAGAGAAACGTTGCGCGGGAACGAATTGGTTTGGTAATCCAGCAGAGTCCCGTTTGGGTATTTCGTCCCGAGGAATTTGTACCAGTTCGCTGCGTCGGCCATCCGGTTGTTGACGTAAAGGAAGTAGACGGCGTCCTTTAAAAAATTCCTGTGCGCTTTTTCGATGTGGTCGCGATTCTTTTCGTCGTCCTTCGCGGCTTGCTCGTACGCGGCGCTGACCTTTGGAATGATGTCCAGGTTCGGACCGAACTCGAAGGACTTGATAAACGGGTTGGCAATCAAACGCCCGCGCTGGAAACTGGTCTGCATCGATTGGTAAATGACCCGACGGAGCGTGATCAAATCGTCTTCCTTGATTTTGGTCGGGTTCAGCTTGGCCTTTTCCAGGCCCAGCGCGGCCCAGTAGATCGCGTGCGCTTCGGGCAATCTCCATTCCAGCGGACCGTAGCGGGTATTGACCTCCTTCATGAACTCCGGATCCATTTTGTACTTCTCACGAAGCAACCTGGCGCGGCGCTTTTGATCGTCCGTCTGCGGGTGGATCAGTTCATCCAGGTCCGGCGTTTTTTTCCCAAAAACCTCCGCCATTTCGTTTGCCCACTGCTGTTTGTAATACATGTTGGCGTCATCCATGTTGGCGCCCATCTTGTGCTGGAAAAACCAGGCGAGCTCCCGGTAAATGAGTGTTTCGTTCGGGTTATAACGCAAACCGTCGTCGCGCAGCAGTTCCAACCCACGGTCCACCCAACGCCATCGGTCCGAGAAATCCTTGAATTTGACCGAGATATTGTAGGCCATGTTCCAGCCTTGCACGAGCCAGACCTGCACAAAGTGCGGCTCAAGCTTGGTGATCCAATCGGCCAATTGCGCCATCTCGAAGAACTTGTCGTCATCCTGCAGATCGCTGGCCCGGATCCAGAGGACGTTTGAAATTAACCCGCGGAATCCACCCAACGCGACCGTCGTGAAAGCCAGCACCGGGGGCGCATTTTCCAGGGGTTGCACACGCGTCAGCCCGAGAGCGTCGCGGTCATGGTTCATCGATTCCTGGACCTGGAAAACCCCGGTCAGGAGGCACGCCGCCACCACCAGGAGCAGGATTTTTTTCCATTTTGAGCTCATGCGGCGTTCAGGTTCCGGCGTGCATTCTTCATTGAGTCGCCTGAGCCGTGGCAAGCTCGCGTCGGTTAAAAACAAAGATCCCAAATGCCGCCAGGCATCCGCTCAGCAGCAGGACCACCTGCGCAAAAGCGGCCCCGAGTTGGGCCCAGGTCACGCTGCGCCCCGTGCTCAGTGAATCAATCGGTGAAAAATCTCTGGCCAGCGAAATGACCTTCAAGACGCTTTTGAACGTCGGAATCACGATGACGTCGGCCGGGGAATGTCCTTTGGTCCCTTTTTCCGCGTTATAATTGGCTATGGTTCCCTCCGAGACGGCGTTGGCCATCGTCCCGCTGGCAAAAACCAACGTGAGCACACCCACAGCGCAAAATGCGGCCACCGGGAACGACATAAAGCTGGCCGCAGCCAGCCCCAGGGCCGCCAGCAGCGCCATCCAGCAGAAAATGATGCCCAGCCCCCGAACGAAATTCAGGCCAAAGCCTCCTTCCCGATAAAGCACTTCCATGCCGTCGTCCAAAGGGAAGAGCAGGGCGGTGTCATTCCCATTAACGAATTGGATCGTGAGAATGCCGTTCTCATCAAACAGGTTCGGATCGATGGCGAACTCGTGGAACGTGTCCGGGGCAAGGCTCATGACTTCGCTGCGCCACAAAGCTGTTTTCTTTGGAACCCCGACGAGCCACAGCCCGCCAAAAGTGCCCGACGGGCTTTTGTCCGCAGAGTTAAATTTCACCCGGAGATAGAGTGGTTGGTCGCGGAGATAATTTTTTGCCAGCCCGAGATCGATCGTCCACATTTTCGTATAACCCGGGGGAACAACCTGGTACTCGGCCTTAATTTGTTCGCGAATCTGTTTGCGGACTTCAGTAAGGTCGGCGTGTTCAACGCGGCTTTTTTTGAGCCTGTCCTGCAAGGCCTCATCCGTGGCGGCATCGATTTCCTTGTCAACGCTCGCGGGTTTGGCCGAGCCGCGAGCGACCAGCACTTCGTTGCGAAGAACCTCCCGCTCTTTTTCGGGCAGACGACTCGCCCGCCATTGCAGCAGGCAAAAGATGCTCAGCCCCGCGATCCCCAGGAGCGCGGCGTTGAGCGAAACAATTCCAAACCATTTGCCAATCCAGATCTGCCAGCGCGCAATCGGCTTAACCGCGACAACCTGCATCTGGCATTCCTCGATGTCCCGCGCCAGTGTCCCGCATGCCAGCCATAAAGTCGAAAGGCCCAATAAACCACTTGCCGTGCTAAGCGTGTAGGTCAGCAGGATTTGAGTGAACCCGCGCGCCGTGCCGTCGTCCTTGATGAGCAGGGGCAGGGCGATTACCGACAAAAGCAACAAGACAGCCACCACCAGGAAAAGCTTGAAACGAAAAGCCGCTTTCCAGGTCAGCCAGATGATTGCAAGAAGGCGTTGCATGCCGTGTTTACCGCGCGGGACAAATCAGGCTATTTCGGGCCGCCCAGCAGCGATGAAAGCTTTTCATTCGCCTTCTCCGGGTCCGCGGGTTTCTCCGCGACTTGGGGTTTCTGAGCCGGTTCTGCCGAGTCCTTGGCCTGGGTTAATGCTTCCAGTTTCCGTTCGTCCACAGGTTCGGCGGCCTTTGCCGCCGGCTCCGGGCTCGCTTGAACAGGCTGCGCGGCGGTTAATCGTTCCAGGATGCGGTCTCCAGCCGGCTTTT
>DATGLT010000361.1:0-13474 GCA_035294005.1 Verrucomicrobiia bacterium
TCTTCGATTACATCGAAGTCTTCTACAATCGCCAACGCTCCCATAGCGCTCTGAACTACCTTTCGCCCGTTGACTTCGAACTCCAAAACAACTAACTAAATGACCCGCTTTCTCTGTCCGTTTTATCGAAGCAATCCCAAATTAAGGATCCTAGTGAGTCGGGGTCAGTAGAGTTACCGGGAATCCGCTTCGCCATAATAGCCGGGATCCGGATTTTAGAACGGAGCGCTTTTCGGAATAGTATCGGCGAACAATTTGCCGGAGCCGGACTGCCGACCCGTTCCTCCCCTCAGAGCCGGGCAGCGGTTCGGGCGCGCCTTTCACGCCCGGCTTTTGCTTTGGTGGGAGGTCGCTCAGCAAAGCGGTGAGCAAGCGGGTTGGCGGATCTTGACCCCGCCACGTCCAATGTGTAGCGTGCGATATGAGACAGGTGCTGATTTACCCCGGCGAGAATGGTTATTGGGTTGCCGAGTGCCCTAGCTTGCCGGGCTGCGTTTCGCAAGGCGCCACGCGGGAGGAGGCCGTGACCAACATCAGAGAGGCCATCGAGGGATATGTACTGGTGCTGAAGGAGGATGGACTTCCGGTGCCACCAGAGAAATTTGAGGCCTTGATCGTGGCGGTATGAGCAAAGTGCCCCGGGTTTCCGGGCGAGAAGTCGTGGCCGCGTTGACGCGAGTTGGATTTCGAGTCCGGCGCCAGCACGGCAGCCACATTATCGTGCGTCGGGATCAGCCTTTCGCACAGACGGTGGTGCCGACCATCCCGAGATCGACACTGGCACCTTGCGGGCCATTCTTCGCCAAGTAGGCATGGGGGTAGATGAGTTCAAGAAATTGTTGTAACACATGCCAACCAACAGAATTCGGCGAGGCCCGCGATTGCATTTCGATGGTAAGCCGACCGCCAGTGGTGCGGGCTCGCTGATCCGCAGCGTTCGCCAGGACTTGGCGCTCGCGCAGTGGTTTGGAATTTGCTACCGTGTATTTGATTAAAGCTGATTAAAGCGCAGTTCACATACTGGAAGGAAAGTGACGGCCGCTACCTGGGGTACCTGAACGATTACCCGGAACACTGGACGCAGGGGGAGAGCTTGGAGGATCTGAAGGAGTACTTAAAGGATTTATACCACGCGTTCACCTCCGAGCAGATTCCGGGGATCAGGAAAGTGGAGGAACCGGAGATCGCGTGAAGCGACTCGACCTCGTCAGGAGGTTGGAGCAGGCGGGATGCGTTCTGCTGCGGCACTCTGCAGGCACGATATTTACCACAATCCCCAAACGGGAGATCGGAGCCGGTCCACGCCACCCTGCGGCAAGAAACGCTAGAAACCCCAGTTTTACCCTGTAAAAAAGCTATGGCGGAAGGGGAGGGATTCGAACCCCCGGTTGGGTTACCCCAACGCCTGATTTCGAGTCAGGTGCCTTTAACCACTCAGCCACCCTTCCACTAATTGATAATCAGCAGCTTATGACTTTATTAAGTTGGCAGTTGACAGTTTTTGATACTGCATTTATATACTGGTCGTGTGAAAAGGCAAGACCGCCAAAAACAGTTGCACTCCAGCCCCCCAGAACCGGGAGCGTGGGTAACAGTTCAACCGAACTTGATTCGATACCGATCATCCGGCACGTATTTTGCACGCCTACGGGTCCGGGGCAAGCTGATTGTAAAATCCCTCAAGACCAACCGAGTAACGGTTGCCCGACTTCGGCTTACAGATGTCGAAAAGACCGAAAGACAGCGAGCGGAGCACCTAACCGCCGACGCAGCTGCCAACGGAAAGCTCACGTTTGGGCAGGCTTTGGCTCTCTACCGCAAACGTCTCGAAGGTGACATGTCGATCAAACCGAGAACAAAGGACTACTACAATGAACGCATAGCTGCCCTGCTCAAGTCGTGGCCAAGCCTGAAGGAGACAGACGTGGCGCGGGTTACCAAAGGGACATGTCTCGATTGGGCTGCGCAATACGCGAAGCAGGCGTCCTCGACGAATTTCAATAATACCGTTTTGGTGCTCCGACAGGTGATCGACTTGGCGGTGGAGGCAGGGGCGCGTTACGACAACCCCGCACGGTTTATAAAGCGTGCTCCCGTCCGTTTCAAAATACCCACCTTACCCTCCCCAGAACAGTTCGAGGCGTTGCTGGCCCTCGTAAAACACGACACAGTCGCCGACTTGATCCGATTTTTAGCTTACGGTGGCTTCCGTAAGTCTGAGGCAGCGGCAGTCACATGGGCTGACGTTGACTTCGATCAAGGGCGAATTCTAGTCAGAGGTGGAGCGGAGGGCACCAAGAACGGGGAAATCAGGCAGGTGCCGATGATCCCTGCAATGAGGAAGCTGATACAGGAGTTGCAGGCGAAGCAGCCGAACCGAAAGCCGGAGGACAGGGTCATGCGTGCAAGAGAATGCCAGGGATCAATCGACTCGGCGTGCCTGAAGTTGGGAATTGCCCGGTTTACTCACCACGGTCTTCGACATATGTTTGCCACCCGGTGCGTGGAAGCGGGAGGCAGTTTGCCTGCGGTGGCGAAATGTTTGGGCCACAAAGATGGCGGGGTTTTGCTCGCAAAACGATACAACCACGTCAGCGACGATCATCTCTCGGCAATGGCTCAGCGAGTGACTTTTGGCACGCAGAAACCAAAAACCACACCAGATCAGCCGCAGGCTGCCGGAAACCCCATGCCGCTCCCCGACGTTCAAGCCGCGTAGGTCCAGCAGATCTCAAGGCGGCAGCGCCGCGCACGCCTCGCAACTGGGCCTTTCCCCGCGTTACCGAGGTCCGATCACTGAGTGAAACCGCCCCCGCCGGGTGGTAACGCTACGCAGTTTCTTTTTGAGCGGGTTTGCGACCGCGAGCGGGACGGCAAGGCACGGGCGTTTCTAATAATGCGTCGCCGGAACCGTAGCGATGACGTTTTCGTCGGAAGCGTGCTATGCTTGGTTGGTGAAGGAGTTGCCAAAACGGTTTTCGAGCCTGAACAGCCCCTGGTGCTGGTGGTGGACGTTTCCAGCAGAAGGTCGCGAATACGACGGCGCAGGCCATGTCGTGAAAGCGTCGTCGATGGAAGGCATTATTTGGAAGCGCCGGTATGAACTTGCTGCTTGGAGGTATGAGCTTTGCCGCCGCCACGCACGAGAGTTGCTGCAAGACGGGGCGTGGCCTCGGTGGGATAAATTAACAGAGGAAGAGTGGCTCCAGTATGTGGAGCTACTGGGGAACACAAAACTGTCAGTCGTAACGGGCGACAACCTGCAGCAAGACTGCCGGCTTGTCCAAGCCCCCGAGGATCTGGAGCGGTTAGGCGAAGTTTGGTTTGACAGAAGGGCGAGCGACAACTCGCTGGCAACGGACTTTTTATTCCTTATCCGCAAACGCACAGCTGCGCCCGAAGGCCAAACCATTCCGAGTCCGAAGCGCCCGTGGCGTTGGGTCGAAATCCTTGACCTGAATTCATACGGAGGCTCGCTGAGCAAGCATGAACGTTCAATTTTTCCAGAGGCTCAGGACGCCGCGAAGCAAGCCCACGCAGCCATTAGCGACGCCTTTGGCGGTGCCGATATGGGTTCTGAGCCTTAACGGATTAGGACCGCTCTCATGGAAGGGTTAAGTTCTTTTCATGCTTGATAACCTAACCAAAGAAAAGAAAGCCGTCACTACCACCGGCACCGTCAACCTGAACGTGGAGCGCTTGGCTTACACCATGAACGAAGCAGGCCTCCTCCTGGGCTACTCCTACTTGTCCATTTGGCGTCTCGTGAAACGAGGCAAGCTCAAGACCTGCGGGGGCCTGCGGAAGCGACTGATCGCCAAAGCGGAGTTGGAGCGTTTCCTCAGGGAAACCACAATATCACTGGCCGAATAAACCCGGAATTTCGAAGTCCGGTTAGATACCCCGGCCTCTGAGCCTCGTCTGCCAGTGCCGCTTCAACCACGTAAACCAATTAACCCGGGTCGACCATTCGGCCCAAATAGGAACTATATGTTAGACTCGATTGAAAATACAGGCTTCGCCGATTTGGCGAAGCGCGAACATCACCAGGACCTGATCACCTTCGAAAAACGGGTCGCGGGTCGACTGGTGGCAAAGTTCGTGGCTGGCGAGCAGGAAGCCGCCACGCTCGACCTGCTGCTAAATCAACTTTGCCGGACGTGTGACACGTCAGGCAGGTCTCGCCCGGTCATGGTTACCGAAATTCTCGATCAAAGCGAATATGACGAGCGGATGCGGACTGGTAGCGCCAAGCCGCTGACCCAACGCGTGTTTCCTTCGGCAATGGCTGCTTCCGTCCACTTTGGTTACCACTGGAACGCCGTCATGCAAGCCCTTCGCCGAGCGAAAGCAACCGGGCGGGACTTCGCCAGGGTGGCTGGGTTGCTGGTGGCCTGGTTGGACGAAATGCCGGGACTTAAGTGACCTAAAACATGATCTATCTCTCTCTCTCTCAAAAGAGACAGTTATAACCGTTAAAGCGACCATGATCCCTTCCGATTTTATTCCGTTTTTCACCGCCCCCAACCTGTTGGCCGACGAAGTGACCGAGGCACGCCCGTGGCAATTCGCGCCCGGCCAGCCAACCCTCGACCAAATGCGAGGCCTGCCGAAGTTGAAGCGCACTGAGCTTCTCCAGAAGCCCGGCACCGAGTGGAACGTCTACACGGCCGCCAGAGGAGTAGGCGAGCGCCGCCGGATTTGCACCGAGAACCCGGTTGGAGCGATGCGCGGCCTCGTAGTGGATTACGACGCGCCGTCGTCATTCGAAGCTGCGGTGGGCTACCTGACCAAAGCCAAATGCCTGTTCGAGCCAAACCTACTTGAGCACTCGCTTAGCGGGAACCTGCGGCTGGTGTGGTGCTTCGGGCGTGAATTATTGATCCCTGATGCTGAATTTTACTCGCACATGATCAACGTGCTGCATAAGGCGCTGGGGGTGGAGTATTTACTACCGCAGTTCGACCCGAATTCCCGCAAGGCCGCTCAGGTTTACATCAACGGTGGCGAGTGGCACCTCCACAATCCGAAACCAGTGCCCTGGGAGGCTCTTATTGGCCTGCTTATGAAGGCCGGCAAGGAGTTGGACACGGGAACCCGTGACGAGATCCCACTCGCCACAATCGCGAAGGAAGTCGAAAACCGGTTCCCTGGTCGTTGGAAGGGACCCTTTGAGCTGAACAATACTGGGGTCCGGTTCTGGGACAAAAACGCCGACTGCCCGACTGGTTGTCAAGTTAAGCCCGATGGGATGCTTTGCTTCACTGGGCACACCGGTTTCATGAAGTGGGAGGCAATCTTTGGCGCTACGTGGGCAAACGAACAGCGCGTCCTGAACCTCGGACGACATGCCGAAGGCAAGCACTTCGACGGTCGGATTTATTGGAAGGAAAACATGAACCAGTGGAAAGACGTATGCCGCGAGGACTTGCTTCTGGCTCTCAAGATCAGTGGCGTTGCGACGAAACCAAGGCGCGGGCAAGTCGCCAGCGACGCTGAAGCCGTTTTGAACTACATCCAGACCTTTAACCGGATTGACGGGGCAGCACCTATCGTGAACCGGAAGCCAGGGCTAATCGTTCTCGACGGCCAAAGAATTCTGAACACTTCAACGATCCGGGCTCTTCAGCCTGCGGACGCCTCAAACGTGTCTCCCGCCCAGTTTCCCTTCGTCTGGGACCTTGTAAGCAATCTATTCGCGTCCACTGAACAAGGCTCGCTCAACTCATGGCTCGCCTGGATGAAGCGGTTCTACCTCGCCGTTCTGCAATACCGAGCGCTTATGGGACAGGCGATTTTCCTGTGTGGGCCAAAAGATTGCGGGAAAACGCTGTTGGTGTATCGGGTTATCAAACCGTTGGTCGGGGACAAAGCGGCCAACCCTTACTCGTTCTTCACGGGTGAAACGCCCTTCAACAGCGAATTATTTCAATCGCCTCTGCTAATGATAAATGACGAAGAGGCGCTACCCAACTTCCAGGTCAAGAGCAGGTTTCAGGCTCGGTTGAAGAGCTTCGTGGTTAACCCGTCACACACGTATCACAAAAAATTCGCAGCGCCGATCTCTGTGGAATGGACCGGACGGCTGGTTAGCACGCTGAATGACGACCCCAGCTCGGTAGGGCTGCTGCCAGAGGTAAATTCAAACACCAATGACAAGATCATGTTCTTTCGCGCAAAGGAGCGCTTAAAGCCCTGGGAAGACGCGGACATCATTGAAGCCAAAATCGGTGCCGAACTGCCCTTCTTCGCCCGCTTCCTTCTTGAGTGGGAGCCACCGAAAGAACTGATGATAGGTGGGCGCATGGGCGTTAAAAGCTTTTTTGATCCCGACATCCTTGCCAAAAGCATCCAACAAAACAGTCATTTTCGACTGATGGAAGTCATAATGCTTTGGTTCGACAACGACCCCAAGTGGAAGCCCGAGAATGAGCGCGACGTGTGGGAAGGCGACGCTACAAGGTTATTCTCCGAGCTGTCCGCACAAGAAACGATGGGGGCAGTGATGCGAGAGTGGAACTCAACCAAGTGCGCCATCGCGTTGACCACATTGGCCAGGATCCAAAACAGTGGGGTAAGTCACGTCGAGGGCAAAGAAGGGGTTTTTCGGATTACCCGATCTATAATCCTGCGGCAAGCGTCTGTCGAACCTTCTCCGAAAAATCCATGAGCCCCAACCCAAGTCCACTCAATGGCGTGTTCGTAGCCGCAGCTCGGCGGAAGCACGTAGGACTTACGTTTCCGCGCCGGGCAATGGCTCCAGCCTGCCGCAAACCACAGCGCTCCCCAAACCGATCAACCATGAACAGAAAAACCCAAATTCGAACCGAACAAGACCTGCTGCTGCAGGTCATGGTGGAACTGGGCGGCAGCTCGTTGCGTGAGTCATCAAGCGCGAAGCCCTGCCCAAACTCAAACGTGACCCAGCCTGGCCACGACAAATGACGGAACAGGACTACCGTCGGACCCTTGGCAACATGCTACGAAACCTGCCGGCTTACGTCGCCGTTGGATCTGCACCGAAGGCATCGGCAAGCATTCACATAGTAAATCAGTGAGCCATGAGAAAGCCACACCCACCACCCGTCGTGATCGACAATTGGCCACACGCGCCCATCATTCTTGAACAACCACATCCGCGTCCTAAGCGCATTTGCGGGGTTTTCGTAACGCTTGTTTTGCGGTGGCCGAATGAACGCCGCCTCGCACGCGGCACCTACTTCAGGAGCACTAAAGAGGCTTCCCGACGGATGGGGTTCGAGAGTGATAAGGTAGGACGCATCCTCCGAAAAAATCGCGGCACGGAGCGTGAGGGCTATGCACACTTTCCTGGGGTTACGTTCAGGTCAGCGAAGCACGCCATGCGCGTTCGAGTGTGGAACCACGAGCTGTTCCTTAGGCTCGCTTTTCCATGGGCCTTCGACGAGGAAATGTCACCTGAACTCCGTCGTGCGATGAATGCTGTCAGCAGTTTGCCGGGCCGAAAGCCCGAGAGTGTCTTCAAGTGAGTAAGCGACGCGCCCGACGGACGAATGCAGGCCTCGCCTGACATTTCCGCGTCCGGGAATGACCCCGCCCGGTATGGGACTCCGGCCCATACCCGCTCCAGGTGGGCGAAGGCCAACATCCCCTCCCCGACCAAAGCGCAGGAGCCTCGGCCGGTCGTGCCCCTCTTGCTCCGGTGCCTCGCTCCTGCCACTCCTTCAAAACAATCGCCCTCGCCCGGTGTATTCAGCTCATGAAGCTCGCGTTCACACTCTGCGCGGCCCTCACCACCGCCGGCTGCACGACACACGGCCCTTCGCTCTACCTGCACATGTTCACCGCTGAGCACGTCGTGGCTACGGCACGGGTCCAGCCAGGGGCCTATTTCTCCGCCGGCGGTTTGTCTGGTATGATCGACCGTCGTGGAGATGCCTTCTACGCCAACGTAAGCGGGAAGTGCGAAGGCACCGGGACGACTTTGTGCGGCGAGATCGAACTGGAGTCGCCAAGGCTTCCGACTGCAATCGGTGGGTCGGTGCTTACCCTCGGCGTGTTCGTCCTTTCCACCAACGCGGACGGTCGAGCATTTATACGACAAAGCGCCCGCGCCTCACATGAACCCAACGTCAAGCCTTGAGCCCGCCTCGCTGTTGCTCGGCGTGACCGGGCACTTAACGGGTCTGACGACGGGCAGGCAACGGAGGCTGCGACCGGCCCGAATAAAAGCATCCCGAAATTGGTTCTAAACGGGTCCCATCGGCTGTGCCCCGCTCCCGGTGCGGACAGACCAACAATCCCTCTCCGGCGTCTATTGGGCGAATGGCGATTGCTGCTCTTGAGTTGCGAGGGAGTAAGCCACGGGGATTGTGATCTTGTCATCATCAAGCAAGGCCAAGAGCAGGCAGTTGCTCCTTCGTCCATCCCGGGAATTCTGAAGAAGCCGCGGCGGCCTCGCTTCACTCAAAATCTCTCCGATTGTTTCAGAGCCCGGATTGACGCGCCCCACGTCGCCAAACTCCGCAAAGCCGCACGAGTCGGCTCGTCCGCTGTGACAGCCTGCAACTCCTGCTCCGTCTGCACACGAAAACTATCTGCTGCCTGTCGGGATGCAACGAGGTAAATCGCCTGACCCAACACCTCAGGTCACCGATGGCGGCCCTCCGACTCCCGAATTACCTAGGGACCTCGCAGGGCCCCCATTCGGTGCAGCGCCGGGTTCGGTGCCACTTCGCGGCCCCCAAAGCCCACATACCTGGAGCAGTTTGCGAAACACCAGTTCCGCAATAAGCATGAACGGCAGTGCGATTGCAACGATGGCA
Source organism: Verrucomicrobiia bacterium (assembly GCA_035294005.1). GTDB lineage: Bacteria > Verrucomicrobiota > Verrucomicrobiia > Limisphaerales > UBA8199 > JANXQE01. Next base: position 8,805 of record DATGLT010000361.1, read on the forward strand.
ATAGTGTGAATTTGCGCGAACCAGCAGATGATGCCGGTGGGAAGTATTACGACGACTACCCAGCAAAGGGCTCGGAGACCGCTTATCTTGGTTTCGTCATGCATTCGCGTGCGCCGAACGGTGCCCATCAGCCGCCCGCGCCACTGGCGGCCAATACGGAGTGAAGACGTTATCGCGGGTCGGCAGCATGAGGCTCGTTACACAATCTTCGGTCCAAAGCCAAGATTCTCAAGTGATATGGTTGCTTGGTGCTGCGCGAACTCATTATATCGAGAATCCGTGGCCAAAACGGCTTCAAAAAGTGTTGCAAAGCGAGGAGCACCAAACTTCCCGAGAGCCCAAATGGCAGATCCAACATCAGGGTGCTCTGGGAACGCTTTGATAAACTCGGCCAAAGCATCAGCCAGCGAACTAATGGATTCAGAACTGATGTCCGCGTCTATGGTGTTGGGAACGATCTCGGTGACCGTTGGCATTCTCCGATACCGTTCCATTAGGACCATGCTTTCCAAGCAGCGCTCCTGGAGGTTACGTCCCTCAGGATTTCGAAACTCCTTCGCGATGACCTCCGCAAGGTTCTTCATCGAGGCGATGCAAATGTGTAACGGTCAGCACCAGCGGCCCCGCGCCACTGGCGTAATACGCAAACAAAACGGACTCGCGGGGTCCGCTGCGTGCGGGGGTTAGCCTGCCTTTGGAATCCGAAAATGTCTCTCATAAAACCGCAAAGCGTGAAACATCAAGAGCGATAACCCGAGTGCAACAATCAAAAATACCGTAAAGCCCGTCACTGCATCCGGCAAACTCGGGACTGGCTGCCCGTCAGAAAATTTCACGGGCTTGCCTGGCAGAACGCGGATGCCCTTATCAAAGTAGGCTTCTGCGCCTCTCACCCAGCATATGACTAGAAAGCGTTGGCACGGAATCCCGATATACGCGAAGAAAAGACCGAGCCACAGCACCCAGGCGAGCTGAAATTTTGTGCTCCCAAACACTCTGTTGGCGAGGTCATCTGGCTCGGATGTAGAAGCCATAGCAGGCTAACGATTCCAGTCTGCGACCCGGCGCCAGGTGACCTCAGGATCGCATCGGGGCGCCGTCGCCGGGTTCGCAGCAGTGGGATGGTTCGGCCAGAAGGCAAAAGAGCATTGTGCGCTCTCAATTGTGTGGTATCCAAGCTTCGGGGTGAGACTGATGGTCGTGATTCCAACTGGTCGCAGTTTTCGTTGCGTCAAACAAGTCAATAATCCTTATTGAAAGAACATGGGAATCACAAAACAGGACGTTGAAATTCTTTCCGTGTTGCGGAGGCTTTTGAAAGCGTTCAAAATTGTTGCCTCCACCCCCACTGTTCACAGGATAACAATAGGTGTCGTAGCTACCAAAAAATCCTGACGGTCCAACCTCCGGTCCGGCTCCTCTGCAATCCATGATTGCAAACATGTCGCTGGGTGCCAAGACCTCGCTTTCTCTGACGGGAGGAGCCCCTCCCGATTGACCGTAATCGCTCCCAAGGCCCCTCCATTCAGTTCCCAGAGGAATCTCCGCAAAATCACCCACGCCTGCATCGTTATAGCTATAGCTGCCATAGACCCTAAAACCCCTATCGTTCATGATTCCGCCTTGATATGCAGGACAATGATAGCTTCTGTTGGTCCAATCTAATGGATAATAGGGCCGTAAAGAGTCAGGCCAGCTTTGCCAAGAATACGAAAGTCCTCTTACGTACGGGTACACTTTTGTATCATCAACATACATCCTTAACGCAAATCCCATCTGGTGCAGATGGTTTTTGCAGGCGGTGGACTGAGCTTGTGCCTTCGCCTTTGACAAAGCCGGGAGCAGCATTGCCGCCAGAATGGCGATGATGGCAATCACCACCAGCAATTCAATCAGCGTGAACGCATGTTTTCTGGGGGTTTCGCGCTCCTGCCAACGCGGCTCCCCTCGACTGCCTGCGAGCTTCCTTTTCATGGCTGTCGGATATTCTAACCCAGATGAGTCGAACTGTCGATGGGGTGCGCCTCCGCCGAACGATTGTCGTCAGGCGCTGCGGGCACCTGGGCCAGGACCAACAGAAAAGGCGAAAACCGCAGTCGCCTGCACGAAATTGTTAGTTGCTGAAATCGCGCTCATGCTTCTGTAATGCCGCTACTTTAAGAAGACCTATCACACCACAACCAGCGGGGATAGCCCAAATAAGAAGCCCAATGCAATCGCCCCACTCGGGTGGCCAGGTGGAATCCTTGAGGGTGGCGATCGCCCCAACACCACACACTAATGCGATCCCGGCGGCCGCTGAAATCACCAGCGGCCTGCGCTTCCGTTCACGGCTGTTGACCAGGACCCAGAGTGCCCCTGGATAGATGATAAAGACCAGGCCCAATATCAGAAGCAGTGCTGGCAGGATCAACTGCTCTCCATACGCTAACATGATGGGCATAGGCGCTTTCACTGGCTTCGCAACTAACGATCAAGGTCTGCGGTCGCTACTACCGAGCCAGAATGTTCCTTTGATGTCATTGGCTGACTAATATACCTGCTCTAGCAGGCTCACCTCAGATCCGCAGCAGCGACTAGTTCCTTCGCGCGGGCCCTTGATCCACGAAAACGTTGCGTCCAAATTATCCATGGAGCAACAACCGCCGATTACAAAGCGTGTGCCAACGCCGGTAGGCTTCGTCGGATAAACGCTGAGTTTTCCGTCGAAGCCTACCGGCGTTGGCCTAATAGCGATGTTCATAGGCGCTTTGTTTGTCAAGAAGAAAATTTAATGGGCGGACCACCGCGTCGTAGGAACTGTGGATCTGCGACACCTGTCGTTGAGCACAGGTGAGGGTTCCCGGGATCGGCGCTTTCATATGCTGTTCTGCCCAACTCCCATACACACGAAGCTTACCCCCGCCGGGTCGTATATTACAAGCCGAAAGTCACCACGGTTTCGCCACCGTCTCGCCAGGTGATGCCTTTTTAAAAGATCGTCCAAGACGCATACCCGGCGGGCCTCGCTGCTTCAGTGCCGCTCGACACACGGAACCAAACATCCCCCTGCGACCTTCCGCGCTTCGCCAGGCACACCGGCCCTGTCGCGGCACAGGGAGGTTGTCACTTAGAAAGGCAGGTCTGTTTTCAGAAGAACGACCGACTGCGCTACCGGGTGCATGCCTGCTGCCCGGGCGAAGCGCGAGTAGACCGCGCAGAGCCCCAGCCGCCGCCTTTTGCGGTGCCAGAGAAGGCTCGACTTTTGTGCCCGACCCGGCCGGCCGAACTTTGCGTGCCAATAATTGAGGGAGTCTGGCCAAGATTTGTGAAGACTTGGCTCCTGCTCTCTGAGAACATCGCACCGTCCGGTGGCAGCACGTTTCTTCAGCGGCCTCCCCCAGGCCCACCTCCTTGGCGTCTGCTGCCGGACCTTACTCCGACTTCCGCCGCGTGTCTATTCCCGGGCGAAGCGCGGCGTGGCACGGCTGCAGGACCATTTTCAGGGAGCTGGCGAAGCGCGACTGCCGGGCGGGGACGACGCAGAGTATCGAGTTCGGACGTTTCGGACGCCCTTTTTAAACTTCTTACGCGTGTGGGAAACAAAGGAAGATCGATCTCACACGTAAAAAGAAGTTCCGAAAGGGCGTCCGAGACGTCCGAGGCCGGCCTTTCTTCACCCTGGTGTTTCGCGTCGTTGCGCAAAAGATCGTGAACCATGCGCCGCCAGTCACGCCGATACCGGTGCCGCTGGTCGTTCCAGTTAACGGGTTAAGTCGGTTTGAGCTTGGGTTCACGGGGATGCCGGAGCCTTTTGCTTTCGCCTCCGCCATCGTGCCATAGCCGCTCCCCTGACTCGCCAACCAGCTGCTGAATTAGAACTCCGCCAACGAATAACAGAACGAAGGCCGCGAACATGAAGAATAGTGTCAGAGGTTGACGCATGGTAGGATCCAAGGCTTTAACGCTTGCAAATCAGCCGCACGCGCCGAAGGGAGTTCAGCATCGAACAAAGACATTTTCGCGGGGTCAGGCTGCATCGAGCTGGTTAGCTTCGGGCACTATGATAAGTCCTCCTTGCGAATTTTTGCTACGAAGAACACACAGCCAACCATGCACGCTGCGCCAAAACCGACAAAGAAGATCTTGTCCACCCTTGTCGCGGGCACCATGCGCGGTTCTCCTATCGGCTGACCGCGGGTCCCGGTTTCCTGAGCCTTAAGCGTGGCCCGCTGTGAAAGGCCAAAGGAAGCCAGAGCACCCAGCAAAAGGAGGATTGCAAACAACTTGTTCATACTGACCAGCGCGGTTTCATGGCTAACCACTGGATCCACGAACGGCCGCTCGCCGGTCCAAGTTCCCATTTCTCGCGTTCAATCCGTTCGTGCCCGAGCTTACGTCCAAAAACGCGCTTGTTCAACTTCAACTACGCCGAAAAGCGTCAAACCGCAGCCTACCGCACCCAGGGCTCCGGCACCCGCGCTTCGCCAGCAACCGGACAACCGGCCAGGGGTCACCACAGCTCCGCCTCCGTTGGTGACTTCTCCCCACGAGGTGCCGGGACGCTTGCGGCTGGTCCGCAACCATGCCAAAACAGGCTGGCCGGCCGCAGCGGCACGGTCGTTAAGAGCCGGCGAAGCGCGAGTAGGGCTCCTCTGCTTCGTCAGGTGTCGCCCGCCCCTGCTTAGGTC
>DATGLT010000362.1:0-16449 GCA_035294005.1 Verrucomicrobiia bacterium
TCAACGGCTACAAAACCAGCCCAAGCATGGCGGTGTTTCGCTCAAAAGATGTCGAACTCCATTACGAGTATCGAGACAAAGAGGGTAAAGTCGTCGCGGCAATTACCGTATCGCCAAAGGATTTTTAAATTGAGCAAGTCAATGCGTCGGTGATTGTTCGTTAAGTGGCGAATTCAAACCTATGGCAGCAAAATGGTATGATATCCGAAGGCTTAGTGCAGGCGCGCTATCGTTGGCGGGGCTCGTGCTTTTGTTACTCGCTCTCGTTTGGCCTTCCTCGGCTGAGCGCATTTTTCGGTCGCGACTCGCTGTTGTCTCGCTTGGATCGTTTTTCATCCTCCTGAATCCGGCCCTGCGGGAAGGGTTGATGATGGGCATCACGGAGTTTATGAAGGCCACCGCCGAAGTTGCGGAGGAAATTCGACGCGCAATCGATGGAGACGACGATGACGGTCCGCGCACCACTTAACAAGGCCCGGCTGCGAACTAGCACCCGCTCGGGATTTCGCCTGGGCTCAAGCGAGACCTTCTGCGCTGCTGCCGTTTTCAATGCGAACTGTCAGGAGCCAGTCGCACACGTTGGTCGTTGGGCTCGGCGCATATGCTTGCACTCTTCATATATTTGCTGACAGCGACTGCCGCTGCATACCAGCTGGTCTGGTTAAGGATGTGGGGCGCATGGGGACGCGTGGCGAGTCCACTGGAGAACATCGCATGCATTGGAGTCCTTGGGTTGTTTATCGCTGCGTTCGAGACACGCTGCCGATCTCAACGGTTCGCCGCGTGGTTCGCACTCGGCTCGCTAGCCTTCCTGTGGGTGTTCTACGGTCCAGCCACTTTTCACACGTTGCGCGCGTCCGGCGACGGGGCTTTGTCGCCGATAGTCCTCCTGCCTTCCGGTCTAGTGCTCTTCGCGACATTTTTCGCGACAACGACAGTCATCAGGGAGCAGACGTGAGAACACATTCACAACCGTCGCCTAACCGGGCTGCCGCAGTGAACCCGCCGATTCCGGTTGATTCACATGCTCATCGTCGTTTGCGGCGCGTCACTGACCAGCGTTGTTAAACGGCATGAAGAGCGCAGCAAAGACCCGCATAACCAGCATGACCGCGCCGTTTAACAATTCCACTGCCGAAATCGGCGACGAATCCAAAAGGTCATTCTTTTCCGCTTCAGCGTCAATGCCGCCGCTGTGGCGGTCGTGGTTTTCATTTTCAGTCTTGTGGTGGTGATGTTGGTCCGCGGAAAGCCTGCCGAAGCGCCGAACAATTCACATGAAATCAGGGAACGATCTTAACCCGATAGAATTGCTGCGGTTGGCCGAGGGCGTTCGTCAGCGTCACGACAACCGTGCCGCCGACGCCGGGAGTGGGCGCGCCCGGAAGGGTCGTCCAGTTACCGGACGACAGGTCAGCGCTGCTTTGAATTGCGTAGTTTTGTCCGGCGACGGAATTGAAGCTAAGGCGCAAATCGCTTCCGATTCTTTCTGCGGCGGTGATACTCAGGGGCGCCGGGACATCAATGGTGTAGACCCCTTGAGAGCCGTCGCTAAACGTTGCTTGAAAAGCAATCGGATCGCCTGAAAGACCGCTGCGCGAGAAGTTCAAACCAGCGATCGTTTTACTTCCGATTCGGTCGCCGACTGCGACGACCTTGAGAAGCTGGCCGGCGGTCATGTCGTAGATCCCGGTCTGACCGCCGGTACCTTGGCCGAGAAAGGCCAGGTCCGTCGCGCTCACGCTCACGGCGCCAAAGCTTGTGAAATTTCCATCGCCTCCGGGAACCGGTGTGCTGGTATCGGCGACTCGCAGTGGCGATCCGACCAGGGGCGGCGCCATCACGGCCACGTTGTAAACGCCTTGTTGTCCACCTGAACCGCTGCCAACGAAGGCGAGACGATTGCCTCTCATAGCCGGGTCCACCGGATGCGCCTGGTCGCTGCCGAAGGCGGTGAAATTCCCGCTGCCACCGGGAATCGCCGTGGAGGTGTCGGCGATGCGCAACGGCGATCCGACCTGGGGAGGCGTAATCACGGCCACTGTGTAAAGGCCTTGTTGCGCGCCCGAACCATTGCCGATAAAAGCCACCTCACTGCCGCTAAGAGCTGGCCCGCTCGGAAAGGAGGTGAAACTCCCGTTCCCGCCGGGAATTGCCGTGATGGTGTCGGCGATGCGCAACGGAGACCCGACTTGCGGTGGCGTAATCACAGCCACGGTGTAAATGCCCTGCTGCCCGCCCGCACCGCTGCCGACGAAGGCCGCGCCGCTGCCGCTAAAATCGGGGGCGTTTTGGAATGCTGCGAAGTTGCCAGTGCCGCCCGGAATGGCCGTGGAGGTGTCAGCGATCCGGACCAGGGATCCCGGGGTTGAGTGGCTCGAAAAGTAAATTCCTTGCTGGCTGCCCGCGCCGCCTCCGGAAAAGAGAATGTCGCCGCCAACGATGATAATCCCCGCCTGGGTTCCAAACGACGAGAAGTTGCCTGCGCCGTTCGGAATCGCGGTGTTGAGGTCCGCAATTCGGGCTGGCGCCTGGTTTAAACCGCGGGTGGTTTGGTAGATTCCCTGCTGCCCGCTCGAGCCTGTTCCATAAAAGACCAGGTTGCTGCCGCTTAGGCCGGGCGCGAGCGGCAGGCTCGTGAAGTTACCCGTACCGCCCGGAATGGCCGTCGATCCGCCCACCGCGAGTTCTGCTATCGGTAGCGGGGAGCCCATGGGCGTGCCCTGAATGAGCATTTTGCGGTTCGTGCCAGTGTCGGGTTGCTGCCACGATGCGCCGGCGTCGGCGGATAAAGTGCGTCCGTTGGCCCCGGCATCGCCGGTGGGCGCGCTGGCGGAATCAACTTCGCCAACAAGTCCACCATCGGTGCTTAATACGACCCAGTAGCACGTATTTGCCGCGAGAGTGAAAGGAGTGGCGGGAACCCACTTAATCGGTGTTTCGGCGAAGCCCGCCGGCAGCGTGATGGGGTTGGTTATCCCGGAGAGGTTCATGATCACTCCCGTGCTGACGGAGGGTTTGCCGCTGACCGGGTCGTTGGCATAGAGCTGCAGCCGGACCGTTCGGAGGCCCGGGATGCCCGCGCTGACCAGCAGCACAGTCACTGAGTCGAGTTGGTATGGTTGCGGTCCAAGGCAAAACTTATTCGCCAGCCAGGCATTGGTGGCGGCAGCTTCGTATCCGTTTTCACTGCCACCGGTATTGTCAAAGATAATTGTCGTCATAACTTGGGGCGTGGCTCCGTCGACCACGCTCCAGAAACCGCCGAACATCGAGAACGCGCCACCGCTCAATGCGAGGTTGCCATCCGGCTGGCCGACGGTTCCGCTGATCGTATAAGCGCCACTACTCACCGTGTCGCTGCCACCCGAAACGGTGAAGGTGTCAATGGAGTAGGTTTGCGCGCAAGCCGCGGTGGCCGCGAGCCAGGTTACCGCGAGGCTAAAGATTTTTTGGATCAAAGGTTGCATGGATATAGTTCGCTTTTGTCTCGCGATGCCGGCGACGAGGTGGCACAAAATTGGGGATCGCATATTTGGCTTTTGGAGATAGTCAACCGGGCTTCAGTAAACAATGACCGTGAAGCTGGCCGGATAAGTCACGAACCCGCTCGTCGGCAGGACCTGCTGAACGAATATCGAATTTGGCAGTGATTGTCCTATGAATGTCGGTTGATACCCATAAACAATGCTGGCCGAGCTTGGGCCTTGGTAAACGGTATAAGTTGGGTGGTCCTCTTCCGCCAGGCCGGGCGTGACGCTGGCAAAGCGGTCATCTACACGAAAGCCGAAGTCAATCCCCCAGAGACCACCCCCTAGATTATTAATGCTGAAACCGCATGCGTTGCCGGAGGCACCCGTAATTCCGTTGTAGCAGCGGGCGATCGTCCCGTTGGCGGCGACATATACCATCGCCTTGACGAAACCCCCTTTGTTGCGCCCTTGAGCCGCATCGCCATCGGCGAAAACGGCCACCCCGCTAAGATTGCGGGCGAATACACCCACGCCGGAAGATGCGGTTGCGCCTCCATACACTCCGACGCCTGAAGTTCCCGCCTCGACGCCGTAAACGGCAGACTTGCCTGAGTCCGAGTTTTCCACGTCCAGTTTCGCAATTGGAGTCGTTGTCCCAATGCCGACATAGCCTGCCGTCGTGATGGCGAGTCCGTTCTCCAGCGGCGGCGGACCAGAGCCCGCGCCGGCGAGCAGTTTCAGCGTCGAGCCATCAAATCTTATGTCGGCTCGGTTTGCGCCCAAAAATCCTATTCCTGTTTCCCCATTGGGTGTGCTGAATTGAATTGCTCCCCCGCTTCCTCCGGGTGTGATTCGGGTTGGCCCGTTTACTTCCAATTTCCACTGGGACGCAATTAGAGGATCAGCCATTCCCACGCCGACATTACCATTGGTGTTGATGGTGATTCCATACTCCGCGGGCGGGGGGCCCAGACCATAACCAGCAGCCAGTTTAAGCGTCGCACCATTAAATCTAAGATCGAACCGACTAGCGCCGACGACCCCTAGTCCGGTTTCGCCGCTCGGTGTGCCAATCTGAAGAAAACCTCCGCTTCCCCCAGGCGTCAGGCGGACCGGCCCATTCACTTCCAGTTTGACCCCCGGGGTTGGCGTGCTCGTCCCGATGCCCACGTTGCCAAGGTTATAATAAGCATCCAGTCCATTGAGCGACCACACGTTGCCCGCGGCGACTCCTGGATCACTCCAAACGAGATTGCCGGCGTTGTAGGAGAGGAATTGCCCCTGCGCGGGAGCCAGACCGCCGGTATTCAACTGGTTGGCCGTCACCGCTCCGTTGGCCACGCTGGCCGCCGTCGTCGCAAACACTGCGTAGGGCGTCGGCAGCAGCGAAACACGAGCGTCCATCTTCGTGAATTGCCCGACCCCCGTGGGCCGCACGCTGATTTCCAGCCAGCGCGGGTTTCCGGGGAACGCACCCGGACCGAAATCCAGGATGACGTTGAATTGCCCGTTCGCCACAGGAGTATTGTTGAGCGTCACGTCCTGCCCCACTTGAGCGCCCGCGGCCGCTGAGTCGAACAAGCTGAAGATGAAATCGTGACCACCGTTCGCGGCGACGCCGTTCTCCTCCAGGTGGCCTTGGTAGGAAAATGCGGTGCCCTGGGCGCGCGCCAAGACGGAAACGTTCAACAGCACCAGCAGCAGGAATTGGAGTTTGTGTTTTGTTTTCATAATGTTTTTACGGCAGGCGCCGAAATCGGGCACGGAAGCTTATGCGATTTGAGGTCTGTTTTTTGGTCGTGATCAACTGGCTGGAGCACAACCCACGCACAAAGCGCTTTGGCGGGTTTTGATTTCATCATGCTGCTCTCAGTATAGTTTTTTTAGAAGGATGACTTGTTCCAAAGCTTCGAGTCGTTTTTCGAGCGAGTTGTTTTTCTCTCTCAACTCTACCATCCCGATTTCCTTCTGCTTCAATTCGGCGCGTTGTTCGAGCAACTTCGCATTCAACTCCTGAATGGCGTTGATGGCCGCCCAATGAATCGGGTCTGCCTTGAGGGACAAATAGCCGTCCTTGCCCTCAGTGACGGCTTCGGGAATGACTTCGCGGACTTCTTGCGCGATGAAACCGAACTCTTCGTGGTTCGAGGTCAGGCCGCGCTTGGGGTCGTCGGGATAGTGAAAGCGCACCGGCCGCAGTTGCAGGACTTCTTTCAAACCGGGTTCATACGCCCGCACGTCCTGCTTGAGACGCCGGTCGGAATAAACTCCCCAGGAGGTGCCGCCTAAAAGTTTTTGTGCGTCGCCAAAAATGGTGAGCTCATTCGGATTGTATGTTAAGTCCAAGATGATCTTCCCGGCGGAATCCTCCACCCTTAATGGAACGGAGTCGCCGGGGCTCATCTTGAATTCTACGGTCGTGCCCGGAAAGATGTCCCGATTGAGGGCGATGCGCCCCCCCAAGATGTTCACATCTCCCAGGGCTAGCATACTACCCGCGACTGACAGTTTGCTGTAGGGCGTGGTGGTGCCGATGCCGACGTTGCCGCTGGTGTCGATGGCAATGCCATTTGTTGCAGGCATGGCTCCAGACCCGAACCCCGCAAGCAATTTGAGTGTTGAGCCATCAAATCTAATGTCGGCTCGGTTGCTGCCGATGATCCCCATGCCTGTTTCCCCGTTGGGTGTACCGATCGAAACGAATCCGCCGCTGCCTCCGGGGGAGATGCGAGTCGTGCCTTTGACTTCCAGTTGGGCTCCATTCGTCGGATTGGCCGTGCCGATCCCGACGTTGCCAGCGTTATAATAGGCATCCAGTCCATTGAGCGACCACACGTTGCCGGCGGCTACTGCGGGATCGCTCCAAACGAGATTGCCTGCGTTGTAGGAGAGGAATTGCCCCTGCGCGGGAGCCAGACCGCCGGTATTCAACTGGTTGGCCGTCACCGCTCCATTGGCCACGTTGCCCGCCGTCGTCGCAAACACTGCGTAGGGCGTCGGCAGCAGGGAAACACGCGCGTCCATCTTCGTGAATTGCCCGACCCCCGTGGGCCGCACGCTGATTTCCAGCCAGCGGGGGCTTCCGGGGAACGCACCCGGACCGAAATCCGGACTGACGTTGAATTGCCCGTTCGCCACACGAGTATTGTTGAGCGTCACGTCCTGCCCGACCTGGGCTCCCGCGGCCGCTGAGTCGAACAAGCTGAAGATGAAATCGTGGCCGCCGTTCGCGGCGACGCCGTTCTCCAGCAGGTTGCCTTGGTAGGAAAAAGCTGTTCCCTGGGCGCGCGCCCAAGCCGGCAGGCTCAACAAAACCAGAAGCAAGATGTTAAGTTGTAGTTTTGGGTTCATATAGTGTTCGTCATCTCGTTCCACTCCGTCATGCGCGCAAAGCGGGCAAAAAGGCTCACGCAAGTTTTCTTTTTGTTCTTTTACCGAATCTGCAATCCAGGAGGGATGAAATCGCTGCCGGTTCACTACTGGACCGGTAATCAAGAGGCGGTCGGCAACCACATTTTGCTCGTGCATCTCGGTGCCTGAGCCCGCCCTGAAAGGCTATCAGCGAACTCCAGGACGACGCCTGCTATTTTGTGGGCGATGAAACCGTGAAGGCTGTGTTCACGGCCGTTGCAGGCGAAAGAATCGCCGAGGCGCCCCATTGGCAATCGCTTGCTGAACGACATTGGTCGGGCCAAGGATGGAAACGGAATTGGTCGCGGCGGTCCACAAAGTTGGCCCGGCAAGGTCGTCCGTTTGCTGGAGAGAGAGGCCCGTCTCGACTGAAATCCAACTTAGTGCAATGGTGGCCGGATTCCGAGCGATGCTTAGCGGCGGGTAAGGAAGGTCAAATAAATAAGCCGACCCAGCGCGGGATGCGCCGGTATTGTCCCAGACCGAACCAACGATTACGTGATCGCCTCCAACTGCCGCCACCGACGCCCCGAACCACGCCTGTGTAGATGCCGTAGGATTGGTAAAGGTGTTCAGCAAAGTGCCGTTGGTGCTAAATAAATAGGCAGAACCGCTTTGAAACGCGCCGGCACTGTCTTGATATGCGCCGATCAGCACGCGGGTTGTCCCCACTGCCGCCACTGACCACCCGAAAAAATCGCCCGCCGCCGGAGTCGGATTTGTGAATACGGTGAGCAGGGTGCCGTTGGTGCTGAATAGATACGCCGCGCCACCTGTCCCTTTTGATCCTCCATAATCGATTGCGCTAATGAGCACTTGGCCGTTTCCCACAGCGGCCACTGACGTGCCGAAATTGTCGTCGGTCGCTGGAATGGGATTGGTGAAGGTAACAAGCAATGTCCCATTTGTCTGATATAGATATGCGGCCCCGGCACCAACTGCGGCGGTGTTGTCGTAAGGAGCGCCAATGAGCACCCGATCATTGCCGACGCCCGCCAAGGACGTGGCGGAGACTCCTGAGGCGGGTTTGGTGAAAGTGGTTAGCAACGTGCCATTGGTGGTGAACAGGAACGGCCCTCCACTCCCAGAGCCAATAAGCACCAAATCGCTCCCCACCGCGGCCACTGAAAAGCCGAAGCCTTGAACCGAGGCGGGCGAGGGATTCGTGAAGGTGGTCAGCAGCGAACCGTTGAGGCTGAACAGGTAAGCCCTTCCGACTTGCGCGATTCCGATGGTATAATTGTACGCCCCCACTAAAACACGGTCGTTTCCCACTGGCGCCAGCACCGCGCCAAACGAGCCCGCCGCCGGGTCGGGCTTGCGGAACGTGGTTAGCAAGTCCCCATTTAGGCTGAAAAGATATGCCGCGCCGGCACCTTCCGCACCTACGAGAACTCGCTCATTCCCCACCGCTGCCACCGACGAGCCGAATAAACCGAACGAGGCCGGGGCAGGGTTTGTAATGGTGGCCAGTAAGACGCCGCCTCCTTGCGCCGAGAGAGAGCCTGGCCAAAACGCTCCCACGAGCGACAGGCTCAACAGCGACGGGAACAGGGGGCTAAAAGTGCTTTTTGTTGTCATAAAAGTTCCGGTTGGGCCAGCGTTCGCCGCGTTCACCCCGTCATGCGCGAAAACCACGCAAAAAGGCTCAGTGCGTCAGGGTAAACAGCACAAGCGAAGCAGCTGTTCGCTCATCGCGCGCGAAATCGGGAAGCGCCACAAGGCCAGAAGCAACAAGTGCAACTCGAGGTTTGTTTTCATGGTTGTGTCGGTTGCTCCCACTTTTTTGGGCGCGTTGTTGCGCCACCCAGGTCGAACCATTCAAGCGAGTGCCTCGGATTCTCACGGTCGGCGCAGGCGGTAGAAGCGGTTGGTGAGTGGGTTTACGATGATGAATTTGTTCGTGCCATTGTCGGTGATGGTCTCAGACGGTGTGACCCAGTTGGTGGTGTTCAAATTGGTGTTCTGCTGCAACGCGAACCCGGTCGAAGGCGATGGCCACGAAATAATCGCGAATCCGTTTGATTGCGCGACACTCAACAAGGGTGCGGCGGGAAACGCCGACACTGACTCCACCAGTCCCGAGGAGCCGTCGCCGTTGCCACCGACGGTGCGGCCTCGGGCGCGGATGAAGCCGCTGCCGGTAAGGCTAAGGCCGCTCAACTCCCAGCCGCCGGAAATGCGGGCGCCGGAGCCGAGCAACGTCCAGTTGGCGCCGCCATCCGTGGAGACTTCAAAAGTCACCTGCTCGACCTCTGGCGTAGCCCCGTTGCGCAGCCAGCGCACTCGAGTGTTATCAGGCAAGGCGAGGGTTTGTGTGCTCGCGTCGTTGGCGAGCCGGGCGAGCCGGTTGCGCGGCTGGCCGTCCACGCTGGCGAAAGAGCCTCCAATTAGAATTTTCCCGTCCGCCTGCAGTGCCATGCTATAAATAAAAAAGTCTGCGCCGGTGCCGGGGTTGAAGGCGGCGGTACTCTCCACGGTGCCGTTGGGAAGGAGTCGGGCGACGTGATTGCGGGGTAGACCGTTCACGCTGGTGAAATTGCCTCCTATTAAAATCTTTCCGTCCGCCTGCAATGTCATGCTATTGACAACGGTTCCCGCGCCGGTGCCGGGATTGAAGGTGGCGGTACTCTCCACGGTGCCGTCGGCATTCAGCCGGGCGACGTAGTTGCGGGGCAGACCGTTTACGCTGGTGAAATTGCCCCCGATCAAAATCTTTCCGTCCGCCTGCAGTGCCACGCTTGCGACATAGGAGCCGACGCCGCCGCCACCGCTCACACCGGTGCCGGGATTAAACGTCGCGGTGTCCTCGACCGTGCCGTCGGCATTCAGCCGGGCGATCCCATTGCGCGGCTGGCCGTTCACGGTGATGAAGTCGCCGCCAACGAGAATCTTCCCGTCTGCCTGCACCGCCACGCTATAGACGTTGGCTTGTGCGCCGAGAATACCGATGGATTCCGCCCCGGTGCCGGGATTGAAGGTGGCGGTGCTCTCCACGGTGCCGTCGGCATTCAGCCGGGCGATCCCGTTGCGTGGCTGGCCATCCACGCTAGTGAATTGGCCTGCGATCAAAATTTTTCCATCCGCTTGGATCGCCACGCTATAAGGCTGCAGGTTCGCGCCGGTGCCCGGATTGAAGGTTGCGAGGCTCTCCACGCTGCCGTCCGAAAGAAGCCGCACGATCTTATTGCGCGGCTGGCCATCCACGGTGGGGAACTGCCCGACGACAATAATCTTCCCATCCGCCTGCACCGCTGCGCTCTTGGCTGTGTAGACGCCCGTGCCGGTGCCGGGATTGAAGGTGGTGGTACTCTCCACCGTGCCGTCCGCATTCAGCCGCGCGAGCTTGCTGCTCGGCTGGCCGCCCACACCGGTGAAACTGCCGGTGAGCACGATTTTCCCGTCCGGCTGCACTGCGGTCCCAAAGACAAACGACCCGGTCACATCCGGATTGAATGCCCGATCAAGGCTGCCAGCCGTCTGAGCGTGGAGCGCAGCCGGTCCGATCAACGCGGCGGAAAGTGCCGGCACCAACGTCACCCAATGGTGGATGCTCCGCTTGCCGAAATGCCGCTTTCTGGCGGGCTTCGACCGGGCGGCCGCAACTCGATTGACCCCGGTCAGAACCAACAGCCCGAGCAATGGGGCGCTCAGGAAAGGAGACATTTTGTTCATACGTTGTCGTAGTGATTTCGTTGTGATTCTCCCAGTTGGGCATTTCACACGGAACAGGTTCATCGTGCTCCACCCTATATGCGCCAAAACGCGGTCGAATGGCTCACACGATATTTTCTAATCGCGTCGTGAGCTGTTTTCACCTCCAATGGCGCATGTATGGGCGATGATCCGAACTCCATGAAGCCCGCATCCCGCGAACAGGACGTGTTCGCAGAGGCACTTCAGCACCTCAGCCCTGAAACCCGCGCTGCCTATCTGGATGGCGCTTGCGGAGCGGACGCTGTCCTGCGCCGGCGCGTTGAGGCGTTGCTCCACGCCGCCGAGAGTGCCGGTGAGTTTCTCGAACAACCGCCAACGGGACTCGTCGTCGGCGATGGATCAACATGGCTCGTGACCGGATTCAACGAAAAACCGGGCGACCGCATTGGACGGTATAAACTGCTTGAGCAAATTGGCGAAGGCGGATGTGGTGTCGTTTACATGGCGGAGCAGGAGGAACCTGTGCGGCGTCGCGTCGCGCTCAAAGTCATCAAGCTGGGGATGGATACAAAGTCGGTCATTGCGCGCTTCGAGGCGGAACGCCAGGCCCTGGCTCTGATGGACCATCCGAACATCGCCAAAGTGCTGGACGCCGGCGCTACGGCAACGGGCCGGCCGTTCTTTGTGATGGAACTGGTGCGCGGCGTCAGGATCACCGACTACTGCGACGAGAACACCCTTTCGACCAAAGACCGGCTCAAATTATTCATTCAAGTCTGTCAGGCTATCCAGCACGCGCATCAGAAAGGCGTCATCCATCGCGACATCAAGCCCTCGAACATTCTCGTCGCGGATCATGACGGGGTACCCGTCCCCAAGGTCATAGATTTCGGCATTGCCAAGGCCACGACCGACCAGCGGCTGACGGACAAAACGCTGTTCACCGCCTTCGAGCAATTCCTCGGCACACCCGCCTATATGAGTCCGGAGCAGGCGAAGTTGAGCGGATTGGATATTGATACCCGGAGTGATATTTACAGCCTCGGCGTGCTGCTCTACGAACTACTGACGGGCAAAACGCCTTTTGATGCCAGGGAACTCCTCCAAGCCGGTCTGGATGAGATGCGGCGCACCATCTGCGAAAAGGACCCGGCCCGGCCTTCCGCCCGCTTGAGCACCATGCGAAATGCCGACCTCACGGAGATCGCCAAACATCGCCGATCCGAACCGCCCAAACTGCTGAGCCTGGTCCGCGGTGATTTGGACTGGATTGTGATGAAGGCCCTGGAAAAGGACCGCGCCCGTCGCTATGAAACGGCCAACGGTCTCGCGACCGATGTTCAGCGCCACTTGGAAAGCGAGCCGGTAACAGCGCGACCGCCGGGCAAGCTGTATTGGATGCAAAAACTGGTCCGGCGAAACCAACTTGCGTTCGCCGCCGCGGCCATTGTCGCAGTGACTATTCTTTTGGCGGTCGTACTTCTCGTGGCCAGCAATGTGCGAACCATTCAGGAGCGAAATCAAAAAGACCTTGCCCTGCGGGCTAAAGGTGCGGCCCTGGACGTGGCCTACTCGAGCGAGAAACGTGCGAAGGAAGAACTATTCGCCTCGTTAGAAAATCAAGCCCAGGCCCGCCGCTACAGCCGGCAAATGGGACAAAAACTCGAAACCCTCGCGGTGGTGACCGAAGCTGCCCGCATTCGGGTTGATGGGAGGCTCCGGAATGAAGCGATCGCGGCGATGGCTTTGCCGGATCTCCGCCGCGGACCCAGTTGGCACGTCTGGCGTACAAATTTCCTTGCGCTAGCCTGTGACGCAACGGGCCAACGGTACGCAGCGCTGGATTATGAGGGCAAGGTTACCGTCCGCAGCATCCCGGATAATCGCGAAATCCAACGGTTTGAAACCAAGCCTGCGGGCGTTGATCTTTACACCGACCTGTCGTTTAGCCCAGACGGCATGTTTCTCGCGAAAGTGGGTGACGGACAACAACCCTTGGTGTGGTGCCTGAATAGTGGTAAAGCAATCCTTCAGGATGCGCCGGAGGGGGCATGTGCGCCGGCATTCAGCGCGAATCACCGGTTCGTGGCGCTGGCCCGTGGGGAGGAAGTATTCTGTTTTGATCTGGCAACCGGCCGCGAGATGAATCACTGGAAAACGGCAGGCCGCGTGCATACGCTGCAATTTCACCCGGCAGATAATCGGGTTGCTGTCGGATACAAGGATTGGCCTTGGGTTTCGGTGTATGACGCGACGAACGGGCGTGAACTCGCGCAACTTAAAGTCGGGGAGGGTCGGCACATGCTTGTGAGTTGGCACCCGGACGGTCGGCAATTGGCTGTCGGGGGCACGGCTCTCGGAATCCAGATTTGGGATGTGGAAGCACAACGCCAATTGGCGCGATTGGAAGGTCAGGCGCCTCAGGTGGACTTTCTAACCTTTCATCCCTCCGGCAAATGGCTGGCCTCCTGGTCGTGGGACGGGGCGATGTGTTTGTGGGATCCGACCACCGGACGGCAAGCCATGCAGATCCCGCTGGTAGTGGGGAATTTGCAATTCAGCCGCGATGGCCAGTGGCTGGGATTTTTTTGGCCCAGTGAAGAACGGGCGCAATTGCTGGAGTTTGTGTCACCGCAGGGATACTTCACGCTGGTGAACAACTCGGGGGTAAATCCCATCGCACAGCATCTTTGCGCGGCTACCGACGATCGTTTTCTGGCCGTTGCAATGGTCGACGGGGTTCACCTATGGAATCTCCAGGCGGATCGCGAGGTCGCGCTGGCGCCGGCGGCGCTAGCCGAGACAGTCATGTTTGGGCCCGGCGGAAAGGAATTGTGGACCTGTGACACGAGCAACGCGCTGCAACGTTGGACAATTCACCCGGAAGCGACGAATAATTTGGAACAGCTTCTCGGGCCTCCCGTGCGAATCGAACTGCCGTTCGTCCCGCTGCGCTTTGCCGTGGATCGCGCGGGCCATACGCTGGCCGTCGTCAGCCAGAATGAGGGCCAGGTCATGGTTTTGGATTTGGCTAAGAAATCCACGCGTTCTCTCCCGGTTCGCGATCCAATGGTTGATTTTATCGCGCTAAGTCCGGATGCGAAATGGCTGGCGACAAGCGGGTGGCATTCCGATCGCGCTCAGCTGTGGAACCTCGAGAGTGGCAAACTAGCGAAGGATTGGGTCGTGGGTTTGGAGACACGAGTTGCCTTTACGCCGGACAGCAGCGAACTGATAGTGGAGCGGGGCAGTGAGTTCCAGTTCCTTAAAGTCGAGACGCTCGAAATCAGCCGGCGACTCAAACGGGAGATGGGTCTCTATCCCGGCAATGTGGCCTTTTCTCCGGACGGCAAACTCATGGCGATGGAGATGACGCCGGCTGTAATCCACCTCAAAGAAGTCTCCTCTGGCCGCACCGTGGCGGAACTGGAAGATCCTTTTGGAGATCGATCCAACATGATCCTGTTTACCCACGACGGAACAAAACTGATTGTCCTGTCCACTTATACCGCCGCGATTCATTTTTGGGATTTGCACGCCATCCGCGCGGGCTTGAAGCCGCTGGGCTTGGACTGGGATTGGCCGGAATTCTCAGCGCAAACGATTGCAAGCGCCATGCCGAATAGCCGGCAGCCTGTCACTCAGCTGCCAGCCAGGAGCGAGACCGCTACAGTTCGGTCGCCCGCCACAATCTCGACGCCCACACCTCCATGAGCGAAGTCACCCACATCCTCACCGCGATCGAGCAAGGCGATGCCAAGGCCACGGAAGAATTGCTGCCACTGGTTTACAACGAACTGCGCCGACTGGCCGCCCACAAGATGGCCAACGAATCCCCCGGCCACACCCTGCAACCGACCGCGCTTGTTCACGAAGCGTGGCTCAAGCTGGTGGACTCCCCCGCCCAATCCTGGCAGAACCGCGCTCATTTCTTCGGGGCCGCTGCCGAGGCGATGCGGCGGCTCTTGATCGCTCGTGCCCGCCGCAAACACGCCCAGCGTCGCGGGGCGGGCGCCGCGCATCTGGATCTGGACGAACTTGAAATTGCCAGTCCCCTTCCTGATGAACGGGTGCTCGCTCTCGACGAAGCGCTGAATCGCTTCGCCGCGGCCGAACCGCGGCAGGCCGAACTGGTCAAGCTCCGCTATTTCGTGGGTCTTAAGATTGAAGCGGCCGCCGAGGTTCTTGGCATCTCCGAAGCCACCGCCAAACGCTGGTGGACCTACTCCCGAGCCTGGCTGTTCCACGAAATCAGCGACGCACCCTCTCAAGAAACGTCACATCCCAACTTTAAAAAATAGTGCAACGGAACCGGGTGGTTGCGAGGAAACTGGAAAAATAACCCCGAAAATCACGAGTCTAAACTAAGCGCCATTCAGATCAGACTTTTTGCTCCCTTATTACTGGGCGCCTTCCGCCTATTACGGCTCACATCAGTGCTGATGCGACCATCTACGACATTTTGGTTCATTCAGCACGAGTATGAACCGGTCAACTGCATCCGAGACGCTAAACCAATGCTCCTGACTGGGCACCCGGACTACTTCTTTGTCCGGTGGTGAACATTGCTACTTAACGCGCCTGCAGTGCCTTCCGCGACCCGACGGTGACGAAACCGTGGTGATTTTCGGCTTGTAATGAACGAACCGGCCGGGGTAAGCTTCATATGTATGGGAGTTGGGCAGAACAGCATATGAAAGCGCCGATCCCGGGAACCTTCACTTTTGCTCAACGACAGGTGTCGCAGATCCACAGTTCGGTGCCAGCGTCCCTCACATGAAAGGTAGCGACTATCTTAGATTTTGCCTGGCGCTAAGTTTCGGCCTCTGGTGGTTGATTTTCCCCTCCACCGTCCTCAGATTTTACACTTGGTTTCATCGTGGTCGCGCCACATTGCCTCAAGCATCGGGTGTCAGGATTGCCGGTGGTGTTTGGATTTCTTTGGTGTTGGCGGTCTTTGCAGTGTTCTTAATGCGATGAACAGGGAAATTCCATCACCGAACCATCCCGCCGCAACGAACCCGGCGACGGCGTCTCGATGTGATTCTGAGCGCCATTTGCGCCGGTTCGTTGACCGGGACCGTTAAGCGCCAGACCTATTCAAGATATGTTACCCCTCGTTCTCTTCCTTGTAATGATAGTGCCTTTCCTCTGGGCCATGTTCTTGGCTGCTAGGTTGGGCTTATCGATGAGGCGGCAAAAAATTGATGAAAAACTTACGGGACCTCCTGGCATACATTTGTTCACAGAATTGTTTAGATTAATGCCCGATGCTGCACCTCGTATCAAAGCAATTGTTTTGTGGTTCGGCATATCGATCGTTTGGTGGGTATTGGTTATGCTAGCTGTTGGAGTTTATGTGGCGATGCTCAAACCATGAAAGCGCTTGCTCCTGAGCCAGTGTCCCGGAGCGCCAGAGCCAGACCGTTAGGATGTTCTATGCTATGCGAGAAATGCAAAGTGAGACCGGCGAAAGTCCATATCACGAATAAGGCGCCAGGCGGGACTGCTGAGGCAGGTTGCACAGAGATTGAGCACCACTTTTGCGGAGATTGCTGTCGGGAATTCATACAGAGCAACGCCGATTTCAAGGGTGGAACGTGGTCTGAGCCGACAGGACGTTATCAGCTCCAGACAATGCCCAATCCAAAACCAAAGCCGAGACCTTAGCTTGAGAGCTTCCATGAGCGCTAACTTTTCACTGGAGGCAACAGGCGCTGCCCTATTCGCTTTCAATGGTTGTGCGAGATTCGGTGCTCCACGGCTTCGTTCTGGCCTAGTTCCCAGCGCCTGTGCCTCAGTTCCGCGTTGGGCTCTTATACGGACATGAACCTCCGTCGGCAAATTCGGGTCGCTGCAGCTCTGCTCGCGTCTTCCGGACTTGGTTGGGTTCTATATTTGGCCGCCG
>DATGLT010000363.1:0-5124 GCA_035294005.1 Verrucomicrobiia bacterium
AAATGTGCGGTCAGGCGCTGCGAGGTCTGCCCCGGCAGAGAACAGAGAAGGAATCCGTCTTCGCCCAGAGTAAGGGCCGCCCAATTTCCGTCCGGGCTGAGTGCAAGTGCCCAGGCTTCCCCGACCCGCACCGGGAGCGAGGCAAGCCGCCGGCCGGTGTGGCCGTCCCAGGAAGACAAGCGCTTTTCGGGTGAAAGCCCGGCGAGCAGGCTGCCGTCCGGTGAGATGTCCCAAACCCGTGGCGGTTGTTCGTTGAGGTCGTGTTCGAGAATGACTTCGCGTGCAGCGTGGTGGTGGAGGATGTCGATCCACTCCAACGTGAAGGGTGCCCGCCGCAACAGCAGATTGCCGGCGGCATCCAGAGCCAACGCGTCAATAGTGTCGAACGCAAGGCTTGGGGTGCCTTGCTTCAAGTCATGCGCCAGCGCCCGGGGCGGGTCATCGGCTGAAATGGCCACCAGCCTTTGACTATCGACGGAAAAGAACCGCCGGCCCCAATCGCGCGCCTTGATAATCGTCTGGGAGGAAGGTTTGGCGACCGGCCAGACAAAGACATTACGATCCTTGCCTCCAGTCGCGAATTGGTGACCGTCCGGGCTAAACGCCGCACACCAAACTTCACTTCCATGACCTCGATAAATGTCCAGTGGCGTTCCGGTCCGAGCCTCCCACAAGTGGACAGTCTGGTCCGATGACGTGCTCAGTAGACGCGTGCCGTCGGGGGAGAAAGCGGCTTGCCAAGTGGGTAGTAAATGCCCCGGCCAGCGCTCCATCGCGGGCTGGGCCGCACTCAGGCGCCACACTCGCACGTCCGGGTCGAAGCCGGTGACCACAAGCGACTGGTCGTCGTCGGAGAAGACGATTGCCCAAACTTTGCCAGTGCCGGTTAACCGTTGCTCACGGGTCCCGGAGTCGACGTCGAAGATGTCGATTGTTTCCGTGATGTCCGAAAGAGCTATTTTTCTCCCCGAGGGCGAAAGCGCCGCAAGCCGCGCATCCGGGAAGCGTCGAGCCTGACCGGAAATGAGCTCGCGCAGCCAGACGGCACGAGCCGGGCCATCCGCATTCCAAACCACCGGGTCTCCTTCGCACGTCACCAATCGTCTGCCATCCTTGGAGATTTGCGCTGTCGATGCAGGATAGTTCGTCAACTCCCGCCCATCGCTGACGTCCCAGATGGCAGCCCCCAGGCTTGCTCCCACGGCCAACAGGCGCCAGCTGTCGGGAAACCATTGGATTTCACGGATATGATTGGTGGTCAGGATTACGGGTGGCGCGGAAATCCCCGGCCGCCAGATACGGAGGTCGGCGCCCACCGTCCCCGATCCCAGACTCCCGCTGGCAATCCAACGTCCGTCAGGGGACCAGGCGATGCTCGTGACGATCCAGGGATGCTGCCCGAGCAAGAAACGCGGATCGCCCTCGCTACGCTCCTTCAAATAACGCCACGTGAAAGGTGCCGTGCCGAGGATCGGCGAGTGGCGAGCGAGGAGGGTTCGGGCCCTCGTCAGATCACCGTGTTCGATATCCTCAGCAGCAATCCGCAAGTCGGCAGCATAAAGGTTGAAATGGTTTTCGCGGGACTGCCAGAGAAAGGCGGCCGATCCAAAAGCCAGGACGACTGCCAGCAGTCCGCTCATGGTGGCCAAGCCGGGGTGGCGGCGCGCCCATAGCCAGGCGCGCTGGGTAGCCCCGATCCGTCGCGCTTTAATGGGGCGGCGAGCAAGAAACGCTTCCAACTCCTCCGCAACTTCCAAGGCCGACGCATAGCGTCGCAAAGGTTCCTTGGCCAAACATTTCAAACAGATCGTCTCGAGGTCTTGCGGCAGCCGTGAATTGATTTGCCGTGGACGTACGGGCTCTTTGGTCAAGACCTGGGCGAGCGTCGCGGTAACGGTCGAATCTTTGAAAGGTGGGCGGGCGGTTAACAGGTGGTAGAGCAGCGCTCCCAAGCCATACACATCGCTGGCCACCCCGATGCCACCGCGCAGCGGGTCCGCTTGTTCGGGAGGCATGTAGCCGGGCGACCCCGCAATATGTTGCGTGCTCTCGGAGCCAAGCTCGCGAGCCAAGCCGAAATCGGTAACGCGAGCCTCGTCCGCAAGGTCGATCAGAACGTTCCCGGGTTTGAGATCCCGATGGAGGATGCCCCGGGCGTGAGCAGCACCAACGGCCTCAGCCACCGATCTTACATAGCGGGCGGCACGACGTGCTTCCAGAGGACCTCCGGCAGTTAAGGATGCCAGCGTCGTTCCCTGAACCAACTCCATCGAGAAGTACGGGTGTCCGTCCGCCTCGCCCACCTCGAACACGGTCACAATTCCCGGGTGGCGCAAGGCTGCCGCGGAGGCAGCTTCCGCTCGGAAGCTCGCAACGTCGACCGCGTCTGCGTAAGGACCGGCGGCGAGCACCTTCAGTGCGACCTCGCGTCCTAATCCCGCCTGCCGCGCGCGGTAGACCACTCCCATACCTCCACGGCCGATTTCCCCCAGCAACTCGTAGCCGCCAAGGAATCGCGCGCGAGGCGATTCTCCGGCGCCTGAAACTGAGGCATCCGTGGGTCTGCCGAACGCCGCCAGCCCGAGACAACGCGGACAGCATCCAGCAATCGAGCGGGATGCAAGGGTCGCGCCGCAATTCGCGCAAAATTCCGCGGATTGGCTCATCTTTTCTTATTAAAGAACGAAATCATTCACCGGATTACATGGGGGGGCGCAGACCACTACTCGGGCGAGGAGCGGCAGCCGCTGAACTCTCCTTTGGCTTACACCCGCATTGCGTGACGCTTGGGACGTTCAAGCGCGTGTCAACGTCTCCAGCAAATACTGCATTTCGCCATCAATGTCGGCCGGAGATTGGACCGTGTTGCCGACCTCTTCACGTACGAATTGCCGAAAACGTTGACGCAGCCGAAAGACCGCCGCCGCCAAAGCTCCCTCACTTAACCCCAAGGCCGGAGCCGCGCGGGCGTAATCACCGGCTTTGGCTTCCGCCACAAGCCAATGGCAAAGCTGACCAACGAGGGTCTCCTTGCCGGCCTCCGAATATTCGTTCCGGAGCCGTGCCACAGCTTTGTGAATAATCGTTTCCGCCCAAACCCGGTCAAAAATTGAATCATCCGCCGGTAGCACTGCCAGCGCAGCCTCGCACCGTTGCAGAGCCTCCGGGTCTCCAAGCGGGAAGTGTGGAGAGGATCCGCCGCGGCGCTGAGTTCGTTCTTCACGACGCACATTGGCGGCATAGTGCTTAAGGCACGCGATTAGGAACGAGCGGAAGCGTCCCTTGTCGCGCGACACATCCCGCAGGTAGTCACCCACAATGAACTGCTCGAAAAAGCCTTGAACCAGGTCTTCCGCCTCTTGCGGACTACAGCCATCACGCCGCAGAAAGGCATACAGCGGCGGCCAGTACGCGGCGCACAACCGGGCCAGCCCGTCGCCCGCTGGGGGCGCCCCGTCCACGCGAGCGGAAAGCACTTCCGTCCAACAGGTGGTTGCAAACGCGTGGACCGATTGTTCCGAGTTACCCATGGGTAGCCTGAAAGCTTAAGTCGTAAGTGCTCTTTTTCAAGAGTGCGTTTTGTACGAAACGTTGGGTCGGCAAGTTGCAGTTCGCGAGGGGCGGAAGGTCATCGGGTGTAGAACCGTCGAATCTCTAAAATGAGAAAATGGTCGGGGTGGTGAGATTTGAACTCACGACCTTCTGAACCCCATTAGAGAAAACAAGCTCAGTTTGCGTCAAAGATCGTTTGCTCCACTTTGCTCCGGATTCGGGGTTCTCTCTCAGTCTGCCGAGGAGACCAGAAGCGGAGCGGACATGCCGTGACGAGCGCGAAGGGAGTACGCATTCAACTAAAGCATTACGTCATTTTGCGAAGCTCAAAGCCTGGCAAAGGCCCCTGCGAGGGTGAATCATCAATCAATAGGGGAGTCTTGCGAGCCCGGGACTAACTTGTCGGGACGGTCAATGTGGAAACTGCTGCTCCAGCCATTTTCTTCAAATCTGTCCGGGTAGCTCCGGATTGCGCCTCCACCGCCATGCCCCAAACCAAAGACACGACCATCTGAGCCAATGTTGCCGGGCTGGAACCAGCAGGTAACTTCCCCCCGTTTTGCGCCAATTGTTTTAAGCGCTTCTCGAGGTCAGTCCGCATTTTTCGCCGCTGTTCCGCAAAACGTTTTGTTATCGGATGATCTGCCCTCACTGGAATGGAGCTGTTCAGAACCAAACAACCGGAGGGATGCGCGGGGTCAGTCAAAAACTCCGCAAATCCCAAAAGGAGCTTTTCCAAAAGGTCTTTGAAGGTTTTTTGACCCAGAGCATCGGCAACGATCTCATTTTGGACCTTCCGGTAGTTTTCAGTAATTCTCTGGAAGAGGGCTTCCTTGCTCTCAAAGGCAAAATAGAAGCTGGGCGCGCTGATTCCCATGGCACTTCTCAAGTCACTGATCGATGTGTTGTCAAAACCTTTGCGCCAAAAGAGATTGGTGGCGATGTTCAAGGCCTGGTCGATATCAAATTCGCGTGGGCGTCCCATAATCGTATCGCTTAATAATATACCATTCGTTACAGAAAACGTTTGACAGAGTCGTGCCGAGTAATATAGTAAGCGTTATATTAGTCAGCGCAAATATCATTAACCCATGAACGTAGTCAAACAATGAAACATTTCCTGCTCGAAGGCGAGCATCTCGCGCCATTTAATGAACTTGAAGACCTCGTGGAAGCCCACCACGAGTTCTTACAGCGCGGTTATGATGAAGGGCATTTCCTCTTTTCGGGACCTCACGTTCCTCCTCACGGAGGATTTCTGGTGGCCCGGTTCGAATCGTTAGCCGCCCTCCAATCGTTTTTGGCTGAAGAGCCGTTTGTTAAGGCTGGGAAGATGAGGTTTTCCAGGACCACCGAATTCCAGGCAGTTCAACTTCAACCCATCCTTGATGACTGGTTTAACGGCGGTACGGCGAAGATTTAAA
This sequence comes from Verrucomicrobiia bacterium, assembly GCA_035294005.1. GTDB lineage: Bacteria > Verrucomicrobiota > Verrucomicrobiia > Limisphaerales > UBA8199 > JANXQE01. The sequence continues at coordinate 4,977 of DATGLT010000363.1, forward strand.
AGCAAACCACAGCCATCCCACAGGGCTGACAAAAAAAGTGTTGGCTCGACCGTGTAGCCCTGCCACAAGGCAGGGATGAAAAAACAAGCAATCAAGCCAACACGGTCTAAGTTCAATGTCCTGCGCCAAATCTGCAACCTTATTCCGC
>DATGLT010000364.1:0-7060 GCA_035294005.1 Verrucomicrobiia bacterium
GATCTTCGATTACATCGAAGTCTTCTACAATCGCCAACGCTCCCATAGCGCTCTGAACTACCTTTCGCCCGTTGACTTCGAACTCCAAAACAACTAACTAAATGACCCGCTTTCTCTGTCCGTTTTATCGAAGCAATCCCAGACGCACATCTGAAAAATCCAAACCATAAACATATGAAAACAAATTCACAGAAACTCGCCGGCAAAACGGCCATAGTGACCGGTGCCTCGAAGGGCATCGGGGCAGCCATCGCTAAGAAACTGGCTGCCGAAGGGGCGGCGGTCGTCGTCAATTACTCCTCCAGCAAGGCAGGCGCAGAGGCGGTTACAAAAGAGATTGCTTCCATGGGGGGTAAGGCGATTGCCGTGAAAGCGAATCTGTCCAAGCCGAAGGAAATCGAACACCTCTTTGCCAAAGCGAACAAAGCGTTTGGCCGGGTCGACATCCTGGTCAACAACGCGGGGATTTACGAATTCCTGCCTCTGGAAAAGGTGACCGAAAACCATTTCCACAACCAATTTAACCTGAATGTGCTTGGATTGCTTTTGGCGTCACAGGCCGCGGCGAGGCAACTTAATGGCACCGGCGGCAGCATCATCAACATCAGCTCAATTGTCAGCACGTTGGCCGTGCCTGAATCCGCTGTCTACAGTGGCACCAAAGGAGCAGTCGACGCCATTACGCGCTCGCTAGCATCGGAACTCGGTCCTCGCGGAATTCGTGTCAACGCGATCCGACCTGGGATGGTCGAGACCGAAGGTGCGCGCGCGATCGGCATTACGGAGAGCGATTTGCGTAAACACGTCGAGTCTCAAACACCACTTGGCCGCATTGGTCAGCCTCAGGATATAGCCGGCGCTGCTGTTTTCCTGGCGTCGGATGAATCCGCCTGGATCACCGGTGAGACCTTGGTGGTCTCTGGGGGCTATCGGTAAGAGATTGGAACATGAACGGAACCGCTGAGTTTCTCGTCCATCACGGACTGCCGGTGATTTTCGCGGTAGTGTTCGTGGAGCAAATGGGCGTACCCTTGCCGGCACTACCCTGGCTGCTTGCCGCCGGCGCGCTTTCGGCGGTGGGGAAGTTCAATTTCGCTTTGGGGCTCCTCGTTACGGTAACAGCGTGCCTTGTTGCTGATGCGATATGGTTTTATTTGGGGCGTTATCGCGGTTCCCAGATTTTGGGCCTCCTCTGTCGCATTTCCCTGGAACCGGATTCCTGCGTCCGTCGCACTCAAAACGTCTTCACGAAGTACGGCTTGCCCGCGTGTGTTGGTTGCAAAATTCATCCCGGGAATGAGTACTGTGGCGCCGCCCGTCGCAGGCATGTCAAAGATTGGCGCCGGACGGTTCCTGTTCGTGGATGGAATCGGCTCGGCACTGTATGGAGTGTGCCTGCTTGGCTTCGGGTATCTTTTCAACCGCCAAATCGATCAAATCCTTGCAGCCGTGGGCCGAATCGGTGGGAGTGCCTTCACCTTGCTTGTTGCGGTGGCAGTGCTTTTCATCGTCTATAAATTCTGGCAACGGCAACGGCTTCTCCATGAATTGCGCATGGCCCGAATCACGGCCTCGGAGGTTCGTGAGATGTTGAAGGCTGGGAACTCGCCTCTGATATTCGACCTTCGGTCCAATGCGGCAGTAGAAGAAGACCCCGTGGTCATCCAAGGTGCGATTCATGCCGGTATCGAGGAGATCGAGTCGCGCCTAAGCGAACTCCCGAAAGATCGAGACATTATTGTTTATTGTTCATGCCCCAACGAGGTTTCCAGCGCTCGTTTGGCCCTGCGACTCAAGCGTAAGGGTTTCACTCGAGTTCGCCCATTACTAGGCGGAATCGACGCTTGGAGGGAACTGAAGTATCCGCTGGAGGCCAGGAACAAACAAGCTGGCCTCCTAAACACAGGCGTCACGAGAAACTCAGATCCTGGTTTGTTGGCAATCACTGCCAACGTTCATCTGGAATCGGTCGCAGGTAATCCACTAACCCCCACGAACGGAGAGAACAAATGAAAGAGACATCAAATTCAACCAACAACCATTCGGTCGAATCCGCACCCGCTGCGGTGGAGTTGCGCGAACGAATCGAGAAACGAGCGTACCACCTATGGCTTTCGGGCGGTGGTGGTCACGGTGATCACCTTCGTCACTGGCTCCAGGCCGAAGGCGAAGTTTTGAAGTCGATCCAGCAGGAACAACAGGAACGAGAGACGACGCGCAAGACGAGGCCAACGGGTAAACCGCGCTCAGCGGCATTTTCCAATGACGCCCTCCTTAACAAGTAGGATTCGGCTACTCTCGACGGCCACGTCGTTGCTGTGTTGCTTTGGCTGCCGGGAAAAGCAGCAAGCGAAATCCCCGCCAGTTCCTCTCGTCGAGGTTGCCACCATTACCCAGGCTGATGTGCCGATCTACCATGAATGGATTGGCGTACTGGACGGTCTGGTGAATGCCCAAATTCGGGCTCAGGTCACCGGGTACCTTTTGACCCAGAACTATCGCGAGGGCGACCCAATCAAAAAAGGAGATTTGCTATTCGAGATCGATCCTCGCCCATTCAAAGCTGCCCTCGATCAGGCCCAGGGCTTGCTGGCCCAGGCTGAAGCCAAACTGGGCAAGACCGAACTCGACGTAAAACGGTACGGTCCTTTGGTTAAAGACAAAGCCATCAGCCAGGAGGAATATGATGATGCCGTTCAAGCAAATCTGGAAGCCAAGGCCGCAGTGGTCTCTGCGAAGGCGCAAGTGGAACAGGCGCAGTTGAACCTCGAATTCACCAGGATTACGTCTCCGATTGACGGGATCGCCAGCATCGCCAGGGCCCAAATCGGTGACTTGGTTGGTCCGGCAACCGGTGAACTGACGACGGTTTCGACTGTCGATCCGATTAAGGCCTATTACAACGTCACGGAGCAGGCGTACATCAACTTCTCCAAGCAATTCACCACCGAGGGCGATCGCTACGGGAGGCTCAGGCAATTGGAAATCGATTTAATTCTTACCGATGGCACCGTTTATCCCCTTAAGGGCAAGATTTTTGCAGCCGATCGACAGATTGGACTGACCACTGGTGCCCTCCGCGTCGAAGCGCTATTCCCCAATCCCGGCAATTCGCTGAGGCCGGGCGAGTTCGCTCGGGTGCGGATTAAACTCGACCTGAAACATGATTCCATTCTCGTGCCGCAGCGTGCCGTTTCTGAATTGCAGGGCAGTTATCAGGTGGCGGTTGTCCAGGCCGATAACAAGATTCATATCCAACCTGTGCGGGTCGGGGAGCGCACCGGCACCCAGTGGGTAATCGAGGAAGGTCTTCACGCAGGGGATCGCGTCGTCGTCGAGGGGAATCAGAAGGTTCGCGAGGGCGTCACAGTGGCGACGACCAATTATGTGCCAGGGCAACTGGTCCAGGCACTCGCAAATCCTCCAGCCAAGTAAGCCACCATGTCTAAATTCTTCATCAACCGTCCCATCGTCGCGATGGTGATCTCGATCATCATGGTGATCGTTGGCCTGGTGACTCTGATTGGGCTTCCCATCGCCCAATTTCCAAAAGTTGTCCCGCCTGAGATTTTCATCCAGGCGAACTATGTCGGTGCTGACGCTCAAACGATCGAACAATCCGTTGCGACGCCCATCGAACAGCAAATGAGCGGCGTCGATAACATGAATTACATGTATTCCATCAACGCCAACAATGGGTTGATGCGAATGTTCGTCAATTTCGATCTCGCCACAGACCCCAATATCGACCACGTGCTAACGCAGTTGCGCTACGCTCAAGCCGAATCGCAGTTGCCCACCGATGTGCGGAATTATGGCGTTACGGTCCAGAAGTCGCTTTCCGCTCCACTGGTTCTCATCTCGCTCAACTCCCCCAAAGGCACTCGGACCGCCGAGTTTCTGGCCAACTATGCCTATATCAACCTCAGCGATCCACTCAGCCGTGCCTACGGGATTTCTCAGGTTCAGATCTTTGGCGCCGGGCAGTATGCGATGCGTATTTGGGTTAAGCCGGACCAACTGGCCAAACTCAATATCACCGTCCCTGAGATCATCAATGCGATTGGCGGACAGAACACGGTAAATCCGGCCGGCAAACTCGGCGGCCGCCCCAGTCCGCCTGGCCAGGAATTCACCTACACCGTACGCGCGCAAGGCCGTTTGGTCACGGAGGACGAGTTTGCCAACATCGTTGTGCGCGCCACCCCGAATGGTTCAATTGTGCGCTTAAAGGACGTAGCCCGCATTGAATTAGGCGCAGCCGACTACGATATTGTTGGGCGCTTCAACGGGAGGCCCAGCGCGGTCCTTGCCCTTTATCAACTCCCCGGCTCAAACGCGATCGAAGCGGCCAAAGACGTGCAACGGCTAATGGCTGAACTCAAGCAGCGGTTTCCCTCGGATTTGGACTACCAGGTTGCGGTTGATACGACCAAGTCGGTAACGGAGGGAATTCGGGAGATCGGCAAGACATTTTGGGAAGCGTTGGCCCTGGTGATGTTGGTGGTGTTCATCTTTTTGCAGGGATGGCGGGCGGCGCTCATTCCTCTTTTGGCGGTCCCTGTCTCGTTGATTGGAACTTTTGCCGTCTTTCCGCTTCTGGGTTTCTCTATCAACACGCTGTCTCTCTTTGGATTGGTGCTCGCTATTGGGTTGGTGGTGGACGACGCGATCGTTGTGGTTGAAGCCGTCGAGCACCACATCGAACAAGGAATGTCTCCCAAAGCGGCTACCCTGAAAGCAATGGAAGAGGTTTCCGGTCCCGTCGTCGCGATTGCTATCATTTTGTCTGCGGTCTTTCTACCTACGGTGTTCATTCCCGGAATTACGGGGCGCCTCTATCAGCAGTTTGCGGTCACGATTGCTATATCGGTTTTGATATCGGCTTTCAATGCACTGACACTGAGCCCTGCGCTCTCTGCCCTGCTGTTAAGGCCGAAGCAGGAGTCCAAAGGCCCTCTGGCGAGGTTCTTCGACGGTTTCAATAGACTTTATGGCCGGTTGACTGATGGTTACATCGGGGCTTGCCGCGCGCTGATTCACAAATCCTCGTTCAGTGTGTTGTTTCTCATCGTCATCGCTTTGGGAGCCGGGCTGTTCGGCAAGAAACTTCCCACTGGGTTTCTTCCTGAAGAGGACCAGGGTTATTTATACATAAACGTCCAACTTCCATTTGCTGCTTCCCTGGACCGAACGGTCGACATTTGCAAAAAGGTCGAGGACCTGACGCTCTCGACCCCGGGGGTGCAGAGCTGCGCAACGGTTGCTGGGTTTAGTCTCCTCAGTTTCTCACGGAACACTTACAGCGCCTCGATTTGGGTCACACTGAAGGATTGGAGTGAAAGGACTAAGCCCGAGGAGAGGTACGAAGCGATCAAGGCGCAGTTGGGGCAGAAGCTGTCCCGCTTGCCGGGGGCTATCGCTTTCGCATTTCCCCCGCCCGCGATTCAAGGTGTAGGTACAGCCGGTGGATTCACCTTCGTGCTTGAGGATCGGGCCGGCAAAGACATTCCGTTTCTTGCCGCCAACGTCACCAAGTTCATGGAAGCGGCTCGGAAACGACCGGAAATTGGTAGCCTCAACACGACCTTCCTGCCGATTGTGCCGCAGCTTTATGTCAACGTGGACCGCGACAAAGTTCTTAAAGAAGGGGTCGAGCTCCCGGAGGTTTACAAGACCCTGCAAACCTTCATGGGCGGGTACTTCATCGATTATTTTAACCGCTTCGGTCGGCAATGGCAGGTGTACCTCCAGGCGGAAGGGGATTATCGGACACGGGCGGAGAACCTGGGTTTATTTTACGTCCGTAACCACGACGGCGAAGCCGTGCCGCTTGCCGCTCTTACTTCAACCAAATCGATCTCGGGTCCGGAGTTTACGATGCGGTATAATCTGTACCGGAGCGCCCAACTCAACGGCTCGGCAGCTCCGGGCTATAGTTCTTCTCAAGCCAACAAGGCTTTGGAGGAGGTTTTCGCCGAAACCATGCCGCCGGAGATGGGCTACGACTACCTCGGGCTTTCTTTCCAGGAGAAGAAAGCCGCGCAAGGAGTTCCGCCAGTGGCCATTTTTGGCCTCTCATTTCTATTTGTCTTTTTGATTCTGGCGGCTCTTTACGAAAGCTGGAGCCTGCCGTTTAGTGTGCTGCTCGGTACCCCCATTGCGGTCTTCGGCGCCTTCTTTGCCCTCTGGTCGCGGCACATGGTCAACAACGTCTTCGCGCAGATTGGCCTGGTGATGCTAATTGGGTTGGCGGCAAAGAATGCCATCCTCATCGTCGAATTTGCGAGGCTTGAATACGAGAAGGGCAAGCCGCTTATCGAAGCCGCACTCACTGGGGCGCGTACACGCCTCCGTCCCATTCTGATGACCTCATTTGCATTTATCCTGGGTACCCTGCCTTTGGCCATCGCCTCTGGATCTGGCGCCGTAGCGCGACGAATCATTGGCACGATTGTGATCGGTGGGATGTTGGCGGCAACCTGCATCGCCGTCTGCCTGATTCCCGTCACGTTTTATGTAATCGAACGACTGGCCCGGTCGCGTCACGAAAAAGAGGCAATGGTAGCAACCCCAAGCCGTGAAACACCCGCGGAAGGCGCCGTATGAAGGGTCCGGCGAAGCAGTGTGTAGTGCAATCAGCCTCTTGCAGCTTGCGTTACATCCCGGAGGGATGGCCGACAATAGCCCAACGCTTCAGCGTTGGGTTCGTCGCCCTTAGAGCGAAAGTCCCGAAGGGACGGCTGAAGAAACCCGGCGCTCCGTTCAGCCGTCCCTTCGGGAGTCATCACCACTACGCGCTTGCACCCAACGCTGAAGCGTTGGGCTATTGTAAATCGTCCCTTCGGGACAGGGTTAAGACGGATCACTCAAGAACCCAGGGTCTAAAACACCTGGCAATCATTATCACCTGCGCTCTGCCCTGCGGCCTGTTGCTGTTTTGCGGATGTGCCGTGGGCCCGAACTACAAACGTCCGGCCATCGAATCACCCGAGGCGTTTCGGAGTGAAAATCAGGGTACTACAAGTTCCTATTCCGATCTCGCCTGGTGGCAAGTCTA
>DATGLT010000365.1:0-3629 GCA_035294005.1 Verrucomicrobiia bacterium
TCCGAAAGAATGCTTGCTCGGAATGATTCAAGGAATTTGCACAGATCTTCTCCTGCTCTTCACTGGAACCTGCTTTCAAATACAGATCGGCCTTCCGTGGTGTGGGCGGCGCGTGTTGTGGACCGAAAGCTGCTGAGGAGATGGGCTGGTGCTCACTGGGCCGATCAATTCAGGAATGCTTTGCAGAAGCGCCTAAGGTTCGATGTCACATCAGCTTATGGCAAAACGTTCCAACACGATGGTGCGAACGAGCGTGGGGGTAATCGCTCCGGCGATTCTGGCCTGCTTCTGGATCGCGCCCTCATTAGTTGCGCGCCAAAGCACGAAACCCGCTTCCACAGACCCAGCGGCACCGGTAGAATCTAAACGGACAAACAGCAACTTGTGGGTTGTGGGCGGTTCGGTTGTGTCGGGAGCCACCGGCGAACCTGTCTCTAACGCACTGGTCCGGGCCTCTACGACATTCGACCTGCGCGGCGTCAAAGAAACTCTCCCCTGGATCTACGACGTGCGAACTGACGCGGCGGGCCGCTTCAGGCTGCATGTGCCGCTAAGTGACACGGTTTCGTTTGACGTTTTTGCTCCGGGATTTCAAGAGGCCGCCGGTCCCTGGTGCGCCGGACCTCGCTATTCAAAAATCCCGTTCAGCGTGGCGGAGAAAGGCGACCTCCAGATAAAGCTGCAGCCGGCCTTGTACGTCGCCGGCACGGTAGTGGACGAACTGAAGCGCCCGGTTGCCGGCGTTTCCCTCGAAAGCACCATGCGAGAGGCGCGAGGTTCTTCCTACCTGGAATTTGCCACAACCGATGACCAGGGCCGTTTTGCTTTGTTTGATTTTCCCTCGGCACCGTTCGATTTCGCCGGAGGGACCAATGCGCAAGGCCGGGTGACATTCGAGCACCCGAATATGCTGCGGACCATTGTGCGCAATGTCTATGCAATGACCGAAGCCCAACGCACTAACCTGCGCATCACCTTGTTGTCAGGCCATGAAATCAGCGGGACGGTAACTTCAGCGGCGGGAGAGCCAGTTCCCGGCCTGGCGGTGGATGCCGTTCCGGTCGTTGAAAGCGGCGCTCGCAAACGCGCGACCACAGATGACCATGGCCGCTTCCATCTGCCCGGGTTGCAGGGAGACGTGGTTGTAACTGTCCACTCGCTCCAGTTGAAGCAGAAGGCGCAGCAGCGGCTGACCGTCTCAGCAGAGAACGTTAAACTCGATCTTCACCTTACCCCAATCCTCTACTCCAGTCCTATCAAGACCTATAAAATATTGGGGATGACCGTCGCCGATGTCACACCCGAGCTTCAGCGAGCGTATGATCTCTCCTCACCGGTCGGCGTGCTAATCCTGGATCCCGGCAGGAACCATTTCCGGCTCGGAATCGGGACATTAACTGAGGGCGACAGTTTTTGGATCGTTGGCAGCGAGGCGGTGGCTAACTTGAAAGAGATGGTCCACCAAATCCTTCTCGTCAGTGGCATCGATCCGCCGGCGCGACCCAACGTCGGTTGTCGTGGTCAGGTTCGCGTCGTTTACCAGCACCCGCTCGCGGCCGGTTCCAACACCCAGTTTCTGACCCTGAACGACCAGGACCTTCAGGACCTGGTTGCCCTCTACGCGGAGTTGCAGTAAGGAGCTTTAACCGCGCCCCGGCTTCATCTGACGCGCACGCGGTAAAACCGGTGTGACACTCCACTTTGGATCGAATCCATGAACTCGAAGGGCATGATGGTTGCAATATTCGTCCGAATCGGAACCCAGCTGCCGGCCGTGGTTGCCGACTCGAGGATGTACTGACGACCAGCCGGGCCCGCGACTCGCAAATTCAAAACTGCATTGGTAAGAGGTAAAATCTCGAGACTCGGCGGTTCAATGGGTCGCCCACTCGAGATGGTTAATTTAGCGCGTCGGCTAACCACGAGCCCCACTTCATTCGAGGCCGAGAGGGTGTACAGCCCGGCCTGGGCGGGTTGGGCTGCGGCGATTTCCAGAACATCGTTGGTTGCGCCTGGCACGTCCTGGCCGTTGAATTGCCACTGGTAAGCCATTTCCTCTCGGCTAACTGCTTTGGCCGAAACACAAACGCTGCTTCCCTGCGGAACCAATCGGTCCCAGGGTTGCACCGTCAGGTTCGGCGCGCCGTCGCGCAGCAACGCGATGCTGTGGTAATAGCCGCCGGCAATCGAAACCACGTTGGGCAATCGTGGCGGAACCGAGCTTTCGCCGGAGAAGTTGGTCCCCCACGCGGCCACCATCGTTCCACTGGCGGTCATCGCCAGTGAATGGTCCCACTTGAGGCAAATCCCAACGACGTTGGTGAGATCGCCGGGAATCTTCAGCGACCCACCGTAATCAATCCTGGTTCCCCAACCCATCACGGTGCCGTCGGCCCGAAGCGCTAGAGCCGAGAACTCTCCCGCGGCGATGGCGACTGCATTCGTTAGATCCGCCGGCATGTCATTGAGCGCCCCGGTCGAATCGTTCCAGTCAACTACCGTGCCGTCTGCCAACAAAGCCAGGTCGAGGCCGGCTCCCGCCGAGATGGCTACCACATTCGACAGGCCCGGTGCGACCACTGATGGTCCCGCGTACGAGTCGCCCCAGGCGACGACGGTGCCGTCCGCCTTGAGCGCAAGATTGTTGTTTGCGCCGGCGTCGATCGCAATCACATTGGTCAGGCCCGCCGGCACTTGCGTCATCGTCCCGTTGGTAGAACCCCAGGCCACGACGGTCCCGTCGGCCCGCAACGCCAGGCTATGGCCGGCGCCCGCGGCAATCGCAATCACATTGCTCAACCCTGGTGGAACATCGGTCTGACCGGAGTAGTCCTGACCCCAGCCGACCACCGTTCCATCCGCTTTGAGAGCCAGGTCATGGAAATATCCGGCCGCCACCGCGGCCACGTTCGTCAGTCCGGGCGGCACCGCGGCACGGTCATCGCCTCCGACCGGAAACGAACCCCAGGTCACCACCGAGACCACCGCAATTGCGGCCGGCTCGCTTTCCATTGTACCGCTGTTATTGCTGACTTTCACGGAATAGGTGCCGGACTCCGCAAATTGAATATTGGTAAAAGCCAGCGCTGACTGAGTTTGCCCGGGGAGGTTCGTGCCGCTCCGCTGCCATTGGTAAGACAACGCCGACGAGCCATCTGCAAAAACGCGCAGCATGGCATCGCACCCGATTCCAATCGAGGCCGGCTGCGGTGGCACAACAATCTCGAGGTCCGTGGGGAGTTCCACCACGCTATAGAGCGCCACTGACGGCTGTTCATCCGCCCAAAGCGCTTGCCCTGAAGAGACCGGATTACCCGGCCCGCAAAGCTTAAAGAATCCCAGGCTCGGATGATTGATATCAAATGGCCCGCCCGCTCCCCATGAAAAAGGCGATGTCGTAAAAGGCTGGCCACTGGTCCAGCGATATTTCGCGAGTTTCTTAAACGGGTTGATCTCTTTGAGCTCAGGTTGCGGATCGTACAGCCCGATCCATAGGTCTCGGCTGTGCCCGCCAAAATTGCCGAATGTGTCGAATAACCAGGTGTTTTCCTCCGAATTGTTGATGGTCACCAGATGGCCGCCCAAAGCGGTCGCAGCAGCTTCCGCATTCGTCCAGGACGCTCGGTCCA
>DATGLT010000366.1:0-8407 GCA_035294005.1 Verrucomicrobiia bacterium
TCCAAGCGCCGAACCCGCCGCCGGGTGCCCGCTTGAGCCCAAATGCCACCAACACGCGCTGGAACATTGCCCTGTACCAGGAGGGGCGTTTCACTTGGAATCGCTCTCGCTCGGTCGGTTGCTCGATGCGCATACGTTGGAGCGGCAGGCCGGCTTCTTGCCACCGGCGAAGCACGTGAGCAAGATCGGTTTGTGGTTCAAACCGCTCCCTTTGCACGAGTAACACGCCCTTGATTCCGTGGGTTATCAGGTAATTCGCCGAGGGAAAGTCTGTGGTAAAGCAGACAGACCGATTATCGAATTCGTCAGGCAGCATGCGCACGCCGGTTCCCTGGCGATTGGCATCCAAGAGAAAAGCAGGCGGGGCATCGCGCGGGATTTTCAAACCACCTAGTTGGTCCGCACCCTGACGGAGTGCGCTCACAATGGGCACCACATCCACTGCTGCCACCGGCCGTTGTGAGGCCGGGTCGGATACTGGCGCGCCGAACGGTAACGGGATCGCATTGTAAAGGGGCACGGGACGATACCCGCGGCCGGCTAGTGCGATAGCAAGCCAAACGCCTTCGTCCTTTGGTAAATCGAGCACCATGGCGGTTCGTTCTTCGATCGATGACGCCCACCCCACGTCGTACGCGGTCCCCGTGACTGCAGCAACAGGGGTGGCTGCGTCCATGTGAGCAAACAAAACTGGTTTCACCCAAGTTGCCCAGACCGACACGTCGGGTGACCACGCCGCAAAAATCTCTTCTTTAGTCATGTTGTTCAACGAGCAGCGCTACGTCCACCGCGGCGAAATCAATTAAGGGTTTTTCAGCAACTCGGGCGTAGGCCCCGGCGGTCCTTCCATTTATAGTATAAACACCAATACACACATGTCGCTGCCCCGCAGGTGTTGGCACCGGCACGGATTCGAATCGCCGCTGGGCAACCCACTGATTGGGTTTCAGCAAAACATTGAACCTTGTCCGAAGCCACTGTTTTGCCGGCATCAACTGCCGGATGCTGACCGTGTCGCCAGTGTTGCACATCGCTGTCTTCACCAGCCACCCATCATCACCGGACCACGCTACCTGCCGCGGATCCCTGGTTTCCGGTAGCAATGCGCGCCAGGTGGGAAGATCAACTGAAAGTTTGTCCCAGAGGAGGGGAAAACGTTTGCTTTCGGTGATGGTAGCCAGGGCCGGGTTGGCGACCGGCGTTTTCCCGCCGCGAAAAAACTGCTGCCAGCAAGCGGATTCGGGCAAGCGACAGATCCATTCCGCCTGGTAAAATCGAACTACGGCGTCAAGTGGACCGCGATACCACAATGTGTCCAAATATGCGTGGCCCTCCCGCCATCGGATTTGTTCCGGTTTGGCCAGGTGCGCCTGGCAACCGCGCCGGCGCAGTTCCGTTGCGAGGAACGAAACGACCTGGTGATCTTCCATGTAACCTGGGGCTGAGAGCAGTGCCACGACTCCGCCACTGCCAATAAGCCCGAGCAGTGCATCGCACCATTGGTGACCTGGATTGCCTGCCGGTTCCAGGCCGGGAAAATGCTCAGCCATGATCGCGGTGAAGTGCGAAGCCTCGCTGAACCCGCCCGGCACGTCGCTGTTCGCCTCGGAAACGCGCCAGCCTTCGGTCGTGAGATGGAAATCAAATCGGATGATGCGTCCTGCTGCTGGACTCAAGGGAGCTTCGTCAGCCAGGACCGCTTGCAGCCTCCGCGGCAAACCTAACTGGCGGAGCAGGTCTGGGCGCCCGGAAATTTCCTGCTCAGCTTCTGCCGCTTCCGCGGTGAGTTGTTCTGCCCGCGCGCTCAAATGATCCCAGACGCTGCGTTTCATCACCAGTGGAAACGGCGCCAGGGTGGTTACATCGCCAACCTGCGAATCCCACTTGCATCCCTCAAGGGCGGCGCGGCGCCGGAGGTCCAGTGCGGTTTCGGAATCAAGGGCGCTCCCGGCGCGAATGCCAGGGGATCGAGTGAACAGCCGGGCTGGCTCTGTGTTTTGAGGAACCGCCAGGCCGGCCGTCATCGAGGCATCCCTTCCCACCGGCCGAGGCGATAAATCCACGCAATTGCGACCACGGCATAAAATGCCGCTGGAACGACGCCATGACTTACCAACGGCTGAAAAGGGCACTTCTGACTAGGTCGTGCGAGCCTCTCGATAACCACCGCAAAGAAACACAGAGGCGCAGCAGGCCAGCCGTCAAGCATGAAATCGTGCACGGCCGCTGACTCAGAATGCCAATCGCCCGCCACGGCGCGTCCAAGGATCAAGCCTGCTGATAATAAAAAGCCGCACACCCGAATACCTGAAGCCAAATCGCGTTCCTCAGAAATGGACGCCGAAACATGCCCGAACAGTTCGAGCAAAAACCAGAGCAGGAAGAAACCAAAAGTTCCCAATCCCGCCGAAAAGATATTGTTCCAATAGGATGGCCCTTCTCCCAGGCTGCCGCCTACATAGAGTATGGCCAGAGCGAGGGCGGCTCCACAGGCCGCGGGTAAAGCGGCCGGGTTTCGGCGTTCGATTACGTCGTCAGCAATTGAGAGCCCCAGCCACGAAAACAAACGCGAGAAGACAAGGAGCCAACCCAAGCCCAGAAAGCTAAGCCAACATACCTGATCCCAGTGGCCCCTCACTTCAACCGCGCCAAAGCGCCACAGACCCGACGCGATTAAGAGCAGGCTGACACCAAAACAAAACCAAGTTGCCCTAGCAAACGTCTTCGATTTCCGCAACGCCTTTTCAAAGGCCGATGAGGCCAAAGCAGTCACGTCTGGAATTAACTGTGGTCTGTCTGATTATATCAATCCAAACTTTCGGCTGGTGCGACACAATTTAAGGCTTCCAACCGCCTCCATGGACGAGCTCCCAGTTTCGGCCCGGAGCAGTTGCGTTGCAAAGGGATGGACTGAAGCCGCCATGAAGCAGAGAATCGGAGTCCGATATGGACAATATCGCGAAATACCGGCTGGTCCTGAGCGCATTCATGCTCGGCCTCATTTTGAGCGGCATCACCGCGTTTCCATTGGCGTGGGAGATGCGGTTGCTGACGGGGTGGTTTGGCGTGGATCCGTCGCTCCCGCCTGAGCACTACAGCGGCGTCGCTTTCTGGATCGCCACGGTCAATAGAGGGTTGCACGAAACGTATGCGGCCTACCCCTGGGTGGCCTATGGCACCGATTGGCTGGCGTTTGCTCATATTGCCATCGCGGTGTATTTCATCGGGCCGCTAATGAACCCGCTGAGAAACGAGTGGGTTCTCCACGCAGGTCTCATCGGCTGCGCCCTGGTGCTTCCCTTGGCTCTCATTTGCGGCCCTTTGCGCGGCATTCCATTCTATTGGCGGCTGATCGATTGCTCGTTTGGGTTCTTCGGTGCAGTTCCTCTTCTCTACTGCCTTCACCTGAGCCGTTTGATGCGAGCGACATCAGAGCACCGGGCCGCCTCGGGAGATCCGCCGCGGGCACGCTAAGACTTGCAGTCGGAACCCGGACGCGTCAGCAGTACGGATATTTCTTCTCCCGGACCTTGACCGAGGCTGAATTCAAACAAGAGTTCTCAACAAGGAGTTCGCCAATCGAGTCTTAGCGGGGTAGAATCCGCTGCAGTGGCAATAACTGGCTTACAACCTGAAACGAAATCCTACCCATGATTATGCAAGCTAAACCTCGTTCCGGCCGAGGCAAAAGGCTGACATCAATCTATCAGTTGCATGTTCTCTTAAATGGGACCCAACCACCCATCTGGCGGCGACTGCAAGTGCCGGGGGCAGCAAACCTGGGTTGGCTTCACTCGGTCCTTCAAGTGGCGATGGGCTGGACCAACAGTCACTTGCATCAGTTTATCTGCGGGAACGAGATGTATGCTGACCCGAGCGCGGGGTTGGACCAGAACGGAGACGTTCTGAACGAAAACAAGTTCACACTCTCAGAACTTCTAACTGACGGCCAGAAGATGCTGATCTACGAATATGATTTTGGGGATTCCTGGCAGCTCATTGTTACATTGGAAAAGATTTGTCCTGGCAATGCCTCGAAGGAGGCGCCGGCCGTTTGCCTGGCGGGCTCACGCGCTTGCCCGCCGGAAGACTGCGGCGGAATCAGCGGTTACGTGGACTTACTCCAGGCGCTTAGGAACAAGAAGCACCCCGAACACAGGAGCATGAAAGAATGGCTGGGACGTCCCTTCGACTCCGAATTCTTTGACGTCGAGAAAGCCAATTATTGGTTGCAGAAGCTAAAGTGGCCCCGCGTTACGGAAAGTCAGCTTCGCAAGATCCTCATGGCCCGGAACGGCTACCAGGAATAGCGCACCTCGGTGTCGCCAACCGATAACCATTAAACGTTTTTGGCCTGATGATCTCAATTTCCCCGTCGATTTTGACACCGTGCCAACTCAGGCCCCGCAGGTAACTCGCCGACCGTGCGCCTTACGAATGGGTTAGGCCTGATCCAACGAAGTCTTGAGGACCGTGTTGATCAGGTTGTTCCAAAACTCAAAAACGTGAAACGACGAACCCAGCGCCAGCAAAACGCAAACCAGAATCAAAAGCGCCGTTTGAAGCCTCTCCTTAATCTGTCTCTGCTCGAGAAATGCGCGCGTAAGAAATAATGAGCACGGCCAAAGAACAAGACCGAGATGCGTTACAACAATGCCGCAGAAATGCTTGAGGGAGCTAAGCGGTCCCGTCAGCAAAACTTTAGGCCAGGGGACGACCCAGATTGGGATTGAGATCAGGATCAGCATGATAAGGAGGGCGCAAAAGTTGGATACGCGGCCAGGAAACGACTCGCCCGCATTCTCCAATGAGCGATCCGACGCGTACCAAACCTTCTCAACATTTTTTCGGTGCCTCAGGTTCGATGGCAAAAACGCAATCTGAAGCATCAATTTGAGAATCTGCATCCCGGTTACCGAACGAACTCGGCGCCCTGAGGTGGGCACCCGTTCCCACAAAACGACAAAGCGGCCCGCCTTTTTTAGGGCAGCTGAGAACGCGGCGTCTTCGGCGCCATAAAGACGCTCGTCAAATCCACCCACCTCCTCAAATGCGCGTTTGGTGCAAAACAGAAACGCACCGCCCGAAAGTGACGCAATTCTTAGAAAAATGCCAAACCAGGCCAGCAGAAGCCTGGCATACAGCGGAACGGCGTCTTCGAAATAGGTGAGCGCTCCTCCTCCGATCGCGCCGCTTTCCAATCGCTTGAGCGCCGCAGAAACAGCCTCGGGTGTGACGGTGGTATCGGCATCCACAAAGAACAACTGCTCACCCTGTGCCGCGCGAGCGCCGGAATTGCGGGTTGCGGCAATTTGGCGATGATTCACGTTGATTACTCGCGCTCCCAGGTCTCGCGCAATGGCACTGGTTCGGTCGGTCGAAGCATCGTCCACCAGGACAATTTCATAAGACAATTTCAATCCCCGCGCGGCGGCATGAATGGCGCCCAAAGTTCTTGGAAGGAAAAGCTCCTCGTTATGAGCTGGGACCACAAATGAGATCATCAACAGGTTGCTTGATATTAGCCAATAGACAACCTGCTCGGCAAAGCCTCACTTTACCTTTGAAAGAATTGCGGCGCCGAACGGCTTAAATCAATCTATGCAGATCCGCACCTCGAACCAAGCTGTGATTGAGTTTTAGCGTCGGCTCGGCTACTCGGTGGACGATGTTGTGAGCATGGGCAAACAAGTGGAGCATGATGATCGACCATGATAAACCGCGTGACAGGTGAAATCGACTTTCGCGACGGTCTTCGAATTGTCCCCCACTGCACGGTGAATTCATTGTGCACCGCGCGAGACCAACCCGTGAAGGTCCGAACCCAAAAGCTCTCACTCGGAGATTGGAAGCGCCATATTCTTGGCCCTCATCCGTCGGAGCATGGAAATTTTGAGGTGGAAGCGCTCTCGGCAGATGACGATTGCATTCACGTGGTGCTCCTATCGCACCAGCACCGGTTTTATGAAGCGGGCACTCCTGAAGATGCCGAACGGAGAGCTTTTCACGAAGGGGTGATCACATCGGATCTCGGAGCGCAAAGGGAATTCACCTGGGGCGAAGTCATGTGTCGCCTGGAGATGCCGGCCAGCAAGGATTGGCTGGTGGTCGCTTACAATCGGCAGCCGAGGATCCCCCTGCCAGAGAAAACCGTCCTCCTGGGTATGTTTGCGCATGAATGAAAGGCCAAAGGGACAATAGATGTTTGTCTGGGCGGTTATGTCTGTGCGCGATTTCTGGCATCCGACCTTGCCAGGCGCCTCGACCAGGTGTTAACCGGACTATCGCGGTTCGGAGCCTTCAACTGAAGGTTTACGGAAGCACTATTTCCCGATTGAAGCACCAGGGTTCCAACGAATGCCGAAACAGGATCGGCGCCCTCAAACCTGGGGCATCCCGTAACCAATGGCGTTCAGGGCGGCGCGGAAGGCTTTCTCTTTGTCCACGGGGACGACCAGGCTGCGTTCACCCGTGCGCTGGCAGAGTTTCCCTATCTGGGAATTCTGGGCGATCAACTCCGCGAGTTGCGGCGAGATGCACTCGATCAAAAGGGCGGTCCCTTTGCAGATGCAGGCCGCGCCACGCTTTTCCACGGTTGTAAGAAACCCTTCCACCGACTCAGGCAACGGTTGCGAATCGCCGGCCGCCAGGAACGTGCGCAGTTCCGCGATGCGAGCGCCTTTCTCCACGGACCTGATCGCCTTCGCCTCGTCGAGCACCCACTGCCCCGTGCCTTGGGGTTCAGAGAAACTCTCGAGGAGCAATTTCTGGTCGGGCGACAGGTAGCCCTGGTCGATGCGGATCTGACGATTGGGCAGCACAGTCAGGGAAATGGCGGGTTCTTCCTGGCGAGCTTCGTAATGATCCGCGCGGCCAAGAATAAACGCGCCGAGTGGGGTCAAGCGAAAGTATCGCAAGCCATCGTACCGACTCAGGAACATAAGGCCGTCCGCGCCCCATTGGTCCCGAAAATCTTTGCGCGCCTCTGCGGGATGTTCGTAGGCCACATCGATCATTCCAAGTGGCGCCGCGTATTCAAACAGCAAACAAAGCACGTACCGCTCCTGCAGGATGTTCCAGCCGCTATTTCCGCCGTAGCCGAGACTGCCGTATTGCGGGTCGCAAAGGTAAAGTTTCCAGGGATCGCGCGACACCTCGAACCGAAATCCAGCTGCCCGCATAAAGCGCGAAAACTCGCCGAACTCGACCCATCGGCCTGCCGGGCATTCCGCCAGCGCGAGCCCGATCGTGAGTCGGCGGATTTCGGGTGCGCTCAAGCCCCCGCCACCTTTTCGCTTTTGTCCTTTGATGGTATCAATCCGGCTAAACTCGTCGATAATCCCGCGCGCAGCCCAGGCTCGCCAGATCTCGCGCAGGGTTTGCGCGGGAGGTGCCTCCAGGGCGGCACGGCCGGTTCAGCACCAGCTTTTCATGGCGCAGGGCGGCCAGTTTTGCAGCCTGCACGAGCAGCGGCCAGGAAAAGGCCTTCACCGGCCCGATTTCCGGATCCCAGGAGTTAACCTTTTCTGTGTATTCAAAAAAATCGTGCTCGCGCAGAAATTCATTCAGCAGCGCCATTGTGGCTTTGGAGGCAAGGAACGTCTTTGAGCTGACCGAGATTTTCTCTTGATCCACCAGGCGCAAAACGGTGCGCAGGTCCTGAAAGGCGGCCTGTTCGGTCAACCGCACCAACAGTGGCGCGTCGTGCTGCTCATAAATCCTCTCGCGCTTCTTCTCGTCGAAATGGCTTGAGGTCCATTGACGAACCGGCCGCACAGGAATCTCTTCGAGCGTGCTCAGTTTGGTAGCCGCCGGCTTGGCTACAAGCCGACGCAACTTCTCGCGCAAATCCTTCGGGACTGAATACGCTCCAGAAAGGTTCCGGTGAAGAAACAGCCGTAGCAGAGTGGGTTCTTTTTGCCAGTGGTACTCCCCTTGCCTTTCGAAGACGGGCAGCGCGCCGTACTTCGCCTGGAAAGCGCCCGCATCGGAGCTCCCCTCATCCGCATGCAGCGCTTCGGCAAGGGCGGATTGATCGAGTGTTGGCAGCTGCGTGCAGAGTTGACCCACTGCGTCACCGAGGAGAAAACGCTCCAGTGTTTCGATCACTTCGGCCTTTCGTGGAGCTTTCATTTTAACCCCTGGAAGCAGTGCGAGCAGTCTTTTTAGCTCATCCACGTTTTGGCGGTCGAGGGTCTCGCGGAGCGAGGAATCGGTATCCAGGTAACCGTAGCGGTTCATTTGCAGGTACTGAAACAAAACGCCGATGAAGATTCAATGATCTCCAGCCGTTAAGCGCTGCGCATGGCGGCCCTTGGCGCGTGATGTATGACTGGATGGAGGAGGTTTTTTATCGAAAATTCTGGCAGCGAGACCCAAATCATGACGAAACGAATTCCCGGGCACA
>DATGLT010000367.1:0-5048 GCA_035294005.1 Verrucomicrobiia bacterium
TTAAGCACCGAATGGATGATGCCCTCGCGTTTGAGCATCCTGGAGAGCAACTCGCTGACCTCGACCGAAATGGTGCCCACGAGGATCGGGCGGCCCTTGCCGTGGATCTCTTTGATTTCCTTCAGAACGGCGTTGTATTTCTCGCGCTTGGTTTTGTAAACCGAATCGTTTGAATCGGCGCGCCGCACGGGTTTGTTGGTCGGAATCACCAACACACCCAGCTTGTAAATATCGAAGAACTCGGACGCTTCGGTTTCGGCGGTGCCGGTCATGCCCGCCAGCTTGTGATAGAGGCGGAAATAATTCTGAATGGTGATGGTTGCGAGGGTTTGGGTTTCCCGCTCGATCGTGACGCCTTCCTTGGCCTCCACAGCCTGGTGCAAACCGTCGCTCCATCTGCGGCCGGTCATCAGGCGCCCGGTGTTTTCGTCGACGATGATCACCTTGTTGTCCTGGACCACGTACTGAACGTCCTTCTGGTAAAGGCAGTACGCCTTTAGCAGCTGAGAAATGGCGTGGATGCGTTGCGCTTTGGTCTCGAACTCCTGCTGCAATTTCGTTTTGGCCTCGAGGCGCTTGCGGGGGTCCGGCTCCGGGCCGTTGTCGATCTCGTGCAGCGCGGTCGACAAGTCCGGAAGCATAAACGCGTCCGGGTCTTTCGGGCTCAGGTGATTTCTGCCTTTCTCCGTCAAATCGGCTTCATGGCTCTTCTCGTCCATGGCGAAGAAGAGTTGCTCTTTCTCCGCGTAGAGTTCGACCTTCTTCTGATCGGCATGCAGTTGAAGTTCGGCCGCGTTCATCAGGCGCTGGTTCTCGGGATTCTCCAGCAGCTTGAGCAATCCCTCCGATTTGGGCTGGCCCAACTTGACGCGGTAGAGGAGCAAGCCGATTTCGCGTTCAAGTTCCGAGGCGTTCTGCACAGAGGAACCATCCTCCGGGTGCAGCTTCTTCATCAAAGCTTCCGCTTCGGAAAGAAAACGGGCGCACAACCGGTCCTGCACATGGAATAGGCCTTCGACCTGGAGTTTGAAATTCCCGTATTGCTCGTCGTAAGTGACCACCGCGGGGCCGCTGATGATCAGCGGCGTGCGGGCCTCGTCGATCAGGATCGAGTCCACTTCGTCGACAATCGCGAAATAATGCCCCCGCTGGACCTGTTCCTCCTTGCGCGAGGCCATGCCGTTGTCGCGCAAGTAATCGAAACCAAACTCGGCATTGGTTCCGTAGGTGATGTCACAGTTATACTGCTCGCGTCGTACACTGGGCGATTGGTCATGCAGAATGCAGCCGACGCTCAGGCCGAGAAACTTGTAAACGGCCCCCATCCATTCGCTATCACGGGCCGCCAGGTAATCATTGACAGTTACAACGTGAACGCCACGCCCGGTCAACGCGTTGAGGTACACAGGCAGCGTCGCAACTAGCGTCTTGCCCTCGCCGGTTGCCATTTCTGCAATCCGCCCCGAGTGCAATGCGTATCCACCGATTAACTGTACATCGAACGGAACCATTTCCCACTTCAGGGGATGCTCCCGCACGATGATTTCTTTGCCGCAAAGCCGGCGGCAGGCATTCTTCACGACCGCAAACGCCTCGGGTAAAATTTCCTTCAGCCGCTCCGCCAGTTGGTCCAGGTCCTCGATCTTGCCCAACTCCTCCTTCCAGGCCGCGGTTTTCTCACGCAGGGCTTCGTCAGGCAACTTGTGCAGTTCCTCTTCCAAGGCGTTAATCTTCGCCACTAACGGCCGCAACCGCTTCACTTCGCGGTCATTCTTGGAACCGATGAACTTCTTTACTATGAACCCGATCATGATTTTGACAGAAAACTCAGACGCTACGAGAACAGGGGTAGGACGTCAAAGACATTAGAACAATACCCCAGGGAGACTCGAATTCAAGGCACCATGACCCGGTGCGAACAATTTCTTCCGGAACGGTTTATAGCAATTACGGAACGCATCAGGCACCGGATCAGAGAGCCAATCCGGAAACGCGGAGACTGGGTTTTTCTCACGCCACATTGCCGAGCGTGAGCCAGTGCAGGAACCGATCCAGCGACCCCAACGCTCGCTTGCCTAAGTTGGCTTTCGATCGCATACACCTCATGAGCCTCAAAAGGAACATGTTGCGGCATGCTGGCAAATTGTCCGGCGTAACCGAGCCCCAGATCTCAATTTACAAAGTGAGCCAATTTGGCCCATTGAGCAATCTCATGTGAGACATCACCTCGGCGAAAGCGGGGAGTGGCGCCCGACCGTTCGTTTGGGATTTGAGCAGCGCAAGGAGCCGGGCAATCAGGTGACCGCCGGTTGGGTAACCCGGGGCTTTGCTGAAAGCGCTGGAGGCAGTTGCTTTTGAATGCGAAAGCTGCGCCAGAACCGCAAGGGTATCAGCCCCAGCCCGATGATAACTACCATCGCGCCAATAAACGCCATCAGCCACATAAACGCCGCATCCATGAATCCATACGAATGCAGGCCGATGCCCAGCATGTTCACTCCAAACCAGGAAAAGCTTGTGACGATATTGCCAAACACAGCCAGATTCATAATCCCCCGGTCTTTAACCAACCCGCCCCATCGCGCGTGCAGGATGAGCGCATTCCACAGCACGATCAGCAAAGCGCCGTTTTCCTTGGGATCCCAACCCCAGAATCGGCCCCATGACTGGTCGGCCCAGATCCCGCCCAACACCGTGCCGATGAAACTGAACAGGGTGGCGAAACAAATGACGCCATAAACCATTTTGGAAAGAGCCTTGCCCAACTCAATCGAGGGTTTTGGCGCCCCGTTTGAGCGGGGTTTCGGTTGTGTCGCCTTGGAGTTCGAAGTGGCGGCGGGAGAGAGTTTTTGCGTGAGAATTGGCGTAAGCAGGCCAAGCCCGATGTAGAAAATCGCCAACAGACCCGCAAAGAAGGTCGAGGCGTAACCCAGTGTTATGACGACGACATGCGTGGCCAGCCAGAAGTTCGTGTCGAGGACAGCCCTCATCATTTCCATCGTATCGCCCCCCAGCGCGAGGTTCTGAGCGATGAACAGCGTGACGAACCCGGCGAGCGACCCCACCAGCAGGCCAATGCCAACCCGATAAATCCTTTCGATAATCAGGCCCAGAACCATGGTGCCCCAGCCGATGAAAATGGCCGAGGAATAGAGGTTCGTCACAGGAGGCCGGCCTTCGAGCACCATGCGGTATACAAGCCCGAACGTGTGAACCAACCCCGCGAGTAAGACCAGGTAAAATGCCGAACGTCGGAGTCCTTCGGAAAGGTTTGGGGCGACGGAGATGACCAGCACGGCCGCGGCGGCAAGCAGGAACGCGAAGATGTAGATGATAATCGCGTGGAGAAAAGACTGGATATGGTTGTAGTAGAATTCGGCCCGACCTTTCGCAACCTCCCGGGAGAAGTTCGGCTGGAGCCATGATTGGTAATCCGCCAAGGCCTGGTTGAAAAGCGCGGCGTTGCTCTGCCGGTACGCCGTCATCATCGTCGCGAAGTCCGCCACAGCCGGGTGCAGGGTTCCAGTGCGGGCCGATTCCATTAAGGACGCGCCCGCATTTTCCCATTGATCCCGCCCCTTTTGGGGGTCGACCGGCGGGACGACCAGGGGATAGCTGAACTTGGCCATGAGTTGAAAGTCCTGGAGCGGTTGGGCGAGGCGTTCGAGGGCTTCGCGATCGAACTTGCCTCCATTTTCGCTCGCCTGGGCGGCAGCGCGGGCGGGGCCAAGGTCCTTGATGAAATCGCCCAGTTCCTTCTTGAAATCGTCGATGCCTTCAGGCTGGAGAGTGACTTTCAACCGTTGATATAGCATTACCGCATTGGCCAGCTTGACGACTTGCTTTTGGAAGGTCGTTTGCTCCTCCGCCTTGACCTCGGAAGCTTTCTGACTTTGTTCGGAAATGACCTTCAGGACCGGTTTCAATTGCTCGAAGGTGTAATAGCGAAGGCCCGATTTGGAAACGCCCTGGTCCTCGAGCTTGAGTTCTCCAAGCAGCTCGGCATGGTGAATCAGGAATATGGGGCGGGTGTCGGCAACTTCCGGGCGAGCCATCACCTCCAGCAACCATTCGGTTGATTTGAGCTTCTTTGGGTGATGCCAGAATTTCCAGGAAGGCACTTCCTCCACCGGGACGTCGCCCGTGCTGCGGATTTGGAGCAGAGAGTTGCGAGCAACCGAATCGAAAGGCTGGATGCGGCCGTTGAGCAGAACCGGCAGACTGCCAAACTGGCGGACGTGCCACTCGCCATCTGGCTTTGGCAACATTACGACGAGGATCTCAGCGCCGAACAGCGCCAGGAACGCGAGAGGCAATAAGTTAATCCACTTCTTCATGCAGACCTCCGCTTAAAGCTGAAACCAAGCAGATGCGTCATAAACTGGATGACCAATCCCACCCCTACGAGGATGCAGGAGAAATACGGAGTGAGCCAACTCGGGTTATGGACGACCTGCAGGATTGTGCCGTGGTCATCACGGTCCCAGTCGGCCTGGTAATAGGTTTCGCCGGCATACCGAAGCGGGTTGTTCATGTAGATCTTCACTTCGCGGTTTTCGCCCGTGCCTGGCCTCATCAGTTGAACCCGGCTGGAGAAATTCTTCGGGGTATCGGTCCCGGGATAAACGTCATGCTTGAATTCGAGGAGACGAATCGTGAAGGGGTTGTAGTAGCGCCTGAGCCGCAGCTGGAGCTGGTACGTGTGATTTTGATAGGTGAACTGTTGCGGCCGGTCGATGTACTCCGACACCAGCCACGATCCGAGGGATTTATCCGGCGCTTGGATTTCAACGACCGCGCTGGGCACGTCGCGCCGGTCCATTTCTGTTACCTTGGGGAGGTCCCTCACGACGGCTTGGGCGCCGATCCCCTGGCTTGCCGGGGCCGCTTCGGACAGGCCTTGCGGGCGATCTTCGATGGAGGAATTTGGGTAAAACTTCTGGATCTTGACCGTGAATGGGAGGTCCGGGTTGCGAATCTCTTTTTTGCGCATGAGCAATCCTTGCGGGATTGCCACGACTTTGTCGGTATCGGGATCGGTGACATCG
>DATGLT010000368.1:0-18110 GCA_035294005.1 Verrucomicrobiia bacterium
ATGCGAGATTCCTATGAATCCGGTCAAAGCTTCGGCAACAGTTTAAGCACGGCTTCGCTGGGTCGCGCTATGACATGTGCCGCGATCAGCTTGCCCAGGCCGTTGACTTTTTCCTTTCCGCTGTCGATCGCGGCGGAGACGGCGGATAATTGTCCTTGGATGACGACCGTGACGTAACCGCCGCCGAGTTTTTCCTTCGACACGACTTCGACACTCGCCGCTTTGCACGCGGTATCAATCGCCTCAAACACGGCAGTGAATCCCTGTGTTTCGATAAAGCCCAACGCCATTGGAGTTTCCTGGTTCATATAAAGGGTGGTCATCGGCTTTGCCGCTGAAATCTCCGCCGCGGCTCCTGGCTGTTCGGCCGGTTCGAAGACGACGGACTGCTGAATCAACGGGCTGAACTCGTTTCGAGATTGGATTGCCGGCCAAGCGTCGGCGGCGACTTGTGTCAGGACCGAACTCACAGGCTGGCCTTGCATTTGCTCGGCCACGGCTCTGCCCGTTGCTATGGCGGTTTGTACATCGGCCGTCGAACCGCTGATCTTCACGCAAACCCCGGAAAGATCGTTCAGTTCCAGCTGGAAAATCCGAATCGCGGCCGCCTTCAGCATCGCGTCGATGGCCGCCATCGCCGGAGTTACTCCCGTCGTTTCCAAAAAGCCAAGCGCCCCGATCACACAATTCCCTTCTGGCGCAATTCGCTCAGCACTTCGTCAGCGATTTTTTTCACCCGAATCGGTTCCAAATTATTGCCCCGGGGCGGGCAACCTTCGGCGGGAGCTTCGACGAAACCGAAATCGGCCAGAATGCACCGCAACAAAGCCTGGAGCTTCTCCCGGTCAACCTGCTGACCGTGGCTGAGCGGTTGCCGGCTGTGGCCCATATCGAAACCACGCAATTCGACCGCGGCCCGGAAGCCCTCCGGGAAATCCGCAGAATACAGCATCGAATCGAAGAGCTCGAGCAACCGGTATTGAAGGCTCATCGCGGGATCGAACTGCCGGGCGCGGGCCAGTTCGAACATTTGCCGCGTCAACTCGGGTACAACGCCGCTGGTGGCGTGGGTGCCGCCATCGGCCCCCACCATCAGCATCGGAACCAGCACCGCTTCCCACCCCGTAAGAAACGAGAACTCGGGCCGGTACGGACGGATGGCGGCAATCATCCGCATCATGAAAGCAAGGTCGCCCGAAGAGTCCTTAATCCCAACCACCCGTTCCAACTCGGCCAGCCTCCGAATCGTCGGCACGTCAATCGGGCTGGCAAACATGGGAATGTTATAAAGGGTCACATCGATCGGGCTGTTCAGCGCGATCTCGCGGAAATACGCGTACACCGATTCCGGGCTCAACCGATAGTAGAATGGCGACACAATTGCAACGGCCCGCGCTCCGAAACCACAATACGCTTCGCACGCCAATATCGTCTCGCGCGCATTCGCCTCGGCGGCCCCGGCCAAAACGGGCACCCGTCCCGCCGCCTGTTCGCACACAATCTTGACGATTCTCCGCAGTTCCTCAGGTGTAAACCGGACGAATTCACCGGTCGAGCCGTTCGGGTAAAGCCCATGAACCCCGCGTTCAATGAGCCAATCGATGTAGCGGCGCAACTCGGGTTCGTTAATCACGCCTCCCGGCCCGAGCGGGACCATGTGCGGTGTCAGAATGCCTGTTATCTTCGCGGACATTGGCCTGCTCGCTCTACGCTACGCCCAGCGCCTTCAACTCGGCGTCCCATGGCTCGCGGTACCGCCGGGTCAGCAACTGATTTGCGCCCGGATCGTCCTTGATCTCCTCTTTGGAAGCGTCCCAAAGCAGTTTGCGTCCCGTCCTGAGCGACAGATTCGCCAGGTGACAAGTGGTGACGACGCGATGACCACTCTCGACGTCCGTTAACGGTTGTTGCCGCGAACGCATGCACTCGAAAAAATTCCGCTGGTGCCGCCCATAATCGCCCACGGCATCTCCGGATTCGTCTTTGACGCTTTCAGTCCATTGCTCAGGCTTGGGCGGCTCCAGCTCGGGTTTGAGTTGTGGCCCGCCAATGGGATGGCCCCCCGGCAGAACGCGCGCGACAAGGTTGTTGGGATCCACTTTAGGGTCGGCGAAGATTTCAAAACCCGACCGGGAAACAGCCAGCGTCCCGCGAGTCCCGTGAAACAGCAGACCGCCCATCCCTTGTCCGCCCCGCCCCGCCGAACATTCACGGTATTGGCACATGGCCGTGAACCCGGGATATTCGATCACCGCGTCTTGCCGGTCGGGAACCTCGCAATTGTCCTTCAGGAAAAATCGGCCGCCTGTGCTGTAGACCGAAACCGGGGCTTGGACGTCAAGAAACCAATGCACCAGGTCCAGCGAGTGCTGGCCCAGGTTGGTCATTTGCCCGCCCGAGTAATCCCAAAACCAGCGGAAGTGATAAATCCCGCGGTTCGGGTTGTACCGTCTGAAAGGTGCCGGGCCGAGCATCATGTCCCAGTTGAGATCGGCGGGTGGGTCCGAATCCGGCGGGTTACCAAAGCCGGGCATCGCGTTGCGAAAATAGTTGCTTTGGACTGAAACGATCTCGCCGATGTGCCCCGCGCGCATCAGCTGCCGAGCCCGGGCAAACTGCGGGCCGGATCGGTTTTGCGTTCCGACTTGCACGACCCTTTTGTATTTGCGGGCAATGTCGACCATCCAACGCCCTTCTTTGACGAAAAGCGTCATTGGTTTTTCAACATACACATCCTTGCCTGCGGCGCACGCCATCATGGTCATCAGCGCGTGCCAGTGGTCCGGGGTCGTGACAAACACCGCGTCCAGGCTCTTGTCATCGAGCAATTGGCGAAAATCCCGGTACGGCTTGGCACGGCCGCTCGTCATTGCAACCGCGGCGTCCAATCGCGGCTGATAAACATCCGAGAAGGCGCCCAGCTCAATATCCGGTTGCGAGAGCAGGCTTCGCGTGTGGATCCGGCCGATCAGACCGAACCCGATGAGTCCCACGCGAATCCGTTCATTGGCTCCGAGAACACGGCTCGCGGACAAGGCGGTGAGGCTGGTGAAAGTGGCGGCGGTTTTTACGAAATCGCGGCGATTCAATTGCCTGGTAGACGCCGGATCGAGGGTGGGGCGCGGGGCGTTCATGCACAGCCATTAGGGCAATTTGGAGACGGAACGTCAAAAGGAAATGTGACAGGAGAAAACAAGGTGGGCAGTGCCGATTTGACATATGTAACAACGAGGGTTACGTATAGGGAACGTTATGCGGACCAGTTGCAGATTTGCGATGGCAGTTCACGTCCTGGCCGTTCTGGCCTACAAGGACGGCGATGGCGTCACGTCCGAATTCCTGGCGCGTAGCGTCAATACCAATCCGGTGGTCATTCGAAGGCTGCTGCTGGCGTTGCAGGAGGCGCGGCTGGTTGAAACCCGCAAGGGAGCGGGGTTTGGCTCGAGGCTGAGCCGATCGGCGGCGCGCATCAACTTGGGTGAGGTTTTCAGGGCAGTAGAGCAGGATGAGGCGTTCTGTCTGCCCCGGAAAAAGCCCAATCAGGCCTGCCCGGTTGGGCATTGTATCCAGACTGCGCTGGCACAGGTGTTTGGGTCGGCGTTACGGGCTTTGGAACAGGACCTGGCTCGGACAACGCTGGCGGATGTGCTGAAAATGGTGCACGAGTGCTGCCATGAACCTTCAACCACGGGAAAGGCGTGATGTTTTTCGTGGCCGTTAATGTAATCACGAATGTTACAAATATTACTAAAATGTAATGAACCGGGCTGCAACCAGGCCTGTCAATTTTAACCAACCTTGCAATATGAAACTTGAAACCACATTGAAAGGGCATCCATTAGAGTCGCCCGAACATCGAGAAACCGCTGCGCCCAGGAAGAAAAGCCAGGGAGCAAATCTTGGGAGAATCACCCGGTTGCGTCCTGCGAAGCTGACGCCGGGCCGGGCCGGTTTTGGGAAAACCGGAAAGGGCCGCAGGGGCGCGGTACAGGAAGAAGTGGCCGGTGAACCGGTTGTGATGTTCAACGATGCCGCAGAGACTGCGGCGAGCGAAGCCGACTCAAATTCCCAGAGCCCGCGCGGCGATAACTTGCAACTTTACTTGCGGGAAATAGGCCAGGTGCAACTGCTCACGCCGGAGCAGGAAGTGGAGCTCGCCAAACGGATACAGAAGGGCGACGAAGAAGCACGCGAACACATGATCAAAGCCAACCTTCGCCTGGTGGTGAAAATCGCCAGGGATTACGAGGGCTTGGGGTTGCCATTGCTCGACCTGATCAACGAAGGCAATATCGGGTTGATGAAAGGAGTCGAGCGATTCAATCCGGCCAAAGGCGCAAAGCTCTCGACCTATGCGGCGCTTTGGATCAAGCAGGCGATTCGGCGCGCGCTGGGCAACCAGTCAAAAACCATCCGGCTACCGGTGCACGTAGTCGACAAAATGGCTCAGATCCGGTTGGCGGAACGCAAACTGCGTGAGGGACTGGGCCGCGTCGCCACGGATGAGGAAGTCGCCAGTGAAATGGGCTTCAGTCTGAGGCAGGTCAAGTTGTACCGCGAAGCGGGTAAAGCGCCTGTGTCGCTGGACGCACCAATCACCGAAGGCGAAGATGGAAAACAGGTCGCGGAAGTCGTGGCTGACCCGAATGCAGTGGCGGCTTATGACCAAATGGTCAAAGAAGGTGATTCGCAGCTGCTGCAGGAGGTGCTTGGGACCTTGAGCGAACGCGAACGCAATATTCTGAATCTGCGGTTCGGTTTGTCCGGCGAAACGCCACTGACCTTGGAAGAAGTGGGTGAGCAGTACGGGCTGACGCGCGAAAGAATTCGCCAAATCCAGGAAGAAGCGCTCTTAAGGCTGCGGCATAAAATGAAGGAAAAGGACAGCCTGCCTGAGGAAGCGCTGGAAGCGGCAGTCTAAAGTGGGGCAACCCCGCACAACCAGATTGATGGTTGTGCGGGCGGCCTCAGCCGCAACGGTTCAGCTGAACAGAGGCAAACCAAAGACACGACAGCACGAATCGACGAACAGCGAATGCCTGGCCGGGTGGTCCTTTCAGCGTGCTCGGTTCTGGATGCCGGCAGTCAGGTAATCTTACGGGCGAAATGGACCTGGCGCGCCACTTCGATAAACCCGCATGACGGGTACAAGCGCTGCCCGATCTCGTTCTGAGCCATGGTTTCGATTACGGCATAGGCCAAGCCTTCAGTCCGAAAATACTCAATCGCCCGGTCAATAAGTTGGCGCCCCAGTCCGCGTCCTCGCATTTGGGCATCCACGGCAAGGTTCGGGGTGCGCCCCTTGCCGGCTTCGCGGTCGAGGCGGGTGGTTATGTATCCCACGATTTTATTCTGAAACTCGGCGATAAAGATTCCTGCGGGATTCGCGGCAACATCCTCGTCTATGTGGCGAGCCTTTCGCCAGCGCCAGTCGTGCCCGTTGAGCAACCCGAGGGCCGTTTCCACGTTTTCTTCGATCGTAACGCCCCCGAATGAGTCCAGAGTTAATGCTTTGATAGCCGCCAGGTCTTCGGGGCGATAAACCCGGAATGAGATGCCGTTTGCGTTCATGCGCGAAGGTACGTTCATACACTTCCGGGTGAGGACAACCCAGTCAAGCTTTCCCGCACTTGGCACTTCGCTCAGGGCGTTGCTGCCTTACTTTCTCGAGGCTAACACGCGGATAGTCCCATCGATCCCGGCCTCGATCTCTGCGGCGTTTCCGGTAAGGGGATACGTCGTGGTTTTCCCGCCTGGCCACCGCACCCAGAGACCCGTTGGAGCCGCGGGCGTACCCAACACCTGGACGACGCTGTCCTGGGACCAGTAACCCCCGCCGGCATGAACCTCGCGCGCGGGGCCAAACCGCTCCCCGAACTTGAGGCGCATCATAGCTCCGATGCCTTTCGGGTTTCGTGATGAACCCGAGAGGCGAACCCGAAGCCCGGACGCCCCCATGGCATTGTGAAACAGCTTGGTTTCTCCTCCGTTCTGAGTGACCACCAGATCAACGCGTCCATCCCCGTCGTAATCACACACAGCCGTCCCCCGCAGCTCGCCATAAACTCGAATGCCGCTGGTCTGGCCCGGGACAGCGTGAAGCCCGCCGTGACCGTCTCCTGACAACAACAATCCCCGACCCGCGTCGTAACGCGATGTGTTTGCATCCACGTCGAAAAAATTCTGCCCCAGGAAAATGTCTTCGGCACCGTTGCCGTCGAAATCGGCGACACAAATGCCAAATGCCGGAGCCAGTTGGGCCTCGAACGGGAGCGGGCGCGCCTCAAAGTGATCTCCCCGATTTAAAAAGAGCGTTGTCTCAAGCCAAGTCGCTTCGAGGAACTGGGTTTGCGCGCTGGTGCTTCCAAGAACCGAAGCCATGTCGGCCTCGGCCCAGGCCTGGTGGGTGGGAAATCGGGCTATGAGCGATGGAATCTGTTTGATGGCGGCTTCCAGGCCGCAAATGGGGACATACTTCCCAAAAGCGGGTTCGAACCACGATTCAAACAGGCCAATGTTGCCGTCGCCCTGGTAATCGCCGTAGTAAAGCCGCAACGACTGATTCCTGTGCCGCTCGTACTTCGTATTCTCGCCCCAATTGGAAGCCACGAAATCCATCCGACCGTCGCCGTCAAAATCTCCGGTGGCAATGCCATTCCAGAAACCGGTGAGCTGACTCAGAGCCGCCGGCTTGGTTTGACCGGGAACAGGACTGGGCTGTTTTAACCCGGACGGGAACGCGATGTCCGGGTCCCAAGGGGTCAGCTTTCCGTTATGATTGCGAAAAATCCGGATCGGCCCCCAATCACATGCCAAAAGCAGTTCGGGGTAGCCGTCGCCGTCGAGGTCGGTCCAAACGGCCCCGCTCACCAGGCCTAAGTGACGAAGTTGGGCGGTGTTGGTTTCATCGACGACGAGTTTACCCCTCTCCTGGTGGTAAAGGAACGAATCAGCGGCCAGAGGATACTTGCCGGGCTTCACACGCCCCCCCACGAATAGGCCGAGTTCACCCGCCCCGTCGTAATCCGCTGCTGCGAGCGGGCCGGGGCTTGAATCCGAAGCGGGAGCCAACTCGCCCGGCTTGCCTTGAGTAGCTGAAAAAAGTTGTACCGAACTGCCCTGGACGGCTTCATCCTCGTAATTCGCTGTCGCGACCAGGACCGAATCCGCACTCCAGCCGATTACCGATGCCTGGTCCCGGGCGACCGTGTTGGTCCATGTGCCTTGCTCCATCCGGGAAAAACCTCCGTTGCTATTGTTATGATAACACGCGAGTTGCCCGTCTTTGCCGCTCCCGATAATCAGATCATCCAAGCCATCGCCATCGATGTCCCACCAGCATATGCCAGGTCCCAGCTGGCTAAGACGCCTGGGCAAGAGCGGCTGGCGTTGCGTGTCGTCAAACGAATCGTCATGGTGGCTGTGGCTCAACACCTGGCTGCGGTCCTCGAACAGTGGCCGCGTCTCCGGAACCGCGGGAGCCACAAAGGGACGGGCGCCGGATTCATCAATCTCGTACAAACAATCGGGCAGAGCATTGGAGATGACGCTGCGGGGGCCGCTGCGCCAGCTCACTTCGATCTGGAGCCGGTTCGTCAGACTGCCTGCTGCAAAAACTCGCATCGCATCGTCGGCGGACAGGTATCGGCCGCCGCAAATCATCACCTGGCTTTGGACCACCGGACCGCCGAAAACAACAATGCGAGCGCCGATGCCCCTGCTGTTGGGCGCCCGCCCTTTGAGCCGCACAGCGATCCGCGCCGCTGACGCATTGTTGCGGTAAATGCCTGCCGCATCATTTAAGTTATTGACCACGACATCCAGGTCGCCGTCATTGTCCAGGTCAGCAAGGCAGGTCCCTTGCGAGATAACCGGCGAGTTAAAGCCCCAGAGCTTGCTGGTGTCTTCAAACCGCAGGTCGCCCGCGTTGTGAAAAGCCAAATTCCCGGTCGCCAGCGGCGGGAAAAGTTTCCTCAACCTGAGCGCCTCGACGCCTGAAAGTTTCTGGGCGGCGACGGTCTGTTTGATTCGGTTTTGAATGTCGAGGTTCATATTGTCCCGCACGAATCCGTTTGGAACCAGGAGATCCTCGTAACCGTCAAGGTCCACATCCAGGAAGACAGGAGCCCATGACCATTCAGTGGCGTCCAACCCGGCGTATTGCGCAATCTCAGCATAGGTGCCGTCGCCGCGGTTCAGGAAAAGCGTATTGCGAGTATATTGGGGCCGGTCAACATTGCCCGCGATCGATTCCATTTCGCTGTGGGCACTGTTGCGTTGCGTCAACTGGCGCACATGGTCGCGGCTGAGCATATCAACCACGAAGAACTCGTCGTAACCGTCGCGGTTGAGGTCCGCCACGTCGATGCCCATGGACGAAAAACTCGTTTCGCGCAACGTCATGCGCGGGGCGGCGCGGAAATGGCCCTGCCCGTCGTTGAGCCAAAACCTGTCGGGCGTGTTGAAGTCATTGCAGATGTAAAGGTCGGGGGCTCCGTCACCGTTGAAGTCACGGAACATCACCGAGAGTCCCCAATCGAAAGGCGGCGCTGCCAGGGGATGGCCTTCTTCATCCAGGAATACGCCGCCGGTCCATGGCACCTCCTCAAAGCGGCCATGGCCGCGGTTGCGATAGAAGACATCCGCTTCGCCCAGTTCCTCCCGGGCGAGCCGGCCACGCCCCTGCGAATCCATCGCCGTTTTGAACGCGAAACGATTGGTCCATTCGGGATCCGTGAGCGGCCGGCCGTTGATCGAAGCCACTTCCGGCCGGTTATTCACCATCTTCATACTGAAGCGCGTACCTGGCATATCCAGGATTGTCGAAGCCCTGTAGTTGGCAATGTAAAGGTCGAGTGTGCCGTGGCCCTCCGCATCGGCCAGGGCCAGTGAAGTTCCGCCGCCTCCGGGATTCAGGACCACCGGCCCGGGCCGGAAATGCCCAGCGCCGTCATTCAAAAAAACATGAGTCCCACCTCCTATGGAATTCACAATAAGGTCAAGGTGGCCAGTGCCGTCCAGGTCAACAAAAGTCACGCCGGTTGCATCCAGATTCGAACAGTTGATTCCCGAGGCGTCAGTTACGTCTTCGAATCGCCAGTTGCCGAGGTTCCGATAAAGCCGGCTGCTGCCGCCGAGCCCTGCGAAAAACAGATCGCAAAGACCATCACCGTCGACGTCACCGGCGGCAACGCCTGAACCGTTGGGCAAGATCGTGTTGGTCAACGAGCGTGACTCGGGCAAACGGTTGGTGAACCAAATTCCCGTTTCCTGCGGAGTCATCAGCGTGAACCCGGGCTTTGAACCGGCGGGCACTTTCAGCTCCATGAACCGATAGCCCGGCTCCTGGTGCCACGACTGGGCCAACGCTTCGATGAGCGTAGCAAAAAGACATGCCACCCCAATTAAGAGCGCTCGAATTAGCCGATCCCGTGATGAATCTGGTTTCATTGCGTGCCGGGTTGGCCCAGGAACCCCTTGAGCGTTGAAAGAAATTCTTGAGCCTGGGCATTTTTGGGATCCAATCGGAGCGTGGCTTGAAATTGGGCGGCCGCCTCGGGAAAGCGGCGCTGGCGGGCCAGGGCGATGCCGAGGTTCAAATGACCTTCAGCATAAGCGGGACGCAAATCGACAACGCGTTCGAACTGCTGCTGCGCCGCAGCAAAATTGGTTTGGCGGGCCAACTCCATGCCGAGCAGTTCGTGGGCTTCCCAGTACGAGTCCCGGATCTGGACGGTCTGACGCAGTTGATCGATAGCGGCGTCGTGACGGTTTTGCCTCGCGTAGACGTCCGCGCTCAACAGGTGCAACCGGGCCTCGTCGGCGCCCGAACAGCGCATGGCCAGGTCATATTGCTCCAGCGCCTTATCATAGGAACCCTGGGCGGCCAGAACCTGGCCAAGCTCGACGCGACTGTTGGCAAGCTCGGGCCGCAGCTTCACCGCTGTTTCGAGTCTGTCCTGGGCTTCGCGATACTTCTTTTGCCTGGCGAGCAGCCGGCCTAGTTGAAAATAGACGGCTTGATTGTCGGGCAGCAACTCACAGACGGTTTCCATCTGACGTGTGGCTGCGTCGAAGTCTCCAACCGCCGTCAGGAACTCCGCGAAATTATGATGAAGGTAGTGATCCTCCGGAAAACGGGTGAGTTGGGTTTCAAACATCCGCCGCGCGGCCTCGGCCGAATCCGCTCGCGCGCGCGTGCGCAACTCGGCCATGGCATTGGTCATGCCTTCCATTTGGGCGACGTGGTTGATTTGATCCGTGAACGGCGGCTCGCTCAACCTTCGAAGCATCTCCTCTAAAATCGTATAACGGTTCCAATCCGTGAGACCCAGGCGCTGCTCGCAAATCTCCTGTCCGGCCCAGGCAGGTTGCTGGTGCGCAGTAACGGCCGGGGGCAAACACTGAACCGCCGCCTCGGCCAGGCCGATAGCAATCCTGTAATTGCCATCCCAGTTCAGGTGCACATGCTCGAAAAAAGCTTCCCAACCTGGAATACCGCTTTGGCTGAGGGAAGCCAAAGACGCATCGCTGTTGACGAACACGACGCGTTGATCGCCATGCTGTTTGGCCGCACGTTCAATGATCT
This sequence comes from Verrucomicrobiia bacterium, assembly GCA_035294005.1. Lineage (GTDB taxonomy): Bacteria > Verrucomicrobiota > Verrucomicrobiia > Limisphaerales > UBA8199 > JANXQE01. The sequence goes on from DATGLT010000368.1 coordinate 10,589, forward strand.
GGTTGAGATGGGAATCGGTCCGAAATGGCAGCGTGTCCAGGTCGCGCGCGGACTCAAAATGACCCCGTGCTGAAGTGATATTGGTCTCCGCGAGAAGACATGCTCCCAGGCGAAAATGCGTCTCCGCCGAATCAGGGTTGGACTCCAAAGCTTTGTCGAACTCAGCCGCTGCTTGGGTGAAGTTACCAGCCGAGACATTCGTTAACGCCAGGTCCAAACACTGACGCCACTCAGCCATGCGTGTCGATGGTTCGGAGGCAAAAGGAGGGCAATCTTTCAAATTGGATGCCACGCTGCTGAGCACGACAGGGATTTTATTTTTGAGCGCGCAGGAAAGGATATCTTCGAGGTTGCGGCTGAAATTAGCATAAACGCGCTCGCGCCGGAGATCGTGCGGAGGCAATTGATGTTCGAGAAACATTTTCATGCCGGCCCAGGAAGCGGGAGTTGCCTGGCCGGAATGGAAGCGGCGGATCACGGAGGCAAGCACCTGGCCTGTGCGAGTTCTTTGAATCGCCAAGAAGAGGCGCACTGTCCAGGCGGGGGGAGCCTGCGGGCCGAACACTGTATTCGCCCCAAACGGACCGGCGAACTCATTGTTGCCCATGTAAACAATCCACAGGTCGCCGTGGTACCGGGCACACTCGCGCGCCATAGGGAGAATCGCGTGCGAATTGATCGCAGTCATCGCCACGCAAATCACTTCGAACTTCGTTCCAGGAAACCTGTCGTTGAGCAATGCTTCCAGGAACCGGCCCATGCCGTAGGCCGGCCGCGGATCACCCAAGGCCGCCGACTCTCCAAAAAGGAAAATGCGGAAAACCCCAGGTTGCTTGTCCGCAAGAAAAGTGAGCCCGGTTGGACTGCGGGCCAGCGCGGGCGGAAAAAATCTAAGGCCGAACCACGGGTTATCGACCAGCATCTTTCGTCCATGGATTTCCCGGCGCAGCAGGAAGGAGGTCGGGTGCCCCACACCGGCGAGAATCAAGATGGTTTCCGTGACTGCCAGGAGCAGAGCGGGAATGAAGACCACCAGGATGCCTCGAAAGATCCACCGTCGCGGGCCCGATAAAGTCGACCCAGCCGCCGTCTGCGGTGGGGTGTTCTGATCCTTGCCCTGTCGGTTGCGCTTCAACGTTTAGAACATACGGACCGCCCAGGATTCCAACAAGGGCGTTCATGACACGTGAATAACCCGAAGGGTTCGTGATCAGGCGACGAGCCACAATTTGATCCAGGGACGCATCCGGAATGAACCCGAAGGGTTCACAGCCAGTAGCCGGGTCGTCTTAGCGCAGCGGAGACGCCCGGTAATGCCCCCAAAACATCAGTCCGCACCCGGACGGGTGCCAGCAAATGCGAACGGGGTATGGGATGCCGCCGAAGACTCAATCATCACCCGGAACGGAGATTTTGGCCGTGTTGAATGTTCAAGCGCATAGGTGACATTTTCTCCCAGGCACATCGGTTACAGTTTGGAGGCTCCTCGCCCCTACCGAGCTTCAATCGCGCCCTACGGGTCCACAGGGCAGTGGGCTTGCAAAGGAGTCGGAGGCCAGTATCTTACCGCGTATTACTCCTACTATTATGAACGGCATCCAGTCTATCCTCTGCAAATTGCTTGTACGATCTAACGCGTTGCGGCGCGCGACCACCCTGGCGGTGCTGACTTCGTGCGCGATTCTCGGGTGTTGGGCAAACGCGTGGGGCCAGCAGGATTTCAGTTCGGTCGAGATCAAGGTCCATAAGGTCGCAGGCAACGTTTACATGCTCGAAGGCTCCGGCGGGAACATCGGCGTGTCGGTGGGCGATGACGGCATTGTGATCGTGGACGATGAATTCGCACCGCTTGCGCCGAAGATAAAGGCAGCCCTCAAGGGTATAACCGACAAGCCCCTTCGGTTTGTCTTGAACACGCATTTTCACGGGGATCACACGGGAGGAAACCCTGAATTCGGGAAGGACGCCACGATCATTGCCCATGAAAACGTGCGGAAGCGTCTCCAGGAAGGCGGGACGGTGGGTGGCAATTCTGTAACTCCCGCGGCCAAAGAGGCGCTGCCTGTCATCACCTTTAATGACCGCGCCACTGTTCACTTGAACGGCGAAGACATCCGCGCGATTCACTTCCCTAATGGCCACACTGATGGCGACAGCGTGATTTTCTTCCCCAAGTCCAATGTCGTGCACATGGGCGACGACTTCGTCACCTACGGTTTCCCGTTCGTGGATGTCCAAAACGGCGGAAGCGTCAGCGGCATGATTGCGGGAGTCGAAAAAGTTCTGACCATGGTGCCGCCGGACGTGAAGTTCATTCCAGGACACGGCCCGGTCTCGAGCACAGAGGATGTCCGAAAATTCGTGGAAATGTTGAAGGACACGCGGGCATTGGTCGCAAAGGCAGCCGCCTCGGGCAAGACATTAGAACAAATGAAAGACGACCATGTGCTGTCAAAGTATGAAAGCCTGGGAAAAGGGTTCATAAAAACAGACGCATGGATTGAACTGTTGGTGGCGGATATCCAGAAAAACCCGGCAGGCGCTCCCGGCTACCAGGCGCACGGACATGCGAGCGAACGGTGAATTGGTTGCGTCCTGTTTCGCGGGCATGATTCCGCTTTAGATGAAGAGAGCGGCTCCTGCTTGTACCGCCGAATACCTGAATTCCCACTGTGAGGCCGATCCGCGTTGCGTTGGTTGGAGATTTCAGCCAGGAGGTCACGGCTCACAAGGCGATCAACGAGTGCTTTCGCCTGGCGAAAAAGTCGCAACCGATGGAGCCGTCGTGGATCCGAACAGACACGATCATCCCCGGAGACGAATCACAGTTGGCCCCTTTCCAGGGGATCTGGTGTGTTCCGGCCAGTCCATACCTCAGCACGGAGGGCGCACTCTGGGCCATTCAATATGCGCGGACCTACCAGGTTCCTTTTCTTGGGACGTGCGGCGGGTACCAGCACGCGCTGCTCGAGTTCGCTAGAAACATTCTCAATCTTAAAAAGGCCGGCCACACGGAGTTGGATAGTTCAACGAAAATGCCGCTTCTTGATCGCATGCAATGTCCTTTGGTCGAGAAAGCGCAAACTGTCCTCGTGACGGATCCTGAGTTTTCGCGATTGTATGGCGCCGGTTCCGGACTGGAGAAATTCCATTGCCGTTATGGATTGAACGCCGAATTCGAACACCTTTTTACACCGACCCCGCTCCGAATTGCAGCTCGTTCTGAAGATGGCCAAGCCCGGGCTTTTATGTTGGCCGAGCACCTCTTTTTTGTCGGAACGCAGTTTCAGCCGGAACGATTGGCCCTGGCGAATTCCATTCATCCGTTGGTGAGTTCCTTCTTTGGCGCATGCATTTCCGCTGCCGCGCCGGGCGTCAGTCGAAAATCGGTTTGACCGGGCGTTGACAAAGCGGGCTGCGGCGGAGACTGTGGCAGGAACAAGGTTGCTCGGCGGTTGGAAATGCATGTTCGTTGAGCACACGCGCAGTATTGTGGCTCCGGGATGTCGAAAGATTCAATGAAGGGTCAATTCATCCTCACGGTCAATGCGGGCTCATCGAGCCTGAAATTTGCTTTGTTTAAGTCGGGGAAAGAACCGGCTCGAGTGCTGGCCGGCAGGTTTGAGCGGATCGGACTCAAGAGAGGGCGGCTGATTGTGCTGGATCCGCAGACTGGAAAACGGACTGAAGCGCCATTCGACGCAGCCAGTCATACAGATTGCGTGGGCCGGCTGGTCGAAACGCTCAAGTCCACGACGCGTGTCGAAAACCTGGCCGCGGTGGGCCACCGAATTGTTCATGGAGGGCCACGCTACACGAAACCCCAAAAGGTGGATCCCGCTCTGATTGAGGAACTGCGCCGGCTTCGTTCATTTGATCCGGATCACTTGCCCGCCGAATTGGCGCTGGTGAAGTATTTCGGGGAATCATACCGGCAAGTGCCTCAAATCGCCTGTTTTGACACAGCGTTCCACAGTGATATGCCGCGCGTGGCACACCTGCTTCCAATCCCCAGGCGGTACGAGGCGATGGGGATTCGACGGTACGGGTTTCACGGGCTTTCTTATGCTTACCTGATGGAACAACTCAGCCAAACGGCGGGGGCGTCGAGGGCGCGCGGCCGGATTATTCTGGCTCACCTGGGCAACGGCGCCAGCATGGCCGCCGTCTACAAAGGCAAATCGGTCGACACAACCATGGCCTTTACACCCGCAGCGGGGTTGGTCATGAGCACGCGGTCCGGAGATCTCGACCCCGGGCTGCCGGCTTACTTTGCCCGGACTGAAGGCATGACCGCGTCACAGTTCAACGATATGGTCAATACGAGGTCGGGCCTGCTTGGCATTTCAGAAACCAGTCCGGACGTGCGCGACTTGCTCGGCCGGGAGCGCAAAGACAGAAGGGCCGCCGAAGCGATCGGCGTCTTTTGTTACCAGGCTGGAAAAACCATTGGCGCGCTGGCCGCCGCGCTAGGTGGCCTCGATGTACTGGTCTTTTCGGGCGGCATCGGCGAGAATTCTGCGCCCATTCGCTCACGAATTTGCAGGCGCCTGAAGTTTTTGGGCATCGAACTCGATCCGCGCCTGAACCGCAGGAACGCGCCTGTAATCAGCCAAACATCAGCAGGCGTCGAGGTGCGCGTGATTCGGACCGATGAGGAACTGCAGATGGCGAAAATCATTTCGGGCATGATTCTATCGCCGAAAAGGTAACCAATCTTGAAAGGGGAACTTCTATGAAGGACAACTCGAATGCCAGGCTGACCGCGGAATTGCTGGACAAAATGGACGCATATTGGCGAGCAGCCAATTATTTGTCCGTCGGACAAATTTACCTGTACGACAACCCGCTGCTCAAGACGCCGCTCAAGCGCGAGCACATCAAACCGCGTCTGCTTGGGCATTGGGGCACGACGCCCGGATTGAATTTCGTCTACGTCCATCTGAACCGCGCGATCCGCGAGCGGGATCTGAATATAATCTACATAACCGGCCCCGGTCACGGCGGGCCCGGGCTGGTGGCCAACACGTACCTGGAGGGCACCTACAGCGAGGTTTATCCCAACATCTCGCAGGATGCGGAAGGAATGAAGAGATTATTCAAACAATTCTCCTTCCCAGGCGGCATTCCAAGCCATGTGGCGCCCGAGACGCCGGGATCGATCCACGAAGGCGGGGAGCTGGGATACTCCTTGTCCCACGCGTATGGCGCCGTGTTCGACAATCCCGACCTTATCGCCGCCTGCGTCGTGGGAGACGGCGAGGCCGAGACCGGCCCTCTTGCGACCAGTTGGCATTCAAACAAGTTTTTAGACCCGGTTCGCGACGGAGCCGTCCTGCCGATCCTGCATTTGAACGGGTACAAAATCGCCGGCCCGACGGTGCTGGCCCGGATCCCGGAGTCGGAACTCGAATCGCTGATGAGAGGGTACGGCTATGAGCCACACACGGTGGCGGGAGATGATCCCGCGACGATGCACCGGTTGATGGCGGTCACGCTCGACAAAGTTTTTGAAAAGATAAAACGGATTCAGACCACAGCGCGGGCCAATGGATTTACTCAACGCCCGGCTTGGCCCATGATCGTGCTCCGCACGCCCAAAGGCTGGACCGGCCCAAAGGTTGTCGACGGAACACAGGTCGAGGGCACTTTTCGGGCGCACCAGGTTCCAATGGGAGACATGGACAAACCGGGGCACATCCGGATTCTCGATCGTTGGATGAAGAGCTATCGTCCGAACGAGTTATTCGACAAGAACGGCCGGCTGCGCGCGGACCTTGCAGAACTGGCTCCGAAAGGCGACCGGCGGATGGGGGCCAATCCGCACGCCAACGGCGGAATGCTCTTGCGCGACCTGCGCATGCCCGATTTCTGCGATTACGCCGTCGAGGTTCCCCAGCCAGGCGCAGCAACCGCGGAAGCCACGCGTGTGCAGGGGGAATTCATTCGCGATATCATCAAGCTGAACCCCCGGAACTTTCGAGTGTTCAGTCCGGACGAGACGCTGTCCAACCGGTGGAATGCCGTCTTTGAGGTGACCAATCGCTGCTCCGTTGGGGAATTGCTCAAAACCGACGACCATGTTGCGCCCGACGGGCGGGTGATGGAAATGCTCAGCGAGCATCAATGCCAGGGATGGCTCGAAGGCTATCTCCTGACCGGACGGCACGGATTCTTTTCCTGCTACGAGGCATTCATCCACATTATCGACTCGATGTTCAACCAGCACGCAAAGTGGTTGAAAGTAACGAGGCACCTGTCCTGGCGCCGCTCGATTGCATCGCTCAATTATCTGCTCACCTCCCACGTCTGGCGGCAGGACCATAACGGGTTCAGCCACCAGGATCCGGGGTTCATCGATTATGTCGTCAATAAAAAGGCGGAAATAGTCAGAGTTTATCTTCCGCCGGATGCAAACACCCTGCTGTCGGTCACGGACCATTGCCTGCGCAGCCGGGATTACGTGAACGTGATCGTCGCCGGCAAACAACCTGCCGCGCAATGGCTCGACATGGATGCGGCGATCGCCCATTGCACCGCCGGCATCGGCATTTGGGAATGGGCCAGCAATGACCGCGGAACGGAGCCGGATGTCGTCATGGCCTGTTGTGGAGATGTCCCGACCGGTGAAACCCTCGCCGCGGTCAGCATGCTGCGCGCGCGCTTCCCACAGCTTAAAATCAGGGTCATCAACGTCGTCGATTTGATGAGACTTCAACCCGAAAGCGAACACCCGCATGGCCTTGGAGAAAAGGATTTCGATATCCTATTTACTCGCGACAAGCCGATTATCTTCGCCTTTCACGGTTATCCCTGGCTGATTCACAGGCTGGCGTATCGGCGGACCAATCATCGGAATCTGCACGTCCGCGGTTACAAAGAGGAAGGCACGACCACCACCCCGTTTGATATGGTCGTTCGGAATCAGTTGGACCGGTTTCACCTGGTCATGGATGTGATCGATCGCGTGCCACAACTCGGGCCAAGCGCAGCTTACGTCAAACAGGAACTCTCTGAGAAATTGGTCGAACACAAGCGCTACATAGCCCGCTACGGACAAGACATGCCCGAGATCCGCGACTGGAAATGGACGCCCCGACCGTCCATCGCTTCCCGATCGCGCACTCACAGAAAAGTTTGAATTCGCAACAAATGAGGTCCAAACGATCCAAAACAAAGCAGCCGCAACCAAAGCGAGTGGTTTTTCTTTTTGACGTCGACAACACCCTTCTCGACAACGACCGGGTCATTGAAGATTTGCGCGTTTACCTGCGCAAAGAGGTCGGCCCCGAAAAATGCAACCGCTACTGGAAGATTCTCGAGCATCGGCGCGCGCAGGTTGGCTATGCCGATTACCTGGGCGCGCTCCAACGCTATCGTGACGATTTCCCGGACGACACGCATCTGCTGGCGGTGTCGCATTACCTCATTGAGTACCCTTTTGCCAATCGCCTGTTCCCCAACTCACTCGACGCCATCCGCCACGTCCAGCGTTGGGGACCCGCTGTCCTGCTTACCGACG
>DATGLT010000369.1:0-32473 GCA_035294005.1 Verrucomicrobiia bacterium
CGCAACAATCAACGCCGCCCGGGGAATCAACGCCCGCGCACCACTTCCGGCCGGTTGAACCAACACTCCAACCGGCCCGCCGCAGCGTCGGGTTGATTCTTCCCGCGGGGCTTGCCGCCGTGGCACTATTCTCGTTGCTCCTGTTATGGGAGCTTTCAAAGCACGGCAGGACCCCGAGCTCGCCTCCGGATCATTCGGCGGTCGATGTTGCGGCGCGCGCATTGCCTGGGGAATCGACAGCGCCTTCGCCCGTTGCCAACCCTCCCCGGCCTCTCGTAGAACCGGGAACAGCACGGCCTTCTTCAAATAACTCGATGGCGGGCTCGAGCAGCGCGCCCGAATCAAGCGTGACTTCGGCGCCCGGCGCCTCTGCGGGGACTTCGGTAACAAACATGGTTTCAACCGGATCCGAAACCAATGCTGCCCCGCCCCTCGAAGCCGCGCCCCCGCCGCTCAAATTGCAAAGCATCGTTTACAGCCCCCGGCGCGCATCGGCTTTGATCAACGGCCGGGTCCTGTTTGTGGGCGACCGCATCCGAGACTTCAAGATTGCCGCCATTCATTCTGAGGAGGTCGTGTTGATAGGCCCAGGCCGGACAAATGTCTTAAGCCTCGAACCGTAAAGATTTTTAGCTTGGCGCGCTTGGGTTCTGTCGGAATGATGGCGCGCTCATGCAGTCGCTGCGCCAGCAATTCGCAAAATCTCCCGAAGCGGCAAGGTTTATTCCATTTGGCGCCTTCGTCCTGCTGACTGTTCTCCAGGAGCAGTTCGGGCCACATTCGATTTACTGGTTTTACACAGTAAAGACGGTTGTAGGGGCATGGCTGGTGTGGGAATCGCGTCCATTTGTTCAGGAGATGCGTTGGCGGGTCAGTTGGGAAGCCGTGACGATTGGCATCCTGGTTTGTGTGATATGGGTTGGCTTGGACGGCTTTTACCCGCGCTTGGCAAAGCTGGATCCGCATTGGACGCCAAACAAGCATTTCGGACCGGGATCGGCCGCGGGCTGGTTCTATAATACGGTGCATCTTCTCGGCTCTTCCATTGTCGTTCCTCCTTTGGAAGAGGTGTTCTACCGATCGTTTCTCTACCGGTATTTTGTGAGGGTGAATTTTCTCACAATGCCCTTGGGCCAATTCCATGCCCTTTCGTTTGTGGTCACATCGTGCATCTTTGGTTTATTGCATCCGGACCGGTGGGTTGCGGGCATTCTCTGCGGGCTCGCATACCAGTGGCTGGTGGTGCGCAAGGATCGATTGGGCGACGCCATGACAGCTCATGGGATTACGAATTTCCTACTCGGTGTCTGGGTTATTTGGCGGCACGACTGGAGCTTTTGGTGAATCCTCCGTGCCTGCTTTTTGAAGATGACCATTTGCTGGTCGTTAACAAACCCGCCGGGCTGAACACGCACTCGCCGGGACCCTTCGCGGGGGAAGGCCTTTATGATTGGCTCCGCCACCGGGAGCCGCGCTGGGCGGGCCTGGCCATCATTCACAGGCTCGACAAGGAAACCTCCGGCGTATTGGTTTTTTCAAAAACACCCCAGGCCAACCGGTCGTTGACCGAGCAATTCACTGAGCGTCTTGTTAAGAAAAAATATCTCCTGCTTACCGATCATGCGGCCCCTTCAACGAAAATCGTCGTTCGATCCTCCCTGGTTCGATCGGGCGACAGATACCTGAGCCGGCCCCCAAAGACCGGCGGCCAGCTCGCTGAGACTGTTTTTTCGCCGGCTCCCCCTGGTGTGCCGGCCTCACGCCACGCGATATGTGTGCAGGCTGAGCCATTGACGGGCAGGACGCATCAAATCCGGGTGCATGCGGCTGAGAAGAGCTTTCCCGTTTTGGGCGACGTGCGCTATGGCGGGACGCCCTGGCCGCGAATCTGTTTGCATGCCGCCGAAATCAGTTTTGTTCACCCGTCCACCGGGCAACCCTTGGTGTTTCGTGCGGAGCCGGATTTCGACTCGGACATTGGCCTGGCGCTGCGATCAGCGCTCATCGATGAAACCGATACGAACGCCTATCGCCTGATCCACGGCGCTTCCGACGGGTGCCCCGGCTGGTACGTCGATCGGCTGGGTTCGTTTATACTTTCCCAAAGCTCCGCGGAACTTACACCGGAGCGACACGCCCGGTTGAGGAGGCTGGCTGATCATTTTTCAGCCAGGGGTGTCTACCACAAGACCTTGGCGGTCGGCCCTCTTAGGCACGACAAACAGGCAAGCTCGCCCCGCCTGGTTCTTGGATCCTCCGCGCCGGCGCGATTTGACATCCTGGAAAACGGAGTTCGCTTCCAGCTCAGTTTTGAAGAGGGCTACTCTGTTGGCATTTTCCTGGACCAGAGAGGTAACCGGATGCGCCTGTCCAAGGGCCATGTTTCCGCCGGATTTGATGAACTCTTCGACCCTGCAAGACCAACCCGTGTCTTGAATGCATTTGCTTACACGTGCGCCTTTTCCGTGTGCGCCGCGAGGTCAGCCTGCCACGCCACCAGCCTGGACCTTTCGAAAAAATACCTCCAATGGGGGAAAGATAACTTCAAAGAAAATCACCTGGACGCCTCGCTTCATGACTTCATCTTTGGCGACGTCTTTGACTGGTTGCGCCGATTTCAAAAAAAGGGCCGCAAATTTGATCTTATCCTGCTCGATCCGCCCACGTTCTCGCACTCCAAAGAATTTGGCGCTTTTCGAGTGGACAAAGACTTCGGGAAACTGGCGCAAGCGGCACTGCCGCTGCTCGAATCCGGGGGCGTACTCTTTGCCTCGTGCAACGCCGCCCTCTGGCCGGCGCAGGACTTCGTCGCCACTCTCAGAACAGCTTGCGGCAAACGAAAAGTGTTGCGGGAGCATTACGCTCCGCAGCCACCGGACTTCCCAATTTCACGGGACGAGCCAGCCTACTTCAAATCGTACTGGGCGCGCCTGGTGTGAATGGGTTTATTTCGACGGCGATTCGACTGGAGTAATCGGCACCGACAGCTTTTCTGTGCCTCGAATGACGGTAAGTCGCGCCTGCACGCCAATCTGGTCGCCGGTCAGGAACTTGTGCAGCGTATCAATCGAGGGAATCGCCTGGCCATTGATTTCAACGATCAGGTCCCCTTCACGCAAACCCGCGACCGAAGCCGGCCCGCCTGGAGCCATGCTAATCACCAGCACCGCGGTCGAACTGGCCAACTGGTAGTGGCGCACCAACCGCCGGTGCAGCGGCACATTTTGGCCGCCTACCCCGATGTAACTGCGCCGGATCCTGCCGTCCTTGATCAGCCAACCGGCAACGAATTTGGCCGTGTCGATTCCGATGGCAAAGCAAATGCCCTGCGCGGGGAGAATCACCGCCGTGTTCACCCCGATAACTTCTCCCCGCGAATTCACCAGCGGCCCGCCGGAGTTTCCGGGGTTCAGCGCTGCATCGGTTTGGATGACGTCATCAATTAGCCGCCCGGTGTTTGCCCGGAATGAGCGGCCCGATGCGCTCACCACCCCTGCCGTTACGGTGGCCTGGAACCCGTAGGGGTTTCCAATCGCAATGGCGACCTGCCCAACCCGGACGGCTTTTGAATCGCCAAGGCGAACCGGCTTCAGTTGCGGAGCAAAAACGCGCACCACGGCAAGGTCGGTATCCGGGTCATCTCCAACGAGCGCCGCGTCCGGCCTGCGTCCGTCCGCGAGCACGACTTCGATGCGGTCGGCGCCATGCACCACGTGGCTGTTCGTCAAAACGAAGCCATCGGGCGTGATGACAAACCCCGAGCCGCTGCCCTGCCGTTGCCCGTCTGCCCGGCGCACCTCGATATTCACTACCGAAGGGCCCACTTCCTGGGCTGAGCGCATCACCGCCTCGGAGTAAGCATCCAGCAGCGGGCCGTCCTCCGTCGGCTTGAAGGCGGGACTTGGACCCGCTTCTCCCGATTCCGTGCCGGCGAGTCCCGCGTGGATCGGCCGGCCGTTAGAATCGGCACTGATAAGTATCTCTCGATCTAACATGACAAAAGCTGTACCTGGATTTCTTCGAGTCAACTCAACGCAAAACGTGGTAAGTTGATGGCAGCAGTATCGATGAACATAAAGTGTCCCACGTGCAAACGAATCGGCGACTGGTTTGCCGGCCCGCATGGACCGTTTTGCTCGAAGCGATGCAAAATGGTCGATCTCGGCAGGTGGTTCAGCGAAGATCACGTTGTCTCCGAACCGATTTCGGATCAGGACCTGGAGCAACTTTCACAGGAGGGAAAGGCTCCCGCGGAGGGTGCCCCCCGGGAACTCCCGGAAGAGAGTTGAGCTCCCGTAGACGCCGAGCTAACGCCGCGATTAAGGCGTGTTTGCGCGCTTTCTCCGCATCGTTATTTCGGCGCCTGCCAGGTCTTTGTGCCGGGACAGTACGTATGCTACAATTTGGCCATTCAACAATGAAGCTTATCACCTGCATTGCAGCGGCGAGCGCCATCCTGGCCAGCGGTTTGGCCGTTGCCAGCGCCCAAACTAAACCTATGGAGAATTCAACCAATCACACCGAAACCGCCACGCTCGGGGGCGGCTGTTTCTGGTGCACCGAAGCGCTATTCCAAATGTTGCCCGGCGTGAAGTCAGTGACGAGCGGCTATGCCGGCGGCACAATGGCCAACCCGACTTACCAGGACGTGTGTACCGGCCAGACCGGCCATGCCGAGGTCATTCAAGTTCAATACGACCCCCAGGTCGTCTCTTACGAAAAGATCCTGGCGACGTTTTGGGATGCCCACGATCCCACGACTCTTAACCAGCAGGGGAACGATCACGGGACCCAGTACCGGTCGATCATTCTTTACAACAGTGAGGCCCAGAAAATCGCGGCCGAAAAATCCAAGGTGGAAGCTCAAAAGAAATTCTCCAAACCCATCACCACTGAAATCGCGCCCTTGAAGGCCTTTTACAAAGCCGAGGGTTACCACCAGAATTATTACCGCAGCAATCCCCAGAACCCCTATTGCAGGGTGGTCATTCAGCCCAAGGTCGAGAAGTTCGAAAAGAAACTGGAGCACGACCGTTGATCCAATCGCGCGGGCCTGGGTGCTAGCGGCCTTGTTCCGCTACGGGGTAAGACAAAGAAAAAGGCGGCTCATCGAGCCGCCTTGGCGATTTTAAAGGAGGTCCTTAGATTCCCTTTTGGATCATGTACTTCAGCAGGTCGGCCACCCGGCAGCTGTAGCCCCATTCGTTGTCGTACCAGCTGACCAGCTTGAAAAAGCGTTTGTTCAGTTCGATCCCGGAACCCTGGTCGAAAATCGAGGATGATTTCGAGTGAATGAAATCCGAGCTGACGACTTCATCTTCGGTGTATTCGAGGATCCCTTTCAGATAAGTTTCGCTGGCCTTCTTCATGGCGGCGCTGATTTCGGCGTACGAAGTGTCCTTGGAGGTGCGCACCGTCAGGTCGACCACGGAGACAGTTGGGGTGGGCACGCGGAAGGCCATGCCAGTGAGCTTGCCTTTGACTTCGGGCAACACCAGGCCGACGGCCTTGGCGGCGCCGGTCGAGGAGGGGATCAGGTTCAACGCCGCCGTTCGGCCGCCTTTCCAATCCTTCTTGCTCGGGCCGTCCACGGTTTTCTGAGTGGCCGTATAAGAATGCACGGTTGTCATGAGGCCTTCGTCGATCCCGAAGCCTTCCTTCAGCAGGACATAAACCAGGGGGGCAAGGCAATTGGTGGTGCACGACGCGTTTGAAACAATGTTATGCTGCTTGGGGTCGTATTTCTCGTGGTTAACCCCCATCACCAGCGTCGGGCAATCGCCTTTGGCCGGCGCGCTGATAATGACCTTCTTGGCTCCGGCAATCAAATGCCCCTTTGCTTTCTCGACATCGGTGAACAGGCCAGTCGACTCGATGACCACGTCGACTCCGAGTTGCTTCCAGGGCAGTTGCGCCGGTTCCTTCGCGCTGACGACAACGATCTTCTGTCCGTTGACAATCAGCACATCATCCTCGGCCTTGTCCGCCGCTGACTTTTCCGACCCGACTGTGCCGTTGAAGCGGCCCTGGGTGGAATCGTACTTGAGCAAATAGGCCAGGTTATCCGCCGGCACGATATCTCCGACGGCAACGACCTGGACGTCTTTGCCAACCAATCCCTGTTCGACCATCGCCCGGAAAACCAGGCGGCCAATACGGCCGAACCCGTTAATCGCAACTTTCACAGCCATAATTCAATTTCAATTTTAATGATTTCAAGTTTGAAGGCGCATCTTACTGCCCCAGCCTCCCGGGTCAATTCGGAAACGCAGTTTATTCGGTGTTCTCCAGGCAATCAGGAATGAGATTAAGGAGGCGAACTAATGGAATCCACCGGGATCCTGTAAGCTTTTCACGCACAAAAACGTCCGTTCTTCCCTGACAGACAGCACCGAGCGTCCGTGCTAAAACTCGTAACGTCATTGATTGATCATTATGAAAACAAAGGGGAAAAAGCCTTTTCGCACCTGCTCGAGAAGTTGGCACACCGCAGTCGCGGCGTTCCTGCTGGGCTGCTACGCCGCGGGGGCCTCGCCCCTTCACCTCGTATCCACCATCGATCCCTCGTTGGGTCCCTCGGCGAGCGCCGGCGGAGACTCTTACAACCCGATTCTCAGCCCCGATGGACGTTACGTTTTGTTCGCCAGCACGGCCGACAATCTCGTTTCATTGCCAACCAATCGGCCGTTGCCAAAAATCGTTCCGGCGCCGCTCAACGTGTTTTTGCGGGACCGGGTTCAAGGTTCGACGGTCCTGGTTAGCGTAAACTTCGACGGTTCCGGCGGCGGCGATGCCGATTCCTGGCCGACTGGCATTTCAACCAACGGCCGCTACGCCCTTTTTGAGAGTAGTGCCGACAACCTCATCGCCGGCGACACCAACAACGCGGATGATGTCTTTCTCAGAGATTTGCTGACCGGGTCGACGGTGTTGGTCAGTTCCGCGACCAGCGGCGGTGGGTCGGACGGTCCGTCGTACAGCTCCACGATCACTCCCGATGGCCGCTATGTCGCTTTCAGCAGCGCGGCGGATAACCTGGTTGACGGTGATACCAATGGCATCCCCGACGTCTTCGTCCGTGATATGCTGAACCACGTCACAACTTTGATCAGTGTCGGTGCCCAAACCAACTCGTCTCATCTCTCCGCTTCGGACACGCCGCTGCTGACGCCCGACGGCCGTTACGTTGCCTTTTTCAGCACCGCGGCGAATTTGGTGCCCGGCGTGAGCACAACGACCAATGTTTACCTGCGCGATAGAACCCTGGGGCTCACTACCTGCGTCAGCGCGGGAGCCCTTGGGCCCTTGCAATCGCTGCCGGCGGTTACCAACGCGCTCGCCTTTAATGCCGCCATCAGCGACGACGGACGTTACATCGCCTATCAAGCATTGAGGTCCTCGCAGGATTTCCCCGCGGTCATTCTTCGGTTCGATGCCCAGGCCGGTCAGACGGAGTTCGTCGATACCAATGCCGCGGTTCCTATGGGCACCGATCCCTCAGCGATCCGTGATTTAGCCATGACCCCGGACGGACGTTTCATTGCTTACGTCGCTGATGTTCCCGGTAACCCCGACCCCACGACGGCCATCCGCTTGTGGGATGCTCAAAGTGAGTCGAGCATTCTCGTGAGCGGTAATTTAACCAATTCAGTGACCGACGGCGATATCTCCGACTGTCCGGTCCTAACCCCTGACGCGCGCTGGGTTGGTTTTGTCAGCTCCGCAGGCCTGGTAAACAATTTTTCATCCGGCGACTACCACCTGTACCTGCGGAACGTCCACGGAGGGCTGACGACTCTCGTCGACGTTAACACCAATGGCTTCGGGTCGCTGATTGACCCGGGGGCCGTTCCGGTGCTAAGCGCGGACGCTTCGGTTTTCGCCTTTGAATCACAGGACGCGAGCATTGTTACCGCCGATCGGAACCGTTCGTATGATGTCTTTGTTCGGATTCTCACCAATGGGACTACTCAGCTAATATCCAGCCACGATGCCGGCTTGCCCTCGTTTACTCCGAATGGCGCCAGTTCCTCGAGTTCCGCGTCACAATCCTTCGACTCTGGGCTGGTCGCGTTCTGGAGTGAGGCCGACGACGTGGTGCGTGGCGTCACCAACGGCTTTCGGAATGTCTATCTGCACGATTCAGTGGCGGGAACCAACTTATTGGTCAGCTTCAATACCAACGGTTTGGCAGCCGATGGTTTGTCGACCGACCCCGCCATAAGCGCGGACGGCCGGTTTGTTGCCTTTACCAGCTCCGCGGACGATTTAGTGGCGGGCGATACGAATGGCGTGCAGGACGTGTTCCTGATGTCGTTACACCAGGGCGTGCCAGCCTTGGTGAGCGTGAACCAGGCCGGCACCGGCCCTGGAAATTCCGATTCCTACTCGGCCACTGTGAGCTCGAATGGGCAATTTGTTTTGTTCCGCAGCAAGGCCGGCGATCTCGCGCCTGGCCTGCGTAAAGGGACTGAGAATCTGTTTGTACGCGATATGTCGAGTCAGACCACCTACGCGCTCACCAGCAACGGGGTGGCTGCCGCGGCCATGACGCCCAGCGGTTCTTTCATCGCGTATATCAAGCTGGCGGTCCCTTCTCCCTCGGTGAACCAACTGTCGATTTGGAGCAGCCAGGCACGATCCAATGTCTACACAATGGCCGGCAACGGTTGGAGTTTCGTGGCCATCAGCGCCGATGGAACACGGCTCGCCTATACGACCAACGGCCCGAGCCCGGTGCTGTGGGTGGGAGACTGGACCAGCGGCACGAATTGGGCGGCTGTCAGCAGTGATATCATTGACGGTGCGTCGCTTCGCTTTAGTGCCGACGGCCGGTGGCTCGTTTACGCCAGCCATTCCGTACGCTCGGGCGTTTCCCAGGTGCACCTTTACGATTTCGCAGCCCGCACCAACCTCCTGGTGAGCCAGGCCTATGACGGTTCCGGAGCCGGCGATTACAACTCGGACTCGCCCGACCTCACCTTCGATGGCCGGTTTGTCGCGTACCGAAGCGCGGCGGACAACCTGGTACCCAACGACACCAACGGCGTGCCTGATATCTTCCTTTATGATCGTTTGGCTGGGACGACCACACTGGTCACCGCCAACCATTACCAAACCAGCAGCGCTGATGACCGATCCCTGGCGCCCGCATTCAGTAAAGATGGACGCACGCTGACGCTGGTGAGCGCGGCATCGGACCTGATACTCAAAGATTTCAATAACAACGCGGACATTTTTTCCACAACGTTGTTCAGCAGTAATTCGATTCCCGCCTTTGCCGTTACTGGAGGAGTTGGCGGTTGGTTGAACTGGCCTGTACTCCCCGGAAAAACCTATCGCGTTCAGTTCAAAAATGCTCTCAACGATCCGGCCTGGCAGGACCTTGGCCAGGCGTTTTCGGTGGTCGGCGATCGAGCCTACATAAAAGAAGTGAATTCCCAGCCAGGCCAGAGGTTTTACCGGGTGCTCGCCTATTAATGGAGGATTTTATGATTCAACCAAACACTCAGATGCCCTCGCGCAAATCCATTCCCAACCCGCAATGCCCACGGCAAACGCGCGGCTTTACCCTGTTCGAGTTGCTTGCCGTCATCGCAGTACTGGCTCTCCTGGTCTCGGTCATCGGGCCGGCGCTGGGAGGGACCAGGGCTGACTCACGCGCGCTTCGCTGCCGCCATAATTTAAAACTGATGATGGAGGCCACGCTCCTTTACACTTACGACTTTCACGAGTTGTTCCCTCCGAACCCCGATGACGGCACGACGCTACCCGGCTACGTGTGGTGCGCGGGCCAGGCGGGCATAGGCGGGGTCGATGAATTCAATCCCGATATCCTGCGTGATCCCAAAAGAACATTGGTGGCGCCTTATCTCAATTTTAACGCGGACGTGTTCCGTTGCACGGCCGACCCACGAACGGGCCAGTACACCGGCGGGGCGCTTTATCCCACGTCGCCGCTGAAAGGCAAAGAGGTGCCGGCATCGCGAAGTATTTCGATGAACAACGCGGTCGGAACAATTGACCCGAGTTACAGTAGCGGCGTCGGACACTCCGGGGTCCCAAATCTCCCGGTCAACGGCCCTTGGCTGACCGGGTCGTACGGCGCCAACAGCGCCGCGAACGGACCGTGGCGTACCTACGGCAAAACCTCTCAAATGGTCGCTCCCCGGCCTTCGACCCTGTGGGTGCTGACTGAAGAGAACCCGCTGAGCATCAACGACGCGGTGCTTGCAACCTCTGCCGGATCACCCGTTTGGATCGATTACCCGAGCACGCTGCACAATTCAAGTTGTGCCCTGGCTTTTGGTGATGGGCATTGTGAGCCTCACCGCTGGGTGGAGCCTACGACTGTGCTCACCGGATTTGCTTCTGCTCGGTCCATTTCAACCCACGACGTTGACTGGTCCTGGCTGGCCGCGCGTACGTCGGCGCGCAAATAACACAGTGAGCATCCCCGGAGCGCCGAGTTTCACTCGGCTTAAATGCCAAGGAAGGCATGGGTTCTATTGCTCAGAACGTCATAATCCCCCTACAAGTTGGCGCTCCGTGCGGACTGTCCGAATGCACCCACGTTAGCGAGGTCGTTGCGCATCGGACTTCGACAACCGATGCCCTGGGTCTATACTCAGGCCGGTGCCGACCACTTTTTATGATCTGATTCCACGCGGCGAGGACTTCAGCAATGACATCCTCCTCGATCGTTTCCTCCAGTACGTCCAGAATAGCGGCCTTCAATTGTACCCGGCCCAGGAAGCCGCTATCCTCGAGTTGTTTGAAGAAAGAAACGTCATTCTCAACACGCCCACCGGTTCCGGGAAATCTCTCGTCGCCGCGGCGCTCCAATTCAAAGCTTTGGCCCAGGGCAAACGCTCCGTTTACACCTGCCCGATCAAGGCGTTGGTGAATGAAAAATGGATGGCGCTGTGCCGTGAGTTCGGGCCCGATAACGTCGGGTTGAGCACGGGCGACGCCACGGTCAACCGGGGCGCCCCGATCCTCTGTTGCACCGCCGAAATCCTTGCCAACATTGCCCTGCGGGAGGGGGCCCAAGCCGAATTCACCGAAGTCATCATGGACGAGTTCCATTATTATGCCGACCGCGAACGCGGCGTCGCCTGGCAGGTCCCGCTTTTGACGCTTCCGCGGGCAAGATTTCTGCTGATGTCGGCTACGCTCGGCGACACCGCCTTTTTCGAGGAAGAACTCACGAAGCGCAATGGCCGGCAAACGGTGACAATTACTTCCCAGGACCGGCCCGTTCCGCTGGAGTATGCGTATTCAGAGATTACCCTCGCGCAAACCTTGGAACGGTTGGTCAGCGAGAGCAAAAGCCCGGTCTATGTGGTGCACTTCACGCAATTGGAAGCTGCTCAAAGCGCGCAGGATTTCACCAGCATCAACGTCTGCACCCGGGAAGAGAAGAACGCCATTGCCAGGGAGTTGGAGGGATTCAAGTTCTCGAGCCCGTACGGCCCGGATATCCGCCGTTGGCTCAAGCACGGAATCGGTCTTCACCACGCCGGGCTTTTGCCCAAATACCGTGTGCTGGTCGAGCAACTCACCCAGAAAGGCCTGCTGAAACTCATCTGCGGCACCGACACACTTGGCGCCGGGATCAACATGCCGATCCGCACGGTCCTTTTCACGCGCCTTTGCAAGTTCGATGGGCAAAAGACCGCGATTCTCAGCGCGCGGGACTTTCATCAAATTGCCGGCCGGGCCGGCCGCAAAGGGTTCGATGACCGGGGCTGGGTTGTCGCCCAGGCGCCCGAGCACGTCGTCGAAAATATCAAGCTCGAAGAAAAAGCGGCGCGCGACGGAAAGAAAGCGCCCAAACGCAAACCGCCGGAAAAGAACTTCGTGAATTGGGACAAACAGACCTTCGTGCGGCTGATGCACGCCCAACCGGAGCGGCTGACCTCTCGGTTCCAGGTTTCGCACGGGATGCTCTTGAATGTTTTGAGCCGCAAAACCGACGGCTGCCGGGCCATGCAAAGGCTCATCCGCGATTGCCATGATACCCCCAAAGCCAAAAAAGAGCACACCCGGCGCGCGTGGCAGCTCTTCCGGTCCCTGGTCGACCGGAAAATTATCGAATTTATTCCCCGCACAGAAGACGGGGCTTACTTGCGGGTCAATGTGGACCTGCAAGACGATTTCTCGATGGACCAGGCGCTCTCGTTGTACCTGCTGGACACGATCCCGGTTCTCGATCCGCAAGCGCCGGATTATGCACTGGTGCTGCTCACACTCGTCGAATCCATTCTCGAAGATCCCGATCTCATCCTGCGCAAACAACTCGACAAGGTTAAAACGGCAAAAATCGCGGAAATGAAAATGGCGGGAATTGAGTATGACAAGAGGATGGAGGAGCTCGACAAGCTCGAGTACCCCAAGCCGAACCGTGAGTTCATCTATTCCACCTTCAACGCCTTCGCGGACATGCATCCATGGGTTGGACAGGAAAACATCCGCCCCAAATCCATCGCCCGCGAGATGTTCGAGAATTTCCGCTCGTTCTCAGACTACGTCCGCGATTACGAACTCCAGCGCTCCGAAGGGCTGCTGTTGCGGCACTTGAACAGCGTTTACAAAGTTCTGGCCCAGACGGTTCCGGACAGCGCCAAAACGGATCAGGTTCGGGAAATGGAGCTCTATCTGGGGCTGATGCTCCGTCAGGTCGACTCGAGCCTGTTGGATCAGTGGCAAAAAATGAAGGATCCCAGCTACGCATCGAAGATTGCCTCGGAGCGATCCGCTATCGAAAGAGCCGAGTTGCGCCCGCCTGGCGCGGAAGAAGCCGCGCAGGACGTTACCCGCGACACAAAAGCTTTCACAGCGGCAGTCCGCACCCGCATCTTCAGCTTCATCCGCGGCCTGGTAAACGAGGATTTCGAACAGGCGCTGGCACACCTCAACTCTCCACTGGACCCCGACGGCCAGCCATGGACCCCCGAGCGCCTTCACAAGTTTCTGGACGAATATTACGCTGAACACGACCATATTTGCCTGGATCCTAATGCCCGCAACGTGCGCCACACCTACGTGGCGCCCGCCGAAGACAAAAAATCCTGGAAAGTCCAGCAGATGCTGGTCGACCCCGAAGAGCACAACGACTGGGTGGCCGAGTTTGAAGTGGATTTAGCGGAATCTCGGGCAGCCAAAGAGCCCTTCCTTCGCCTGCGAAGACTTGCCCGGCTCTAGCTCTGCTCTAGCTCAGTCTCCAGCTCGCAGGTAGTCGATCTAAATCGCGTTGCGGAAAATGCGGAGCAAAGGCAACAACTGCGTTCACCTTAATTGAACTTCTGGTCCTTATCGCGATTGTCGCGATTTTGCCGGTGATGCTGCTTCCGGCTTTAAACCGGGCGAAA
Source organism: Verrucomicrobiia bacterium (assembly GCA_035294005.1). Classification (GTDB taxonomy): domain Bacteria; phylum Verrucomicrobiota; class Verrucomicrobiia; order Limisphaerales; family UBA8199; genus JANXQE01. Next base: position 13,374 of record DATGLT010000369.1, read on the forward strand.
CTGGCCGCTGCTGATTTTGCAGGCTGGCCCCGGCGCAGCGATCTGTCGATGGCGTGCGACTGCGCCGAACGTTTCAGACCCACTGGCACGGCGCCAGTGGCCCTTGGAACACGAACATAACAGGCCTCCCGTGTCCAGTGCAGCCCGCTGGTTTGCCCTCATACCTCAACCTTCTTGCCCGAGTAATGGCAGGATGAGCGAAAGGACGTCCTCGATGACCGATGGAGGAGTCCGTACGATGAACTCCGCCTTCCGCACCTTCCAGTCAAGGCTCTTTATCTGATCGGCCAAAACGACCCCGCCAACCGGCAAACCAGGTGGCAACGCCGCCTCGAAAGGATAGCCTTTTACCTTCGAGGTGATCGGACACGCCAAAAGAAGGCTCGTCTTCCGATTATACGATTCGGAAGACAATACAAATGCTGGACGATGCCCCGCCTGCTCGTGGCCTGCTTGGGGGTCGAAGCTGAGCCAAACCAAATCACCCCGCCGGGGAACGTAGCTGGCCCTCACCAAGCCTCCTGACCGACGGGCGTGCCCGTCGGTATGGAGTCATGCCGATTGGCTGGAGTGACGCGTCTAAGCAGCTCCGCCAAGGAGTGACGCTTGCGCGAGATTGGTCGGACAACAAGCGACCCGGACTTCATGGTGAGTTCCACCTTGGAGCCTTCGGAAATACGGACTTCCGAGGCGTAAGCGCGGGGAATACGCAACGCCAGACTATTACCCCAACGCTGAACTGCAGTCTTCATGGCTCTACAAAGTAGCTACGCCGCACGATGATGTCAAGAGGGCGAACGACAAAGCGCACCGAGGAGCGGCGTGCTCTGATGCTCGAATTTCAACATGACGTTGTTGCCGCTCATTCGGCGCCGCGCCTCGTTATGCATCCATTAGTCAAACTTGGTTTCAGTAAACAAGTCCTCCGTCGGTACTTTGGGAGCAACAATTTCTGCGAACCCTTTGATCAACCAAAAACGCGAATTCTGAAACCCTGTCATAATTTTATCTGCCGTTCTGTAGTATCTGCTATCCTCTGATAAAGTTACCATCCCGCTCCACTCAATCCCGTTCGTGGGTGCCAAAACGGGAAATCGATAGAAGGAATGGCGAGTCAGTAACATAAAATTCTCACCAAACATTCGCTTACCAAGGTTGCGCGTTGGGCGCGTTCCAAAGAAAGAGGCCCATCCATAAAGCCTAAAATCTGAGTTACTGAGATTGGTGACGACGACGTAAGCAAATCGCTTAGGATCACCGTAGAAGTTTGTGTATCCTGGCTCGATGATTAGCGACACCGAGCTAGCGGCAGGCCGTGCCCGTCCTGGAAGCGCCCGCGTGACGCAAAACATTATCAGCATTACGGCGGCGAACCCAAACATGAAAAACCGGAGCAAAATCTTACGAGGCATAACGATTGTCGTCAGGCACTCCGGGCACCTGGCCCAGGGCCAACAGAATGGCGCAAACCGGAGTTGCCTGCACGAAATTGTTACGCCGTCCTTTGATCATTGCAAATCATCTAGGCTATAGGCTTGCGGAACTGCCAAGAACCCCCAGGTGTAGGCTACCGCAGCTAGACCAATTCTCATCAACCAGACCATTTCGTAGTTCCCAGCGATGCTCGCCGGTGCCATAGCGTCGAGAAAGAACAGTGCAGCAAGTACCATCAGTACCCCCATGATTCGCCGCCCCCACGTGCGACCATGAAAAAATCCGATGCTCGTCGCAACAAATGCAAACGACAAAACCAGGGCGATCCATTGGCCAAAATCCGCCCAGGAGTCGTGCTGAAGCAAAGAACCGATAAAGATCACACCAACGAATCCCCAAAGCACACCCAGCACCCGATGATGCCAGCGAATCCCCGGCGTTGGAAAGATGGGCAGGCTCATCCAGCGTAACTGTGTTTCAACGACGGCCAGTCGCTGATCTCGTTGTGCTTCATTTGCATCCTATTGATTATCAAGGATCGAATTCGGATTCGCTCTGATCAACGAACCGGCTCGAGCCTCCCCTCATTTTTTTACATAAGCTGTTCATGTGCAGCTCTACTTTCCAGTACAGATTCTCGGCCCGTGGACCTTCACTTTCAAGCACGAAAATGCTTGTCTTTTGACGGCCGAGTGCCGCTGCGGCCCTTTTCTGGCAGCGGGGTCGTCGACACCTGCTTGGAGAAAAATTCACTTGGACAGTATTTGTCCACGTGACCCCGCTAAACTGCTTTCCAGATGAACGCGACCCAGGCAATTGAAGGGCTGCGCCAAGCTCTTCGTCGCCAGCACAAGGCCCTCTCGACCGAGGATGCTTATGTGTTCTGGCTCCGCCGTTATCTCAAGGCTCTCTCCGCGATGGATCCAGCTTTGCCTAGCGACAAGAAGGTCGAAGCGTTCCTCACACAATTGGCCAGAGGCGGCATTTCGGCCAGCAGCCAAAACCAAGCCTTTAACGCCGTGCTCTATTTTTACAAGGAGATCTTACAAAAGCCCTTGGGCAGAATAGATGCTCTGCGGGCCAAAACACCGGTTCACGAGCGCCATGCCCCAACCATTGCAGAAACTCAGGCGCTTCTGCAGATCATCCGGAACGAAGGCGGCTATCCCACCAACCTCATTTGCCGGATGCTTTACGGCTGTGGTATGCGCGTTACCGAGCCTCTAAACCTGCGCATCAAAGACATCGACCCGGAACGGCTCACTCTCTGCGTACGAGGCGCCAAAGGTGGCAACGACAGAGTTGTCGTCCTGCCGGCATCCCTGGTCAGCGAGTTAAGCCAACAAATGGAAGTGGCCAAAGCGGTTTGGGAACACGATAAGCACGATGGTATGCCGGTAATGATGCCCAATCGATTAGCCAAGAAATACCCGGAATTCCAGTTTAACTGGGGCTGGGCCTGGTTGTTTCCTGCGCACCATGTTTGCCGGGATCCGCGCTCCGGGAATCTCGTTCGTTTCCGGATGCATGAAGTGAATGTTCAGCACGCCCGGCGTAAGCTCGGCATTTCGGTGCTTCCGCATGAGCTGCGCCATGGCTACGCTACTCATTGCCTTCAACGTGGCACCAATCCGCGAGCCATTCAGAAATCAATGGGGCACAGCCATTTGGAAACAACCATGGGTTACTTCCATGCCGAGGCGTTGAGCGTTTCAAGCCCGTTGGACGCACTGTTCATCGCCCCGCCGACGTTCGGCGCGCAGGCAGTCTTTCCCAGGATCGCGAACGGTCGGCCATTGAAACGGGGGAGTTGCGGCCTCCTTCAGTTTCCGGCATGTAGTTGTCTTGAAATCTTGCAACTTCCTTGTCAGTCATAGGACTGAAATAATAAATTAATTCCAGTGAACAGGGGCTTGCGCAAATCAGCTTTCATAGTTACAGGGCTGGTTGCTTCGTTCTCACTTTTTTTGGTGGTTGAGCATATTCGCGGGCGCGTCTCCTTGAGCCGCTACAAGGCGAACCTGGTTGCTAGCGGCGTAAACCTCGCACCCCGCGGGTTTCATGCAGCGTCCCGGGATCCCACCAACGGAATCCAGCTGGTGTCTGACGGGATCCGGAACCTGACAGCCGGACGCTTGCTGCCCAACGACATTCACCCTCCGATGGTTCTGCTGCCAAGTGGGCATGCCGTCGCCGGTTACCTGGAGGAAACGTGGGAATCCCAAACCCTGTCCAACGCCTGGGATCAAGTGGCACAGGATGTCGAAAAAAACCGAGGTGCCCTGGGCCAAATCATGGCAGGGCTGGGACAGCCGGTAATTGAAAGCGACATCGACTTCAGGCAAGGGCCGAAATTGGAGATTCCCTTATTAAAGTCACTGAAGCCCCTCGCGCGTTGGCTTGCCGCGGCGGCCGAACTGGAACTTAGCAAACGCAATACCGCCGCCGCTGCTCCCTTCTACGAAGCAGAGATTCGGCTGCCGCACCTGGTTGCCGCCCAAAACATGGTTATCAGTGAATTGGTGCGAACACTCCTGGCATCGATAGCGCGCGGCGCAACTTGGGAGGCCCTTCAAAGCCCCGCTTGGCACGATAACGATCTGGCCCGGCTTCAAAACGCATGGGAGATGCAAAGTTTCAGCGTCGAAATGCTGCGTAGCCTCGAAGCTGAGTTTAGGGACGTTGATCCGGGATTTGCCATGTTTCGCGCTTCAAACGATGACGCTTTCATGATGCTTTTTGGCATGGAAACATATTTTCCAATAGATCAGGCCGATTGGCCGGTTTGGGAGAAATGCGTCAGGCATTTTCCATACGGCGAACAGATCGCGCTTTTTGTGAAGAGGCAAATCTACTGCCGGATTTGGCGGTTTGCGTGGCTCGATCAGCACGAGTGTTACTATTTAAACGCGGCTTTGCGGCTTGCCAAAGCCCTCCGGTCAGCCAACGCCGCTCGCTCCTATGCTCCCGCCCGCCGCGAAGTAGAGGCTTTGGAATCGGCTCAGGAAAACCGCAATTTTTATAACAGGCTCAGATTCCCCAGTTCATCAAGTCCCCTAAAGATGTCGCGTGTTATTGAGAAAGCCATGCGCGCCGAGACCGAGAGGAGCATTGACATTTGCGCGCTGGCCATCCAGCGGTTCTTTCTCCGCGAGGGCCGGTTTCCTGACAGTCTCCAATCCCTTGTTCCGGATTATGTTAAATCGGTGCCCATCGACTATATGGATGGCAACCCAATCCGCTACCGACTGCAAGCTGAGGCCGGATTTATTCTATATTCGGTTGGCGATGACGGGAGGGATGATGGCGGGGATCCGTCGCTTGCCACCGGCAGGGTCAATGAGAAAAGCGTTTGGGACCGGCGCGATTTTGTGTGGCCCGCCGCTGCCACTGCGGAAGAACTCAAGGTATACAGAGCTCACGTCCATTGAGCCTGGCCTGATCTCCCAGGCTACAAATTGAATTCAATCCGCGTTCTGCTGCCCGTCTGTCGGTTTCGGATTTCCATCTCTTCCAATTGCCAAACGCCGTTAACTTTTTCGACTTTTTTCGGATCGAATTCCTTCAACAGTTTATCATGTGCGTCGTAGGCTTCTGCGTGGACGATGACGATGTCTTCGGGGCGATTGATGGCGATCCAGCTGACTACCCGGTAATAGCCGCCGTCGGTTGGCTGCGGGTTGACGCTTTGAAGGACATCGCAGGAGAGGCCTTTGCGCATTTGTGTCTTAAGAATCCTCTGGTTCGGCCAGTGCAGGAACTCCAAGCCGAGGTCCGCAATCCAGAAATCCGATCCGGCAAAAGGCGCCATGATTTGTTGAGCCGACAGCGGGACGGAGGAGTCGTCCGGCAAGTACTGATTGGGTTTTCCATCGGAATGGACAATGGTCAATTTGACGAGATTAGTCCCTGTCAGCGCTTCGTAGACATTGAGCCAATTGGCGGCGCGCGGAACGATATCGAACCGGGCGGACACTTCGTGTTGGGCTCCCTCAGCGTTGCGGATTTTGAGCACGCCAGTGTTGGTGGCGGCTTGCTCGGGCTTTTGTTCGAGCAACCTGGCCAATAGCGAGCGGGCCTGGCGTTCGCCTTCGGCCGGATCCAGGGGGCGCGGGGGAGCGAGATCGGATTTCGGCTGCGCGCCGCATAGCACCGGCAGGAGCAACAACGCCGCAACCCACCACCCGCCCAACCCCCACTCGATCTTACTTCGCATGCAACGCCAGGGGCAGCAGCTCCGAGATATGATGAACAAAGTGCACCTTGAGTTTCTGGCGCACCTCTTCGGGGACATCACTCCAGTCAGGGGCATTCTGGTCGGGCAAAATAACCTGTTTGATGCCAAACCTCGCGGCCGCGAGGACTTTCTCCTTGATACCCCCGACGCGCATCACCCTGCCGCGCAATGAAATTTCGCCGGTCATGGCAAAGTCGGAACGCACCCGGCGTCGCGTCAGCAAAGAAGCCAGGGCTACAACCAGCGCAACTCCGGCGCTGGGGCCGTCTTTGGGCGTGGCGCCGGCCGGCACGTGAATGTGAATGTCGTACTGGGCGTAATCGTCCAAATCGATGTTCAGCATCTTGGCCTGGCTGCGCAGGTAACTCATCGCGGTCTGCGCGCTTTCTTTCATCACTTCACCCAATGAACCCGTCAACAATAGCGCGCCTTTTCCGGGCATCCTCGTGGCCTCCACGAACAGCACTTCGCCGCCCACCGGGGTCCAACCCAGCCCGGTGGCGATCCCGTATTCTTTGATGGTTTCAGCGGTTTCATTGATGAACCGCGCCGCTCCGAGATAGTCATTGAGAACCTCCGGCTTGAGAACCAGCGGCTTGGGGAAATGACCATTTCCCACGATCCGCCGCGTGGCTTTCCGCGTCAGAGCCGCAATCTCTCGTTCCAGTTGGCGCACTCCCGCTTCCCGCGTGTAGTCATGAATCAGCCGGCGCAGCGTCGCATCCGGAATTCTGACTTCCTGCTTCGCCAGCCCATGTTCTTCGAGTTGTCGCGGCACCAGGTAACGCTTGGCGATTTCAAGTTTCTCCGACTCCGTGTAGCTGGGCAGTTCAATGACTTCGAGCCGGTCGCGCAGAGCCGGGTGGATTGGATCCAGCCAGTTTGCGGTCGTAATGAACAAAACCCGGGACAAGTCGAAAGGCAAATCCAGGTAATGATCTGTGAAAGTGTTGTTTTGAGCCGGGTCGAGCACCTCCAGCAAGGCCGACGCGGGATCGCCTCTGAAATCGGCGCCGACTTTGTCCAACTCATCCAGCAGGATAACCGGGTTGCGGCTTTCAACCCTTCTGAGCGTTTGAATAATCCGCCCCGGCAAAGCTCCCACGTAAGTTCGGCGGTGTCCGCGGATTTCCGCCTCGTCGCGCATGCCGCCAAGAGCGATGCGGGCAAACTTGCGGCCAAGTGCATCGGCGACACTGCGGCCGAGCGATGTCTTTCCTACGCCCGGGGGACCCACAAGACAAAGGATCGGGCCTTTGATTTGTTTGCGGCGTTTGATTACCGCCAGGAACTCCAGCAAGCGATCCTTGACCTTGCGCAAACCAAAGTGCTGTTCGTTCAGGATCCGTTCGGCTTCGGCCAAATCCAGTTTGTCCTCGGTTTCCTTCGTCCAGGGCAAACCGAGAATCCAGTCCAGGTAATGGCGTGTTACCGCATACTCCGCCGCCGCGGGCGGCATCTGCTGCAGCCGATCCAGTTCCTGGCTGGCGACCTGTTTCGCTTCGGCGGGCATTGGCGTTTGCTCGATTTTCTCGCGCAAAGCCCGCATTTCCGTAGCGTTGGGATCCGACTCGCCCAGTTCGCGCTGGATGGCGCGCATTTGCTCGCGCAAAAAGAAATCGCGCTGGGTCTTGGATATGGAGGTCGCAACTTCGGTTTGAATCTTTGAACTGAGCGTGAGCACTTCATGCTCCCGGTTGAGCATAGGCAACAGCCTGGTGAGGCGCTCTTTTACCGAGGCGGTTTCAAGCAGACGCTGCCGTTCAGAAAGTTCGAGGTTCAGATTCACCGCAACCAGGTCCGCGAAATGGCCGGGATCCTCGGTGTTTAGCGCTGCAATCTTGATTTGCTCCGAAAGCGCAGGGGATAATTTGATGATTTCCTGGAACTGGCTCTGCGCGTTGCGCATCATCGCCGTGAGTTCCACCGAATCTTCAGTGACATCCTTGATGAGCTCGAACTTGGCAATCAGGTACGGATCGCTGGTGTTGTAAGTCTTGACTCGGATCCGCCACAACCCCTCGACAAGCACCCGGACTGTGTTGTCGGGAAACTTCAACATTTTGAGAACCCGCGCGGCGCAACCTACTTCATGCATCTGGTGCGGGAGCGGGTTTTCGGCGTCGGCATCGCGTTGCAGCACCACTCCGAGCAAGCGATCTCCGCCAACGACATCGTCAATGAGCTTCGTGCTTTGGGCGGTTTCAACCAGCAACGGAGCAACCATTCCAGGGAAAATCACGATATCCGACAGGCCTAGGATAGGGAGGGCGTCGGGAAGGGAACTGGAAGAGACGCGCGGAGGCGCTTCCGGGCTTCCGGCGGCCCCCAAGATGCTAATAAACTCGGTATCGGGCGAGCTCATATCGCGACATTCTGCAAGTTAGATGCCGGCCGCCCGAAAAAGTTCAGAGGAGAGATGATTTTCCTTCGGCGATGGGCACCTTGGCGCTTTTCGACGTGCGCACCACCAGGGGCACGTCGATACGTAAAAAACCATTTAGATAGGACGCTTTGGCGAGGCTCAGGTCGTAACCTGGAGGCACTTCCAAAACGCTTTCAAATGGCCCGTAGTTGATCTCCATTACCAAAAAATTGCATTTGGCGGCCCGGCAGCCGTCGGGCCGGTTTCCACTGATGCGCAGACGATTCCCCTCAACTGTGATCTCCAGGTGTTCGCTGCGCATACCCGCTAATTCCACTTTCACCACTAAGCCACTGTCGGTGGTGTACACATCCGTGTTGGGAACCCAGTGGGGCCGGGCAGAACCTTCACGCACAGTCCCGACAGAGCGGGTCACGAAATGAACGGATGAACTGACTTTGCACATGGCCTATTCAGCGACAGAATCTTATCCCAGCACCCAAGCCCGCGCAAGCGATGTCATCTCATTTTGACGAGCACTTCGGGGCGTTGCCCCTTCCGAGCTCGAAAAATAATGGAATTACGCGAGGTGCTTTGAGGAACGGCAGCGCACCCGCAGTGAGTGACTCGTTGAAAACTCAACGCCGGACGCCGAAACGCGCGCCCAAGCAAGAGTACTGCGGCGGAGGCAACTATCAACAACGACACCAACTGCTGCCAGTCCATGCCTGAAGATAACCTGAAAATCGCGCTGCGCAACAAAGGATTTTACAAAGTCTTCCATTCTTTGATTGGCACAGCCAAAACAAAATTGGTGCAGCGCGCCCCCCGGCAAAGGGTCTCACACCTCTCCGCCGCTTCGTCCTGGGTCGCCCTTGCCTCGCAGATGATACTCCACCAGATATTCGCGCCAGGCATCCATTCCTTCGCCCGTCTTTGCGGAAGTCTCAAACACCCTGGCTTTCGGGGCGACGCGCCGGATGTTCGCCAGGGCTTGCTCTGGATTGAATTCGCACGCTTCCGCTAAATCAATTTTGCTGATAATGACCACATCCGCCGCTTGGAACATCGGCGGGTATTTCAGCGGCTTATCCTCGCCTTCCGTCACTGACAATAGAACCACGCGCAGATCTTCGCCCAGGTCAAACGATGCCGGACAGACGAGGTTGCCCACGTTTTCAATGATCAACAGCTGCAGTTCTTCTACCGGCAACTGCTTTAGGGCTTTGGCGATCATGTTGGCTTCCAGGTGGCACATTGTGCCGGTGGTGATTTGCACCACGGGCGCGCCTGAAGCACGCAGCTTTTGGGCGTCATTGTCCGTGGCAAGGTCGCCTACGATGATGCCGGTTTTGAGTTTTCCGTTCAGCCCTCTGGCTGTTTCACGGAGGAACGTCGTTTTGCCCGAACCCGGTCCCGAAAGGACGTTCACAACGCTCAATTTGTGGGCTTGGAAGAAGCCCCGGTTGCGTTCCGCAAGTTTGTCATTCCTCGAGAGTATCGCCTGACCCACTTGAACGGTGCGCATTAGTCTACCTCCAGTGAAGCCAGTTCCAGTTCGCGCCCTGATCGCAACTCACCGCTTGGGACATGGCAGACCGGACATTGGCCAAAGAAATCAGCCGCTTGGAATTCTGCCCGGCACTCGGGACACCAGAATCGAGCGGGGACTTCCTCGATTTCCAGCACCGCTCCCTTGGCAATTGTTTCGGGGACCAGGGCTTCAAAAGCGAACTGCAGCGCATCAGGAACAACCCCGCTCAGGACCCCGATTCGAAGCCTGATTTTATGCACCTGCAGGGCGCCGGCTTTCGCAGCCCGATCCAGCGCCAGGCTTAGAGCGCTGTCCATGATCGCAAGTTCGTGCATCGTGCGTGGCCCGGGTTGAGACCCGGCTCGACGCTATGAAATTAGATTGGATGAGCGCGGCGTGACAACCAATTTGTCGCCTCAACGGCTTACTCCTTGGACGATGACAGGAACCGTTCCAGTTTGACCCGGCCGCTTGATTCCAAAAGCGGCTTCCAAAGGTCTCCCATTTTTTCAATGCGCGCCGGCACGTTGTCCATCCTGAAGTCTTCTATCTCGATGCCGTCCTCTATTTCGGTCCAGGTGATTGGAGTCGAGACCGGCGCGCTGGGCTTGGGACGCACGGAGTAGACCGAGGCCAGCGTGCGGCCCCACGCGTTCTGGTTGTAGTCCACCAGCACGCGTCCTTTCGGGCGTTTGGCGATGCGGTATTCGGCCGTGACCAGTTCCGGATGCAGGTGCTCGAGCCCTTGCGCAAAGCTCTTGGCAAACGTCCAAACTTCCTTTTGGTCCGGCCCGCGGACGATCGGCACATAGACGTGAATTCCCCTCGAGCCCGTTGTTTTTGCAAAGTTCGGAATTTTGAGAGCATCGAGCGCCTGGTGGACCAGGAGCGCGGTCTGGCGCACTTTCTCAAAATCGGCGCCGGGAACCGGATCCAGATCGAAGTGGAGGTAGTCGGGTTTATGGACGTCGCGGCATCGGGCGTACCACGGGTTGAGGTCGATGCAGCCAAGGTTGACGATCCAAAGCAGAGTTGCCAAGTCCCGAACGATTGGAAAATCAATCACGCCCGAGTTGGTATGCTCGATCGGACAGGTTTCGATCCACTCCGGTCTGGGCACCGGCGCGCGTTTTTGGAAGAAGAAAGGTCCGGCTGCGCCATTGGGGTAGCGTTTCATGACCATGGCTCTTGCCTCCAGGTGAGGCAACAGCACCGGGCTAACGTCCACGTAATAGCGCAGCAAGTCTCCTTTGCGAAGGCCTTCCTCGGGCCAAAAGAGCTTCTGCAAATTGGTGAGTTTAACTTTGCGGCCTTCGAAGGAGAGTTCGATCTCCGGCGCCTCATCGGGGATGAGGTCGGTTGATTCGACGCTGGCAGGGACCTTAACACCGCGCCTGGTTGTTGCCGAACGCTTCGTGGTAAACCGCTTAATGGCCACGTTCAAAACTGGCGGGGGCAGACGGCCGCCACAATTCAGGTGTTTACCTGTGGGGTTAACACTCCGTCGATACCTGCCTGCGCACGAAGTAGTTTCCCACCGCGGGCCAATTTTTAAGTGACTATGAAGTTTTCAACCACTTCCAAATCCCTTAGCTGGTTTGCGTCTATGACTACAGTGTTCGTGACCAGTGCACTGGCAAGTCCTCCGGCAATTTCGACCATGTCTGTGTCTGGCAACAAGCTCGATCTTACCATCACCAGCGACATCGGGACAACGAACCAGATTCAAATTGCTACCAACTTGTTCCATCCCGCCTGGGCCGATCTTGCGACTGTAGTCGTGACCCAAAGCCCATATTCGTTTTCAGCTAACTTGTCTCCGGCGGCCCTGCAACGGTTTTATCGCGTAGTGGCGATCGCCCCTCCCTCCAAGGTCGGTGTTCCTTCAACCATGGTCCTGATTCCCGCCGGTTCCTTCCAGATGGGCGACACGTTCAATGAAGGCGCACAATGGGAATTGCCGGTGCACACGGTAACCATCAGCGCGTTTTACCTGGAAAAATACGAGGTCAGCAAAGGGCTGTGGGATCGTGTGAAAGGCTGGAGCAGCAGCCACGGTTATGCGTTTGATAATGTGGGTTCCGGGAAAGGGACCAATCATCCTGTCCAGACAATCAATTGGTACGACATGGTGAAGTGGTGCAATGCCCGGTCCGAAATGGAGGGACGCCAGCCCGCATATTATACAGACGCGGGCCTCACCCAGGTGTACAAGAGAGGCCAGGTTGCGCCCTACGTGAACTGGAAGGCCGGCTATCGGTTGCCGACCGAGGCCGAATGGGAACGAGCCGCGCGCGGCGGCGCCAGCGGCCACCGGTTTCCATGGACCAATGGGGATACCATCTCCCACAGCCAGGCCAACTATTACAGCGACTCAAGCTATGCGTACGACGTGAGTCCGACGCGCGGGTACAACCCCGCCTTCAATGACGGCGTTATGCCCTACACCAGCCCGGTCGGCTCGTTCGCGCCCAACCCGTATGGAATTTACGACATGGCCGGAAATGTTTGGGAATGGTGCTGGGATTGGTCCGGTAATTATTCGAGCCTGCCGGAAACTGATCCGCGGGGACCTGATACCGGTTCAGCACGCGTAGGACGCGGCGGGAACTGGAACTATTACGCCGAACATTGCCGGGATTCGTATCGTTACGGAAACCCGCCCACCGATGCCGCGACGAATATCGGGTTCCGTTGCGCGCTGGCCGTCCCGTGAGCCGCAGAGTTTTTCCCACGAAATTCAAGTCGCGTTCGTTTTCGCAACTTGTTCCACTTGCTTTGACCTCAAACCGATCGAACATATGCCATGGTTCTCTACAACCTTTTCCCGTTGCTGGCGGGTCCTTTTTCCCAGTGGCCGCCACATCTGAAGCGCGCTGCTGAGATGGGTTTTGATTGGGTTTTTTTCAACCCCATCCAGCACCTTGGCGCCTCGCGGAGCCTTTATTCCATCGCCGATTATTTCAGGTTCAACAGCGCATTCCTGGATTCCGAGACCCAGACTCCCGACGGTGAGCAGTTCAAGCAAATGATGGACGCCGCGCACGCGGCGGGCCTCAAGGTCATGATCGACCTTGTAATTAATCACTGCGCGATTGACTCGCACCTGACTTCCGAGCACCCGGAGTGGTTCGTGCGTGAGCCCGATGGCCGCGTTGCCAATGCTTTTTGCATGCACAACCAGGAAAAGGTCGTTTGGAAAGACCTGGCCCAGTTCGACCACTACCATTCCTCCGATCCCGAAGGTCTCTATCAATATTGCCGGCGCGTTGGCGAGCACCTTCTCAGCCTGGGCTTCGAAGGGTTCCGTTGCGACGCCGCTTACAAAGTTCCTCGAAAGTTCTGGAAACGGCTCATCCACGATCTTCGCCAAACCAACCCGGATATTTGTTTCGCCGCTGAAACACTGGGCTGCACCGCCGATCAAACAAAGGAAACGGCCCGCGCCGGCTTCAATTATGTATTCAACAGCTCGAAGTACTGGAATTTTCACGATTCCTGGCTGCTTTCCCAATACAACCTGGTGAGGGAAACCACTCGTTCGATCAGTTTTCCCGAAAGCCACGACACCGGCCGCCTCTGGCCCGAGTCCAACGGGAACATCAACCTGATGAAGCAACGGTATCTCTTCTCCGCTCTGTTTTCTGCAGGCGTCATGATGCCTGTTGGGTTCGAATTCGCCTTTTCCAAACCGCTCCACGTCATCAACACAACTCCCGCGGATTGGGAAAACCCTAATTCTGACCTGAGCGGCTACATTGGAAAGGTTAATGCCATCAAGAAGAATCACCCTATTTTCCTCGAGGAGAGTCCGACACAACAACTCCATTGTTCCAATCCCAACGTGCTGTTGCTTTGGAAAGCATCAGTGAAACGTCCTCACGAAGCGTTGCTGATTCTCAATAAAGACCCCTGGCATCACCAGGAGTTCTACACCGACACCTTCAGGCATTACGTTCAATCAGGCTCACCGCTCAAAGACGTTTCCCCTGAATACCCCCTGGACTATATTCCCGAGCCATTCCATTACGCTCTGCGTCCGGGCCAGGGGATTGTGCTGGTGACGACCCGGGAATAAGAGAGGTTTGAATTTCAGGGCAGCCCCGCATCGTGGGGCTAGTGGGTGAATTCAGGACGGCGCAAAGCTCTGCGCACTCGTCGCTTGTCACTGGTTCCTGCGAATTGATACTCTGGCTCGATGGCGCGAAAAGCATCGACAAGTTCTGAACCTGCGCATGGCCTCAATGACGTACTGGGGCTGGCGCTGATGGGCCTGGCTGTGCTGCTGCTAGCGTCACTTCTCTCCTATGACCGGCACGATGTGCCCGATAACGCCCTGCCGGCCAATCCTTCGATTCACAATTGGGTGGGGCCTTTCGGCGCCAGAATGGCCTATTACTGGCTCGAATGGACCGGGGCCACGGCCTATGAAGCACCCGCGCTCCTGTTGTTGGTCGGGCTGGGTTGCTTTTTCACCCCGTTTTCCTATCTGCGGCGGCGCTGGCCTTGGACCTTGGTCCTGTTCATCTGTTGCATGGGCCTGTTCGACCTCTACAAACCATACCTCCGGCGGCTCGAACTGAACCTGAATTGCTTTGCCGGCGGCGTGCTTGGACAATTTTTCAATCAACACCTGTTCGCCAATTTTGGCACCGCGGGCGGCACGATTATTTTCCTGATGGTTTCTTTTATCAGTGTGCTTTACCTGACCAATTTCAAGCTCGGGTTGTGGCTGAACCACCTTTGGGCTTCGCGCTCCGCCCCGGCTGCGGCCGTCCAGGAGCAGGTTCTCGAGAAGCGTGCGCGGGACCTGGAAAAGCAGAAAAAGGTCCTCGAAGAGGAGGTCGCGCGCTCGGGTCTGGGACCTGACCTCAAGCCGGTGCCCGAACCAACTGTTCGCGATTTGAGCGTTCCCCAGCCCAAGATCGGCAAAACTCGGAAAGCTGCCCCCGTTGATCCGGCCAAGGAACCCGAGCCCGCCGTGGAAGGCGTAGTAATTTCGGCCCACGAAATCGCCGCTGCGACCTCCGAGGATATCCTGGGTAAAAAGTCCGAAAAGAACGCGGCTGACAAGAAGCCCGCCGGCGCTCCCGAGCAGCCTGTCGTTATTGATGCCAGCGTCAAACCAGCGTCTGAATCCGGCGGGGCAGACCCTGCTTCGCCCAGCCCCGGACCGCCTGCCAGGCCCAAGCTCGTCCCTAAGAAGCCGAAACCCATCGCGGTCGCTTCCACGCCGCTCATAGGCAATTATCAATTGCCTTCGATTGATTTTCTGCAGCACCCGGATTCCACCATCAAGCCGACGGAATCCAAAGAGGAGCTGATGGCCAACGCGCGGCTGATGCAGCAGACGCTGGCCCAGTTTGATATCGACGTATCTCTTGGCGATATCACCAAAGGGCCAACCATTACGAGGTACGAACTCCACCCCGCGCCCGGTGTGAAGCTGGAAAAGATCACCGCTCTCAACAACAACATCGCCGCTGCCCTCAAGGCCGAGCGCATTCATATCCTGGCCCCAGTCCCTGGCAAAAGCTCGGTCGGCGTCGAAGTGCCTAACCTCATCAAGACCAAGGTCATCATGCGCGACCTGCTCGAGTCCGAGGAATGGCGCACGACCAAGGCCAAGGTGCCGCTGGCGCTGGGCAAAGATGTCTATGGCAATCCCATCGTTGCCGACCTTTCGGAAATGCCGCACCTGTTGATTGCCGGCAGCACCGGGTCCGGCAAATCCGTCTGCATCAATGCGATCATTTCCTCTTTGCTGTACCGGTTTTCGCCCGACCAGCTCCGGTTTGTCATGATCGATCCAAAGGTCGTCGAACTGCAGCAGTACAACATGCTTCCGCACCTGGTTGTGCCGGTCGTGACCGACCCCAAAAAGGTGATCCTGGCGCTGCGTTGGGTCGTCAATGAAATGGAAAAGCGCTACCAGATTTTCGCCCGGGTCGGCGTGCGCAACATCGGGGGCTTCAATTCGCGTCCGAAAAACAAGCCGCTCCCGCCAAAAGAACCCGAACTGCCGCTCATGGCGAAGAAGGAGAAAGTCGAACCTGGAGCCGACGGCTTTGCCGTCGAAGTGGACGAGGAGATTGTCGTGCCTCGTGAAGAGGACATCATCATTCCCGAGAAGCTCAGTTACATCGTGGTCATTATTGACGAATTGGCGGACTTGATGCTCGTCGCCCCGGCCGACGTGGAAATGGCCATCGCGCGAATTACGCAAATGGCGCGCGCGGCCGGCATCCACTGCATCGTGGCGACTCAGCGGCCTAGCGTCGATGTCATCACGGGTGTCATTAAAGCCAATATCCCGGCGCGAATCGCGTTCCAGGTCGCCGCGAAAGTCGACTCGCGAACCATTCTCGACGCCATGGGGGCTGACAAACTCCTGGGCAAAGGCGACATGCTCTATCTGCCGCCCGGTTCCGCAAAGTTGATTCGGGCGCAAGGCGCGCTCATCACAGACCAGGAAATCCAGAGCATCGTCGATTTCATCGCGCGGCAGGGCAAGCCGAGCTACGAGATGGAGATCCATCAACAGTTGTCCAAGCCTGCCAGCAGCTTTGAAGAAGACAGCGGGATCGACGAAGACGAGGAGATCATCCAGCAATGCATCGAAGTCATTCGCAGCGAGCAAAAGGCCAGTGTCTCACTGCTCCAGCGCCGGTTGCGCCTCGGCTACGGGCGCGCGGCTCGAATCATGGATGAACTTGAAAACCGCGGTATTGTGGGCCCAAGTAAAGGAGCCGAGCCGCGCGACATTCTCATCGACCTCGACGGCACTGGCGCCGATGGCTCGCCGGCCCAGGCAAAGTAATTGGGCACAAGACCCTAGCGCGGGTTGCCCACCGAAAGCGTATTATTTTCCGTTGAAGGAGCGGTCCTCTGGATTGCCCGCTTCACACAGGAGAAAAGATCATGCTAAGGTGGGCTGCCATATTTTTTGTGATTGCCGTCATCGCTGCGCTGCTGGGCTTCACCGGCGTCGCGGGAGCCGCGGCTGACATCGCGAAATTTTTATTTTTCCTCTTCGTCGCCATTTTCGTGATTTTACTGATCCTCGGAATCATGGTCGGCCGAAAGATCTTTTAGAATCGCTGAGAGACGTTCCGGGGTGTCGCCAGGCTCAACCTGGATCCAGCAAACGGGAAGCTGGCGGCGAAACCACGTCATCTGCCGCTTGGCAAATTGGCGGGTCCGGGTTTTCACCAGCGCAACAGTTTCCTGCAGAGACCGTGCTCCCCGTAAATGCTCAATCACCTGGCGGTAGCCCAGCGCCTGTGCCGCGGTGCGATTCTCTGCCAGGCCTGCTTTCAACAGCTCTTTTGTCTCTGCAACCAGCCCCTGCCCGAACATGCGCTCCACCCTGGCATCGATGCGGCGCTGGAGGTCCGCGTGATTGCGTTTGAGGCCAAAAATCAGCGCCCCGGGTCGGGCATCGGCCTTCCCCCAATCGGAGCGTTGCCGGGAGAAAGGTTCGCCCGTAACCCGGATCACTTCCAGGGCCCGAATGACGCGGCGCGGGTTTTGCCGATCGATGCGCTCATACGTTTCCGGGTCGCGCAACGCCAGTTCTCTCAACATCTCCTCGATCGACAGCTTCTCGAGTTCCGCTCGCACCGACGAGTCCGAGGCCGGCGCCCTTCCAAGGCCTTCAAGGAATGCTTTCAAGTAAAGGCCCGTGCCGCCGCAGAATACGGGCAGTCGGCCCCTGGCCCGGATCTCCCCAACCGCTTCTGCGGCGAGGCGGACAAATTGAGCCGCGTCGAAGGTGGTCTCCAGGTCGATGATATCGACGAGGTGATGCGGCGCGCGCTGCCTGTCCTCAGCCGGTGGTTTTGCGGTGCCAATGTCCATGCCTCGGTATACTTGCATGGAATCGACGGAGATGATTTCGCCTTGGAGTTGTTCGGCCAGTTGAAGTGCGACGGCGGATTTCCCGACCGCGGTTGGGCCCACTATAGCCAGGAACCTGTCTTTCGCAATCGTCTGCTCGCGCGCGGCCACGGCTTAACTGCCGCTGGGCGCGGCTTGCGGTTTGAACCGGGCCAAAAGCAACCACAGGATGACGCCTGCCACGAAAATTCCCATGCTGACCAACTGCGCGGGTGTGGCCCAGCCTCCGAGGTAATGTTGCGGATAATCGCCGCGGTACATCTCCACGAAAGAGCGGAACACCGCGTAACCGATGAGATAGGACGCGAAGATTTCGCCGTCGAATTTTTTGCGCCGGTACAGCCACGCCAAAAACAGATACAAAATGAAGTTCAACAGCGAATCGTAAACTTCAGTCGGGTGCACTCCGTGCGGGTAGGTTTGGTGGCCGTAGGGAAAATGGATGGCCCAGGGAAGGTCGCATTCGCGTCCGTAACAGCAGCCGTTGAGCAGGCATCCGATCCGCCCAAACACCGATCCGAGAGCGATACTTGGAGCTACCACGTCGCCCAGTCTCCAAAGCGGGAGCCGCTTGCTTTTGGCATAAAGGATGCCCGCTGACGTTGCTCCGATTAGGCCCCCGTAATAGACCAGCCCGCCTCTCCACACTTTGAAAATCTCAACCAACGGCTGCCCTGCGAACTGCTCGTGCCAATAGGAAATCACGTAAAGCGCCCGAGCGCCAATCACTGTGCCCACGATCAACCAGGGCCCAAGATCAAGCACTTTTTCGGGAATGATCCCGCTGGTCGGCGCGCGGCGGCTCGCATTCCATAATCCAACCAAAAATGCGGTTGCGACCATCACGCCGTACCAAGTGATGGTGAGCGAACCGACTTGGAGGGCAATCGGATGCACGAGGGAAGTAAGTTGCCCTAGAGCACCCGTCCGGTCAATTGGCTCAATTTGTCTCCGTCACCAGCGAATTCGCAGCGCGCTTCGGATTCACACTGGCCGGGGGCGGGGGCAGCGGCGCGTGGGGCGTGTTCAATCCTGGCGGCAGCGGCGGCTGATGAGACAAAGTCGAGACCAGGTTTCTCCAGGATTGTCTCTCGGCCGGCGTCATGTGTTCCCAACGCTCGGCATTTTTGAGGAATTGCTGCCGCTCGTCGGGAGTGAGCGAAGCAAACTTCTGAAATGAACGAATGCACTGGGCGCGCAACGCCGGGCTCAGGCCTTCAAAGGTTCGCAGTGTCTTATCCAATTGCGCCCGCTCCGAGTCCGAAAGAGTCCTCAACACATCTTCCTTCTCCGCGGGGGTCAGTTCGAAGAACTGGTAAAAATGGCGCACCACGCCCTCGCGCTGCGACTGGGTCAAAGATTGCCAGCGCCGAATTCCAGATTCGAGCTGCGCGTGAGCCGCAGGCGCCAGGTTTGTGACCGCCTGGGCCCGCTGTTCAGGAGATCTCGCGGCCAGTTCAAAGTAAAAACGGATCGTCGCCTCGTTATCCAGAAGCTCGTTTTGAACGGCGGGCGCAAGTTTATCCCATTCATCGAGGCGCGCCGTGACTTCTTTTTGGAGCGATTGGGGAATCCTGGCGATGAGCGAAGGCCGGTTCGTTGCCGGACTGCCCAGGAGCGGCATGAGATAG
>DATGLT010000370.1:0-4146 GCA_035294005.1 Verrucomicrobiia bacterium
TGGTCGTCCGACGACCAAAGCCGACTGAAAGTCGGCGCTCCGGTGGTAGCCGGACGCAGTTCATCCGAGGCTTATCCGTTGGCCCGCGGCAAGCAAGCATGGGCAAATCCGCTGGAGGAGCAGGCCAAGGCGTTTGGGTCACCGATTCGGAGCAGTGCCCGCTTGGTGACGCGCCCCCGATGTGCAACGTTAAGCCACGAAACGTATGCCACCACTCGCAAGCATACTTGAGTTTACGAAGGCTAACCCGACTGCTTACCTTGGGCGGGGAAACGGAGATTATTACGCCAGGCTTGTCGGGTTTATCCTCGGTTACGGTCTTGGAGCTAAGCGGGCCGGTGGCGACTCCACGTTTTAAGAGCTTTGGGAGACTTTCGCTCAGACGCAGGGTGCTTAACAACCGCTCGCGCCCTGCGAGTCCGTCATGTTTGTTATTACGCCATGGCGCGGGGCGGTTGCTGTGCAGCGTTCGCCAGGATTTGGCGGTTCGCGCAGTGGTTTGGAACTTGCCACCGCGTATTTGATGAAAGCGCAGTTCACATACTGCACGCGGGAGAGCCGAACCCGGCTGATCCAGTTGAGGCGCAGACGTCGAAGTTGAATTCTTCGCCTTGTGGCGGCGCGCGACTGACCAGCGTCGTTGGTTGCCACAATCCTGTGCTTCCGGTTGGGCAGGTAATCAGTTATATTCAAGGCATGAGCATTGACAAGATTGCCGTCGAGGCACTTTGATTGCCATCGAAGGAACGAGCGATGTTGGCCGAGTCGCTTTGGGAGAGTTTGACGGACCCATTCAAGATCCCTGCTGAGAGCGACAATGCTGAAGCCATTGCTCTCGCCCTGGAACGGGATCGCCAGTTGCAGGCGGGCGAAGTTCAGCCTTTGTCTCACGAGGAGTTGATGTTGCGGCTACGCCGATGAGCGTTGAGTATCACCGGCCGTCGAGGCCGAGTTGAAAGGGATCCAGCTCTATTACAAGGATCGATCTCCCGATGGATGGTAGCCACGGCGGACATTCGCAGGCGTCTCATGAAGCGCTTTCCGTACATCATTTATTTCCGGCGCGTGGATCCAGAGCGAATCAGAATTACAGTGGTTAAGCACCAACGGAGGCATCCGGATTATGGCCGTGAGCGAAAGTAAGCTCAGCCAGCGGCATGCAAGGGATGCCGGGCGTCGGTTTCTGTTTGTATTTGGACGTCAGTGGCCCGGACCCACAAATGCCGATCGTTACGTGTCAACGTGGCGGAAGGATAGAAATCATGCACGAGAATAGGATTTGGCGGTGTCTATCTTATTATGAAATACGTGCGCAAAATCACACTCGGTTGCATCTTCTCTCCAGTAATCCTGCTCTGCCTCTGGACTTTGATTGCTCCGATGCTGTTTCCTGGGCGGGTAAAGGCTGCAAACGACTCGTATCGCAAGTGGATTGCGGACAATCCGTCAGTCAAAAGGTGACACCGAACGAATCGCTTCACGCGAACCGCCGCAGCTCTTTCCGCCAAACGTCGGTCGGGAAGTCCCCGCGGACTTCTCACGCGCAACCATGTCTGCCCATCGGTGGTCGGTGACCACGCCGTCGACAAATCGCCACTACCGGGTTAATCTGCCCAACAGCAATGAAACGGAAGCTCGCAGGCAGTCTAGCAGAAGCGAGTTCGCAGCAGCGCGCAGTAACGGGAGCGCTGGCGTTCACACTGATCGAGCTTTTGGTTGTCATTGCCATTATCGTCATCTCGGCGGCGATGCTGCTTCCCGCTTTGTCACGAGCGAAAGCACAGGCGAAACGAACGCAGTGCGTGAATAACCTGCATCAGATGGGCATCGCATTGCGAATGTACGTCGATGACAACCACGCCTATCCGGGAGGAGGGGACTTTACCCTTGGGAACGCCGAAAATCCAATGTGGTACGATTCTTTAGCACCGTATCACCGGCTGCAGTGGACCAACCGCGCCTTTCATTGCCCTTCTTACGCAGGGGTAATTCGGGACGGTGGTGCTTTTGGTCCTTTTGTCGGCGCGAGCGGAAGCTACAGCTACAACGTCTCCGGCACCGGTTCCTTCTACTTGGGTTTGGGTGCCCACCAGTTTTTTGGTGGAGGAGCGGGCGCTACTTGGTTGCCCACGTCGGAATCGCTGGTCACTGCGCCAAGTGAAATGTTTGCGATTGCCGATGCCAGGATGTTCATTGCGAGCTACTCTTCTGGGGGCGCGACCACTAGCGATACCAGAGGCGATGTCTTCATGCTTTACGATTCTGGTTCCTCCGCCACCTACAATATAGGATTTAACGGCTCAGCGGTTACGACGAGCGAAACCCAACTGTTCCGCCATGGCAAGGGTTCTAATTTTCTCTTCTGTGATGGGCGTGTAACCCTTGTTAAGCGAACTGATTTCATGAATCCAACCAATTCGTGGCAAAATTGGAACAACGACCATCAGCCTCACCTTGAAACTTGGAATGAGATTCCTAAGCCAGGTTATGGACCTTCTGGCCGAACCGTCCCTCTCCAGCGAACCCGGCGAAGATGCCTCGACGACGTGCGGAGCACCAGTCGCGCCGGTTCGCTTATGGGCACCGTAGGGTCTGGGGTTTCAGCATGGGGATGCCGGCAACTAGCAAACGATGGACCATTGGATTTTTGGTTCTTGGGGGCAGTGCGCTCTTAATCTTCTGGAGTTGGTTGCAGAATGGAGCCCGCCACCCGGCACTCGATAGACACGCTCGTGCCCAGCGCCTTGCTGATTTGGTCGCGGGCCGCCGCAATTCCCTTCTGCGCGCCATACCGATAAAGGCCCGTTCACCATTAGTTGAACGGCTGGACCAGAAAGCCTTGGAACAAAAACGGGCGCTTGACCAGTCAACTGAACTTGAAACTCTGATATTCTACGCGCCGGATCTTCCCGAACGAAGAGCACTGCTTTCCAAACAAGGTCTTGAGCTGCTTGGTCACGGACGCTTCGTCGAGGTAACGTGGTCTGATGACGATAGACTTGCCTTGCGATGCCTTCCTGAAATGGTTACGGACCTACAGCGCCGATTTTGCTACGTTACCAATCGTATCGCGCGAACTGCCCTAACGAGCCTCTGCCAATTCAATTCTGAAGACATCACCTGCCGCTTACCCGACGGGACACAGGTCGATTTGGCTGCCGCACAAAAGTGGTTAAATGAGAGTGTCGCGGCAGGATGGAGGGTGGGCATCAGCCGCCGTACGAACAACCTGCTTGAAGTAATGCGCGAAAGGACTGGCGTGTCAGGCTCAACAAATCGAGCCACCAAATGAGCGCCAATAAGACCGATATTAAATCCAGGCAGCGGGGCAGGCTGCTCCTTGGTGCTCTTCATCGTTCGACATGACGCCATGCCATTGCATCGTGTCATGATCCATGGGGGCAACTTTCGGCTGAAACTGGAGGGGAAATGGGAGAAGTTCGGATTTTATACTCCTCGGTTTGCGGAGGCATTGGATGCCGTAGTGGCTGAGCAGGTTGCGCTAGAGGATTTTCGTCGGAGCCAAAAATATCAGGACTTGCTTGCAAGCTCACTCAACTCAGAACGAGACCCGCCGTTCATCCGCGGTGAGGATATCACACAAGTTTCAGAGCACAGTGGAAAAGTTCCTGCCGGTCTGGCATTTTACAGAGAGTCTGATGTTTAGCATGTCGACGCATTCCACTGCAGCGAAACCGGCCGCGAGCAGGAATGTCATGCGGTGGCCTTGCAAGACTTCGCTGAAGCTTCGGAGGGTTGCTGCTTCTGAAGGTTGCCAGGTGCTGTTTTGGGCTTGGATCACCTGACCAGCAATGGTAGTTTTTGGCAACGTGAGGCTGATGATGAACAGCTTACAAGTTAAAAAGGATGACACACCACGGCACCCATTGAACAAACTGGCATTGGATGCGGTTGTACGCTTGTTGCTTCAAGGTAGGGAGTTGCGCCTAGATGCACGAACTCGGTGTCCGGGGATAGTCATAGACGGCCAGTCGTTGAATCACTGTTAGCCCTGTGCAACCAGTGAACGCAGCACAGCCTCCTGACTACCTATTGGGAAAGACCAAGCGGCCGAGCCGTGCTGGTCCGGGCCGCTTGCTTAGGGACGGTAAATGGTGTGGCCATGAAGAGCCGAAGTTCAGAGTG
>DATGLT010000371.1:0-4816 GCA_035294005.1 Verrucomicrobiia bacterium
AATCTTCCTGGTCCTAATCGTCGGCCTGTTACTATTCGTCTTCCAGGTCCGCAAATCCGAGGTAGTCGTCATTACTCGGTTTGGCAAACCCGTGCGCGATCTCAACCAACCGGGACCGCACTTGAAATGGCCATGGCCGATTGAAAAGGTGAACCGCTTCGACCAGCGCGTGCAGAACTTCGAAGACAAGCTCACCGAAGGATTGACCATGGACAGCTTCAACGTGCTGGCTTCGGTCTTTGTCGGGTGGGAAATCACCGATCCGCAAGCGTTCTATCCCACCTTTGCCAGCGCGAGCTCCGAGCCGATTGCCGAAGCCGAGAAGATGATGGACCGCATGTTGAGCAACGCCAAGTTGGCAGTCATTGGCAAGCACCCGCTGTCGGACTTCCTGTCTTCGGATGCGGAAACCAACAAATTCGCGGATATCGAGAAGGAGATTCTGACGGTGGTGCAAAACCAGGTGAACCAATACAAATACGGTTTGAAAATTGATTTTCTTGGGATCAAAAGACTGGGGTTGCCGCAAAATGTGACGGCCTCGGTTTTTGAGCGGATGCAGGCCGAGAGAAAGCGGCTAGCGGACAAGTCCCAGTACCAGGGCGAAGCCGACGCGCAGACCATCCGGGCTGAAGCCGACCGCAAAGCGGCGGTGGTGCTGGCCGATGCAGCCGCCGAGGCGACAGCCATTCGCGGCAAAGGGGAAGCCGAGGCGGCCAAATCGCTTGAGACCTTCCAGGCCAATCCCGAGCTGGCCAATTTCATTTTCAGCCTGACCGCACTTGAGGATTCATTGAAGGAAAGGTCCACGCTGATCCTCGACCAGCATACTCCTCCTTTCGATCTGTTTAACGGCGTGACGACCAATCTCCTCAAATCCGCCCGATGAGCGACCACGACCCGAAACTGGAAGAGGCCCCGGAGCCGATGACGGCGCCGGAACGGCCGTTTGACACGGGTTCCGAGGCGCTTACCGAGGCGCTGCGCAGCAGCTTTTGGATCGTCAAAGTAGTGATGTTCCTGTTGCTGATCGTGTTCCTCGGATCCGGCTTTTTTACCGTCGAACCCCAGGAGCAGGCGATGATTATCCGGTTGGGCAAGCCAGTGGGTGAGGGAAAGAAGGCTTTGCTGGGCCCGGGACTGCATTGGTCCTTTCCGTATCCTATCGACGAGTACGTGAAGGTGCCGATCTCGGCGATTCAACACGTATATTCCACGGTGGGTTGGTACGCCACGACACCGGAACAGGAAGTTGCGGGGACGGAAGAGCCTTCGCTCCCGGTAGGTTACCCGCTGAACCCGCTGGTCGACGGTTTTGTTCTGACGGCCGACCGCAACATTGTGCATACCCGCGCGACGCTCACCTACCACATAGCCGACCCCGTCACCTATGTGTTCAATTTCGTCAACGCCTCCAACGCCGTCCAAAGCGCCCTGGATAACGCGCTTATCTACGCGGCGTCCACGTATAAAGTGGATGACCTTCTCACTCGCGACGTGGCCGGTTTTAAGGAAGCAGTGCGCAAACGGGTCGTTCAGCTGGTCAACCAGCAGAACCTCGGAATCGATGTCGAGGAATGCCTGATCCAAAGCCGGGCCCCGCGTCAATTGAAGGATGCCTTTGACAGTGTGCTCAAGGCGGCCCTGAACCGGCAGAAGCTCCTCGAAGATGCCCGGAGCTACGAAGCACAGGTTTCGAGCAAGGCCGGGGCTGATGCCCGGTCCATGATCAACCTGGCGGAATCGGACCGGTCGCGCCTGGTCAGCGAAGTTCGGAGCCAGGCGGATCGCTTTAACGATTTGCTGCCCAAATTCAAACAAAACCCCCGCCTTTTCGTTCAGCAACGCCTCACCGACACCATCGGTCGCGTTTTGACCAACGCCCAGGACACGATTTTCGTTACGGAAGGCCAGGGTGGAAACCCGAAGGAATTTCGTCTATTGTTAAACAGGCCGCCGCCGAAACAAAGCACGGGCGAAACCAAGCCATAAAATGCAAGTCACTTCTCTATTAAGCCGCCAGGACCACGAACACGATGATTCGTGCGGTTGCGCCCACGATCATGAGCACACGCCGGTGCGGCTGTGGCAGACACTCGTTGGGGTGGTGTTTGTCGTCAACGCGTTTGTAGTCGATTGGCTTTTTGACAAGGGGCAGACCGTTGCGAGCGTCAGTGCGTTCGTGGGGGCCATCGCGTTAGGCGCCCCGATTGTATGGACGGCGATGAAGGACATTTACCGGGGATTGCTTGGCATTAATGAGCTTGTGGCGATCGCCGTGCTCGCGGCTTTTGCCACCGGCGATTATAAGACCGCCGGAGTGGTTGCGTTTTTCATGCTCCTGGGAGAAATCATTGAAACCCGCACTGCGGAAGGCGCCCGAGCCTCGATTGAATCACTCATAAAGCTAACTCCAACCAAGGCGCGCCGGATCACGCCTCAGGGCGAAGAGGAAGTGGCGGCCAGGGATTTGGCGATCGGGGATGTCATTCGCATTCGGCCCGGAGACAACGTGGCGGCCGACGGCATCATCGTAACAGGCCAGGGGTCTTTTAATCAATCAACGATCACCGGCGAGTCGTTGCCGGTCGACAAGAAACCCGGCGACGAAGTGTTCGCCGGGACACAGAACCTGACGGGCGTTTTGGAGATTAAAGTAAGCCGCGCCGGGCAGGACACGACGCTGGGACGCGTGCGTGAACTGATCCTGGCGGCGGAAAAGACCAAGCTCCCGATCATGAAGATCGTGGATCAATACATGGGCTTTTACACGCCGCTGGTTCTGGTAATCGCCGCGCTGGTCTGGGCCTTCACACGGCGCCTGGACAACGTGATCTCGGTAATCATTTTCAGCTGCCCGTGCGCGTTCATTCTGGCAACGCCCACCGCGATGGTTGCGGCGTTGTCGGCCGCCGCGCGGCTGGGGATCCTCATCAAGAACGTGGCGGACATCGAGCTGGCTGCGAAAATCAACGCGTTCATCTTTGACAAAACGGGAACTTTGACCACCGGCGAGCTTGCCGTCAGCCGGCTGGCTCCGCTGGGCGACACCAAGCCGGCGGAATTGTTGCGGTTGGCGGCCTCGGCAGAAAAGTACAGCAATCACCCGACGGCCAAGGCGCTTGCGCAGCTCGCCAAAGAGGCGGGCGTGCCGCTGACCGAGCCGAAAGATTTCTCAGAAACGGCGGGGCGCGGCATCAAAGCGCAGGTGAACGGAAGCGCGGTGTTGGTGGGACGCGCACAGTGGCTCAAGGATAACCACGTGGACGGAGACTTTACCAAGTCAGTGGACCTGAATGAGACGGAGGGCTGGAGCCTTATTTTCGTAGCCGAAGGCAATCGGTGCATCGGCTGGGTCGGCTTGCAGGATCAGACTCGCAAAGAAGCGCGTGAGTCCCTGGCTGAATTGAAGGAAAGCGGCGTGCGCCGCATTTCAATGGTTTCAGGCGACCGCCAGCCGGTTGCCAATCGTGTCGCAAAGGAGATAGGGTGCGAAGAAGCCAAGGGCGAATGCCTGCCTCAGAACAAGGTTGAGTTCGTCAAGAACGTGAAGGCGAAGGGCTACCAGGTGGCCGTGGTGGGCGACGGCGTGAACGACGCGCCGGCATTGGCCGCAGGGGACATCGGGATTGCGATGGGCGCCGCCGGCAGCGAAGTGGCGATTCACAGCGCCACAATCGCGCTGATGAACAACGACCTGCGGAGGCTCCCATTTTTGGTCAAGCTTTCCCGGAGCACGCGCGCGGTAATTAACCAGAACTTCCTTTTCGGCGTGGTATTTATCATTGGCGGCATGACCCTGGCCGCGTTGGGCAAAGTTCCGCCGGTGCTGGCAGCAGCCATGCACACCGCGGGTTCTTTGATCGTTGTCTTCAACAGCGCGCGGCTCGTTCGCAAGGGTGAGGAACTGGAGCATTATCAGCCCCAGCCCGCCGCCCCGGCGCCGCGCCGTCCGACTCCGCCATCTCCCGCGCCCAGGCGCGAGCTCGAACCGAAACTGGCCGCATGATCCAGCGCCGCTGGCGGCGCATTATCCAATTGCATGACACTAACTGAAAATGCCCCTTCGCCGGCGGCCGCGCAAAGCGTCAATGGAGAGGTCGTCATCTCCGTCAGGGGATTGACCAAGGTCTTCAAGGATTTTTGGGGCAGGCCCAAAGCGCGGGCCGTCGACAACGTGGATTTCGAGGTGCGCCGGGGCGAGGTGTTCGGGTTGCTTGGTCCCAACGGTTCGGGCAAATCGACGACGGTAAAGCTGCTGCTCGGCCTCCTTTATCCCACGAAAGGATTCATCGAGGTGTTTGGCCATTCGCCGCGGCACGTGGCCACCAAATCACGGATCGGCTATCTGCCGGAGGAATCCTACTTGTACCGCTACCTGAACTCGCGCGAAACTCTGGATTTTTTCGGGAACCTTTTCGAGCTGCCCAAAAAGGACCGGCGCAGCCGGGCGGAAGAGCTTCTGGAAATGGTCGGGCTGAGCCAGGCGCATTTCCGGGCCGTAGGCGAATTCTCGAAGGGAATGCAGCGCAGGATTGGGCTTGCCCAGGCGCTCATCAATGACCCGGACCTGGTGATCCTGGACGAACCCACCTCGGGGCTCGACCCGATTGGATGCCGGGAAGTCAAAGACTTGATCCTGGCCCTGGCGCGCCGCGGCAAGACGGTCATCCTGAGCAGTCATTTGTTGTCGGATGTGGAAGACGTGTGCAACCGGGTAGTGATTTATTACGGCGGAAAAATTCACGCGATGGGAACGCTCAAGGAACTGCTCGCCACGCCCGACGCCATTCGCATCACGACACCGGCGCTTCCA
>DATGLT010000372.1:0-11728 GCA_035294005.1 Verrucomicrobiia bacterium
TTTCCTGAAAAACAAAATCCTGAAGATTATTCCCGTAGCCGATACTGGTCGTTTGCCCGTTAGGTAAGGTCTCCGAAAGCAGCCGGCCTGAACCGCCATCGTAGCCAAACGTAAACGCTCCCAATTCATTGGTTATGCCGGAAATCCGCCCCACCGGGTCAATCGCGCGGGTGGAGACGACGCCATCCACGGTCTCCTGCACCGCACGACCCAGATTATCGTACGTGTAGCTGACGGTTTGGTTGGGCAGCGGCCCGGTAATAGCGGCCAGTCTTCCGGCGCCCAGCGTCGGTGGCGAGGAAATGGGATTATAGGAGTAATTCCTGGTGCCAACTCCATCAGTTGCCGAGGCGATCCGTCTATAATTCGGGTCATACGTGAGAGACACGCCGGGTGTTATAACCGAGGCATTGCCGAAGCTGACGGAACTGAGCGAGTTGTCTGCATTGTATGCGTAAACGGTGGTTTGCTGCCTCTCATCCGTGATCTGCCGCAGGCGGCTGGTGGTGTTCTCATAAACGTAAGTCTCCTGCGAGCCGTCGTTGTATTGCTTGGCCGTGCGCCTTCCCTCAACGTCCGTAATCCAGGAAGTGGAGCGCCCCATTGGATCCGTGATGCTCTGTAGCGCGCCGCAACGGCACCAGTCAAAATAAGTCGTCCGGCCAAGAGGGTCCGTCATTGAGCGCAATTGCCGCAGGTTGTCGTAAGCAAAGGAAGACAGGCGTCCGGCCCGGTCCTGGTACGCAACGCAATCCAAAAAATTGTAAGAATATTGGTCGAAGGTGGCATCGGGATAGGTGACGCGCGTCACGCGGTTCAGGTTGTCATAATCCAAAATCACTACATAGCCGCTAACGTCCGTGAGAGTCCGTATTCGGCCAAACGCGTCGTAGGTCCTGGTGCTGACATCGTTGGTGCCCGGCAGCGGTCCGATTACGGACAGCAAATAGCCGTTCGGATCGTAGGCTAACGTGGTCGTATGGTTAAGCGGACCCGTTGCGGTGAGCATCTGCCCCCGCGCGTTGTAGGTATAAGTTGTGGTTTGGCCGGAGGGGCCGGTATAGGTGAGGGGGCGATGTTGGGCATTGTAAGTCAGCTTGGCGAGCAGTTCGTTCTTGCCTGGTCGCGTTTGCCGCATTTCCAGCAGGTCCATGCCATTGGTATCGTAGAGGTAGGTCATTGAGCGGCCGACCGGATCAACCGCGTTGGTCACGTTGCCGAAGGGGTTATATCCAAAGGTAAAAAGCTGAGTGCTGCCATCATCTAGCACCCGGCCAACGTGCAGGGGAACCGTAGCGGAGCCGATAATGTTGGCGCTGCCGTTCTGGCCGGCGTAATCAAACCAAATGCGGCCTTCCAGCGGCGGCTTCATGCTTTCAAGACAGCCGGAAGTCAAGGCGCCGGACTCGGTGTGGCAAAAGTGATACTGGCGAGCTTTTGAACGATCGCCTAAAGCCAGCGCGCTGGCATTCCGGTCCCAATAGTACACATCCCTTTCTAAAAGGTAATTGTTGACAGTAGTCATGCCCGTCGGCACGCTCAGAGCCGGATCCGATTGGACCAGGTTGGTGTTATAGACATAAGCTTGAAAATATTCTACTCGCTCTCGGGTGGCGTCAGGATAAACGATGTCCAGGATGCGCGTGTCGCCATTATCAGCGCCTATAAAAAAATTCGTGCCGTAGGGAGTAGTCAGTGAATTAACGAGGTTGATGTAAGTCGACGTAACCACGTAATTCGTAGGCGTGTAGTTTGTGGTTGCCGAGGTCAGTACGGGCAGATAACCAAATTGCGAAGTGATGCCAATCACATCTGTATCGCTGCCGAGTCCCCAGGCATACTCGTAGTTTGTAGCAATGGGTGTCTGATTGGTGTAAGTGACAATGGTTGCGACGACGTGTGGTTCGTAAGTAAATGTCGCGGTCCGTCCGAACGGATCGGTGACGCTCGTGAGTTTGAACGCATCAGCGCCCACCACGCCTCCCTGAGGTACATTGGTGGCGGCCAGACCGTAGATCAGGCTCGTGGCTTGTCCGATAGCGTCCCGGACCGAGACCAGACAAAGGTTGCCGTTATAAGAAAAAGTGAGCGCGTTACCCTGCGGGTCAATGACTTGCGTCAAAAAAATGTTGCGGGAGGAACTGATGGAGTCATCCGATTGGCTGAAAATCATCTTCGAGCCATCACCGTAGAGCAGTTGATAACTGATCGGGTTGGTGGAAATGCGGGTGAGCAGGTTCCAGTCGTACTGCTGGAATGCGTAGGATTGGGTGTTGGTGTCAAAGCCGGTATACGTGCGTTGGCCACCGCCACCGACATACAGATTGACATCTGCCACCAGGTTATTGGGATTGTCCGTAAGGTAGGTAAACCAATCGCTGGTCCATTGCGGACCCAGGTTGCCGTAGTTGAAATTGGCCGGTTGAAATACGTCACGCAGGTTGTAGTCGATCGCGAATCCCACCTCCGGCCCAACGGGTGGTGTATAGCCGACCGGATTGTCGCTCAAATGAAGATTGACATCCATGAAATGAACGTTGGCGACGGCCATCCCGATACCAGCCACCCCGACACCGGCCCGCACAAGGTTCAGTCCACGATTAGCGGTCTGACCGCAGGGAATAAACCCGCGGGTGGCCAAGTCATTCTCCGCGATGTGCTGCGGGTCGTTGCCAGCGGACATCCCCTTGCCCCAGATGGTAGCGCCTTCCGCTTCATTCACCGCGCGCCAACCTACGGGCAATACTCCGGCGGCGACCAGAAAATAGCCGCTGGTTTCCGCTTCCAGGGCTTGCCGAGTCGCCCAGGTTTTGTTGCCGAAAGTCGGGTCGTTCAATTCGTACAGTTCTCCGACTTTGCGGACCAACGCCGCGTAATGGCCCACCTTCCAATGAACCACGGATGGCATGACAAAATCGCCCGAATTGCGAAAGGCCATCTGGTAATTGAGCCCGATCTTTCGGGACAACTCGGCTACTTGTGGCAAAGAGCAGCCTTTTTGGGTGGAGGCCGATTTGAAGATTTCGACATCACTCGACCCGGAAAGGCCCAGGGCGATACGAATGCTGCGCAAAGCCAGAGGCCCGCACCGGAAGGCAATCTGAGGCCGGTTTTTCATGTCCCACAACGCCTCGCGCGCATCCACGACCCACTGATCGGCCTGCCCGCCCGGCGCGTGTATGCCAGTGGAATTCAACAACCGCTGAACCTCATCCATCCGGCCGAGCCGCGAATCCATTCTGAGCAATTCCCCAAACGCCCGCTGCACCAGCGCAACCGCTTTTGCGTCCCTGGCTTTCCCAGCCAGCGCACAGGCATTGCTCCAGGTGTCAATCGCCAGCGAGTAATGAGCAGTGTTGTAGTATTCCAGGCCGAGGTCCGTGAGCAACGCGGCATTCCACGATGACTGCGGATGCTGCTCCAAAAACCCGGTGAGGCTGCTGAAATCATCCGGTCCGCCTCGATGGGCGTAACCTAGAAGTGCCGCCGCAAGGTCAGTGGTTTCCACGGCGGTCGGTTCGCCCCCCACAGGGACCAGCGGTTCCGGAAAGACATGCGAGCGGAAGATTTCCTGCGGTGTCGGGTTTGCGGAGAACTGTGGCTTCGTTGTTGGTGGCTCGACCTGCGGGACCGTGCGGTTCACCCCGGCGGGCGTCGAATCGGCGAGGGAGGTCACGACGGCGCCCAAGCTAAGGAGGAAACCTACCCACCAGCTCCGAACTCCCAATGACTCTGACTTCGAGTGTTCCCGCTCCGGGATTCCAGGAAACCGCCACCAAAGAACAAGTAATCGCCTCATAGTAAGACTTCCTTCCGGTGCTCCTTCACAAAGCGCTATACTAATCTAATTCACACGCTGCCAAATCTCCTCGATATTCTGCCCGTCAGAGAGTTTGCCTGACTGAAAGAGTCTGTCTCCCTCAACCCTAATCGTAAACGCCTGCTCCTTGCCTAAGTAAATCTTCATGCCCGCGGGGAGATAGAATTCAACGGTCTCCGTATAATTGGAACCTTGCAAACGGTAGGAACCACCCATGGAGAGAGAAACGAGCTTCGTCTTTGAGTCGTAGATCGCCCAAATGAAGCGGTTCGAGGTGAGCATCTTGATATGGGGTTCGGAAGTCGAAACATCGGAAAACTCCTTGGCGGCTCCATACTTGGCCGAGACGAGCCGCCAGGTTCCAAGATGACTGCCTGCATCTTTTAGCGTCTCTTCTGCGCCAGGCAAAGCTGCTGTGAAGGCGAGGGCCGCGGCTGTGCCGAGGATTAGTAATGTCATTCTCATAGTCGTTTGCGTTCCCTCTACACAAACGATATTTCGCCCAGGAAAGTGCCAGCAATGTTAGCGATTCATAATGGTCACAGGCTTTGAATCTCCTTGAAAAGCCAGGCTCGCGCGTAGGCCCATAAGCGTTTGGCGGTGCGTTCAGACAAGCCCAGAACTCGCGCCGCCTGCGTGAAGGTCAGCCCGGCGAAAAAGCGCAATTTAACCAACTCGGCGGCCGCGGCGTCGTGCGCGGCAAACTTCTCCAGCGCTTCATTGATCAGGAGCATGTTGTCGTTGGTGGTCTTCGCCGCCGCCACGACACAATCGAGGTCAACGCGCTGCCATCCGCCGCCGTGGCGCAAAGTCGCCTTCTGCCGCGCGCGATCCACCAGCAGGTGGCGCATCGCTTCGGCTGCAGCCGCAAAGAAATGGCGTTGATCCTGCCAGGAATGGCTGCCATCACCCAGGAGTTTGAGATAGGCTTCATGAACCAGCGCGGTCGGCTGCAGTGTTTGCTCTGCGGATTGCAGGGCCAGTTTGGACGCGGCCAATTTGCGCAACTCCTCGTAAACAAGCGGCAGCAGTTCTTCGGCCGCTTTGCGGTCGCCCTTTTGGATGGCTTCAAGGATTACAGTAACTTCGCTCATGGCTTATCCGCTGCCTCGGCGGCGGCGATTTCCGCCTGG
The DNA here is from genome assembly GCA_035294005.1 of Verrucomicrobiia bacterium. GTDB lineage: Bacteria > Verrucomicrobiota > Verrucomicrobiia > Limisphaerales > UBA8199 > JANXQE01. The sequence goes on from DATGLT010000372.1 coordinate 4,954, forward strand.
GTCGCCGTGCGCCAGTAACGGAGCGTGCCGCTCCGGGAAAACGCCCAAAGAGAGTTGCCGTCGGGCGAGAAGCCAACGCCTTGCACCCCAATTTCCTTTCCCGGGGAGGACCTGGTGTCAAACGGCAGCGTGCAAACCTCTTGCATGGTGTGCAAATTCCAGATTTTGATAGTACCGTCGAGGCTACAACTGGCCAATGTTCCGCCGTCGGGCGAAAACGCCAAACCGGCAACCTGCTGCCCATGCCCAAAGAGGCGCTGGCGGATGGCGCCAGTGCGGTAATCCACCAGACTGATGCGCGAGAGTCCGCCAAGCGCGACCAACGCGCCGTCTGGCTCAAGAGCAATAGCGCGGCTGGCATGGCCCAGTTGAATAGTTCGACGCGGCTCCAATCCATGGTCAGTCACCGTCCACCAAACCAATCTTCCATTATCGAGTGAGGCCAGAACGGTCTGCCCATCCTCAGTGAAGCGTGAAGCCATTACGATGTCCGTTGGAGTGAAGTTGGTGAAAACGGAGCCGCGCTGCAAATCGAGCAGCTCGATAAAATCCCCGCGCCTGGCAGTGGATCTAAAGGAGCGAACCAGCCAGCGACCGTCCGGCGAAACGTCCTGGGCCCAGGGATAATTCATATCGGGAAAAGGGATCACCCGTTCGACCTTCCGGCTGGCCAGATTGCCAACCCCGGCAAGACCAAAGAGCCGGCTTCCGTCAGCCATGAACCGGGCTGGAAAGAGCAAATCCTTGAAATTGGCGGTGAGCCGGCAGGTTTGCGTGTCAATGACACCGATGCTGTCGTCGTCCATGCCCACGGCGATATTGTGGCCATCAGGCGAGAACACGATGCGATTGGCTAACTGCCGAGCGACGATGCCTGGAACGTCGCCCGAGCAGCCCGGATTATCGAGATTCCACAATTTGATGGTTCCGTCCGCACCGCCACTGGCCAGCCACTGACCGTCGTGCGAAAAAGCCACGGTGAACACTTCATGGTGATGGCCTCGGAGCAGGCACAATTCTTTCAGGCTTTGTGCGTCCCACACGCGAACCGTTTGGTCGTTTCCGGCAGTCGCGAACCGGCGTCCATCCGCGGAACCCTCAATATCCCAAACAATTCCACGGTGCCCTGGCTCTGCCCGGGGCGTGGCGGAAGGATCCGCCCACCGCCAGGTGTGGATGAACCCATCTCGATTTGCCCAAACCACCGTCTTCCCGCCGGGCAAAAACCGCAACACGTAGTTGCGGTCGACTATCGCCATTTTCGGGGTGCCGACGGCTTCATCAGGATAGGTAGCCAGAATCCTGCCGGACGCCATCTCGCGGATTGACAGTGTCCCAACAGTTCCGGTTTCGGCCCCATTGTCGAGTGAGAAGATCCATTGGCCATCAGCGCTGACCGCGCAGGCCTCTCCGAACGCTTCCCAGCGAGTGAAGCATTTGTCCGGCAGTTTTAGATGCGAGGTGGTCATGCCACTGCGGGCGTCCACCAGCGAAAGCTCTCCGTCCGGCCCCGGAATAACGGCTGTCAAGCAGTCCGCCAGCAGGTTTGGCAGCCAGCCCAGCAGGCTGGGCGCCGGAGATAATTCCGCGAGACGTCCTGTTTTTGGCGCATACCGCACCAGGCTGCGATTTGTTTGAGCGCGCACAGCCAGAAGCAATTCCTGTCCGCTCGAGGTGAAGCCGGCTAAACCAATGACATTGGTGAGGCACACACGCTCACTCCGCGTCTGCACATCCAGCAGCCGGACCTCACCGCCTGAGTCCAACACCGCTAGCGTGCTATCGTCTGGAGAAAATGCCACCTTCCAGACTCGCCCGCCTGGAATTGACCAGGAGTAAGCAAAGTCCCCCCAACACCGCTTCCACAGATAACGCCACTCGAAGCCGTGGAGGTTCCGCTGTCCGGCGTGATGCTCCAGGAGCGCGCGCGCTGCGACCGGACCCAGGTCATCAAGCACTTGCGACGCGCGATTCATGTCCGCGGCGTAAAGATTGGCCTCCGCTTCCTGATGGTTGCGCTCGGCTTGACGCCATTGCCAAAAAGTCCCGGCCAAGCCCAGAACCAGTGCTGCACAAATTCCACTGGCAGCGATGAAGACCAGACGGTTGCGGCGAACCAGCCGCTGAAAGCGATAGCCGGGACTTTGTGGCCTGGCAACAATCGGTTCGTTGGTCAGATACCGTTGAATATCCATCGCCAGGCCGTTGGCTGTTTCGTAGCGGCGCGCCCGATCTTTTTCTAAAGCCTTCATAACGATCCAGTCGAGATCGCCGCGAACGAGGTTAACCAGCCGGGGCGGCTCGGCGTTGTGATGTTGTGCCACCGCTGCGAGTTCCGCATTGAGCATGGTGCTGAGTCGCGTAGATGGTGGAAGGGGTTCGGTTTCGCGAATCGTTCGGCGCATCGCCTCCAGGCCTGACTGCAATAGCGTTTTGGCGTCAAAAGGTGTACGGCCGGTGAGCAGTTCGTAAAGGAGGACACCCAGGCTGTAAATATCAGCGCGCGTGTCGATATCCAGCCCACTCATCTCAGCCTGTTCCGGACTCATGTAGGCGGGGGTACCAATGAATTGATGTAGGTCCGTGTAAACGGTCAGATCAGTGAGACGGCCTTCCGTGGCCTTCGCAATACCGAAGTCAATGATCTTGGGCACCGGCACCCCGTCGTGCATCGTGACGAGGATGTTCGAGGGTTTAATGTCACGGTGAATAATGCCCTTTTGGTGCGCATGCTGGATGGCCTGGCAAACCTGGATGAACAAACCGAGGCGGGCACGGGTTGGCAGTTTGTGCTGGTCGCAGTAGTCGGTAATTTTAGTGCCTCGAACCAGTTCCATGACAAAGTAAGGTCTACCGGCTGCCGTTGCGCCGGCGTCCAACACTTTGGCGATGTTGGGATGCTCCATCATCGCCAGCGCCTGCCGCTCCGCTTCGAATCGGGCAATCACGGATTTGGTGTCCATCCCCAGCTTGATCACCTTCAGGGCTACCCGGCGGCGGATGGGCTTTTCCTGTTCGGCCACATAGACCACCCCGCAACCGCCTTCGCCAACCTTTTCACGCAATTTGTATGGGCCGACCTGATCGCCCGGCTTCTGCGGCTCCGCTGGCAGGCCAATGTCGTAACCGAGTTTTTGCGTGGATCCGGAAGGCGGCTCGTTCAGGTCGTCCATCGGCAGGAAACCACCCGCCAAATCGTTGGCCCGCAACAATGCCGCGATCCGGGCGCGCATTTCCTCGTCAGCGCCGCAGGCGCCGTCAAGATAGGCGTTTCGCTCGCCGGGTGTCTCACGCTCCAACGCGGAGATGAAGATCTCGCGTTCGCGGTCAGGTTGTTCCGCCGTCATAGTCGCGTGCCAGCTTTTCCGCTATTTCATACGAATTTCTGCCGTGATTCGTGCCAGGAAAATTCGCCACGGCCGCTCAACCTCGCCAGGAGCGCCAACGGAGCCTGCTTAGAGAGGCCGATGCCTGGCTGGATCTAGCATCATCAAAGGATATCAACTCCACAATTAGATACAACAATAGTGCGGGAAATAGAGGATAGGACGCTGTAAAAGCCCGCTTCGCGCCTCGGTGATCCCTTCGGCCTGATCCCATAAACGGCACCGCCCTGTCGTCATCCTGCCTCCTCTGGCCCCGGAGTGGCCACGTTCTCCGAATCGACGAGGCGCTATTTTGCAGCGCTAGCGCACCTTCACAAACATCAACATCTGAGTGTTCTCTGTAAAAATAATCAATGTGGCATTGACTAAAGAACGAGTGTTCTCTAAACGGATTACATGCTTTCGGTGATTTGTTCGCAACCATCCCCATGAACCAAACCCAGGGAATCAATGAAGATACGGCGCGGCGCCTGCGGGCCTTGCGGTTGCGCGCGCATTTGTCTATGCGCGAACTGGCCCGGCGAGCGGACGTGGCCGTGAGCTACGTCTCCAACCTGGAATCCGGAAAAGTCTCCGCCACGATCGCGACCTTGCGGAAGCTGTTGCTGGCGTTGGATTCGGATCTTGGACCGTTTTTTTCCGAGAGCCACCGGGCTCCGGACGGGTTGGTCTTTCGACGCAGCCAAATGCGGTCGGCGAACGATGGGGGCCGCTCTTACACTTTCGTCCTGCCCTCCCGAAAGGACATACGTTTCGAAATGCTGGATGAAGAACTTTTTGCTGGCGAAAAACCTGAATTCGAGCTGCAACAAGGGGATTTGGCGGGGTATGTGATTAGCGGCGAGTTGATCCTGGAGATAAAGGGAGAGCCGGAACCGCATCGGCTGCAGGCGGGAGACGCTTTTTATGTCATAGCAGGGCGCTGGGCGCGCGGTTGGTGCGGCAAGGGGGACTCGGTGCGCCTCATTACGAGCGAGTTGTTGTCATTGAAGAAGCCAAATACGGGCGTTCAGCAGCGCGCGGCCCGCACCAAGGCCAGCAAGCAGACTGCATTATGAAACGAGCATTCTTCTGGTTGGGCCTTTTAGCACTGTTGGGCAGGGATGCGCTTGCCCAGCGCGGCGATCGAATGGCTGGCACTCGCCAGGACCTCGATGGTGCCTGGCAAATTCAATCGTCAGTGCTGGCTTCCGAGGAAGGGGAACAAGTCTCGACCTCCGCTTACTCGCCCAACGGCTGGCTGCAAGCTGCTGTTCCCACCACCGTGCTCAACGCGCTGGTGAGGAGTGGAATCTATCCTGATCCGCGTTTCGCGCTGAACGGCTTTCGCTTGCCCGACGCTTCTGACGAATTCAACGAGAAGGAGAAGCTTGCGCAGTACAGTCACCTGCCCGACCGGCGTAATCCCTGGACCGGCCCCTGGTGGTTTCGAAAGAGCTTCGGGCTGCAGCCCAAGGCACCCGGGGAACGCACCTGGCTGCACCTGGATTCTGTAAACTACCGCGCGGAGGTGTGGCTGAATGGCCACCGGGTGGCAGGGCGCGACGAGTTCGTCAGCATGAACCAGCGATTTGCGTTTGATGTCACACCGTGGGCCCGGGTCGGGTCAAACACGCTTGCGGTCAAGATCTGGCGGGTGGACCACGTGGGCTCACCGGGAACACAATTGGTTCCCCTGGCGAACAATCGCTTCGAGGATCATGTCAGCGATGCGCCCATGGATTACGCCGTCCAACTCGCCGGCGGGTACGATTGCTTTCCGACGGTTCCCGATCGTTATACCGGCATTTTGCAGGATGTGTGGGTGGAGAACACAGGACCGGTCGCGATTCGCGACCCCTTTGTTGTGACCGAGCTTCCTCTGCCTCATACGGACAGCGCCAGGCTGAAGATTTCGACTACGCTGTCCAATTCGAGCGAACAACCGGTCACCGTGCTGCTCAAGGGAACAGTGCCCGAAACGGAGGTCAGGTTTGAAACCACGGTTGCTCTAGCCGCCGGGGAAAACAAGGTCGTGACCATCGATCCTTGCCCCGTTGTGAAGAACCCCAAACTGTGGTGGCCGAATGGTTACGGAGAGCACCCGACTTACCAGTTGGACCTGCAGGCCGTCGTCGGACAGAAAGTTTCGCATCGCCAGCAGGTCCGGTTCGGGGTCCGGCAGATTTCGTGCGAGATGCACGAGCACAATGGGCATTACGGCCGCCGCATCCTGATCAATGGCCAAAAGGTCTTTGCGCGGGGCGGTTATATTCAGCCGGATTTGATGCTCGACTGGACGCCCGAGCGCATGGACCGGGAAATTCGTTATTACGCCGAGGCCAACCTCAACCTGATTTACTTCGAGGACATCGCGAATCCTCCCGATTTCCTTTTCGACGCTTGCGACCGTTACGGCGTAATGGTCGGCCAGTGCTTCTACGGTTGCTCGTGGATGACGACCGGCTCGAAATATCCCGCCGACGTTCCACTCGTGCTGAAATGCAGCCGGGACATTCTCAAGCGCTACCGCAATCATCCGAGCCTCGTCATGTATATGGCCAGCAACGAAGGGTTCACGCGCGAGGAGGTTTACCGGCCTTGGCGCCAGAGCGTTATCGAATTGGACGGCAGCCGATTCTGGGTGCCCTCCAACGGGATGCAGAACACCACCCCGGATAAAATCCAGCCGTGGTTCCGCGAAGATATGCCGGCGGGCATGAGCGACAACGGCGGAAACTCGTATGGCTGGGAGGAACCCTCTGAGTGGTATCGCCGTGTGCGAGAGGTTCCTAACTGGATGTTCATGGTGGAATCGGGCTCCGCTTCGCTGCCGCCGCTGAGCAGCCTGGACAAGTTCATTCCCGGGTTTGGGGAACGGAAACCTGGGCCGCTCTTTCCCTTGGATGCGACGTGGGCCCATCATGGCGCCAACAAATACTACGAACCCTACGACGCTGCCGTGCGGCGCGTTTACGGTCAGCCCAAAACCGTCGGCGATTACGTCTGGCAAGCGCATCTGGCCACCGCGGACCAACACCGGGCCATGTTCGAAGCGGTGAACCACCGACTTTGGGACATCACGAGCGGCTTCACGGAGTGGAAGATCAACTCCGCCTGGCCGGACGTGCAGTGGCAGATCTTCGATTGGTACCTCAAGCCAATGGTCAGCTATTACTTCATTAAACGAGCCAATCAGCCGGTTCATGTTCAGCTTGGATTGATCGAGCCAACCGTCACGGTGGTCAACAAAAGCCTCGAACCACGGAATGGGTTGCGGGTCCACGCCCGGGTTCTGGACCTCTCCATGCGCGTGTTGCATGAACAACAGGCGAACCTGGATCTGCCTGCAAACTGTTACCGCGAATCTTTTCAACTGCCGAAGATAGCCAACCTACCGCCGGTTTACT
>DATGLT010000373.1:0-7956 GCA_035294005.1 Verrucomicrobiia bacterium
CGCATCCCGTTGCAAGGCACTTCGATTGAAACCCTGGTCAGAATGGGGAGGGCGCAATCTGAAATAACCGACACGGCGCGAGCCACGGGTTGCGACCTAATTATTATGGGCGGCCATGGCAGTGGCGGCCCAAAACGCGCCATCCTTGGTGGAACCGCTGAGCGAGTGCTTCGCCAGGCGCCCTGCCCCGTCCTCATGGTGCATTAGTAGTGTCCAGGTTGCAGTTCGCGCAGAGCCTGTGAATCTCGTTGAATTGACGGCTGCAGCCGGACCCCATGGAGTGGGGTCACCCACCATGAACCCAGCCGTATTTCATGGCATTTAGCCCTCAAGAAGGATATGTTGCTCGCGGTGGAAAGCCTCATATGAGCGTTCCCGGCGAAGAAGGACTTGAACAAAAGTTCGAGGAAGCCCATTGCCTGGCAAGGTCCGTGGCCCGAGCCCTGGCTGATGACCCGACGCTCGAAGCCGTTACCATTGATCGAGAGCGCAAAACCATTTCGGTCGCTACGATCGGCCGCACCGACGCTCCAAAATTGGCCGAGCGCATCAGTTCGACGTTGCAGAAAGCGCAGGAAAAGCAGGACGAGCACGGGTGTACCCTGCTCGCGGGTGCCGGCCAGTGCCGAACGTGCCTTAAACCTCTGCCCGAAGCTGAGCAACGCCGAATCACAATTCAGCACGAAGGCAATAAAACCACGATCGCCCGCGTCACCTGCCCAACGGCGCCCAAATTCTGGCGTTGGAACGATATTCCATGGCCAAAAGTGGTTCAACGCGATGTCGAATTTCTTGAACACGCTGAGGAGATCGAGGATTGGCGGCCGCAACTGGTCGCGGCGATTCTCTGCGGAGGTTTCGGTCTTGCCGCTTATTTTTTGGAATCAACGCCTCGGGTCTCCTATGCCGGCTTCGCTTTAGCGTACGTTGCCGGAGGCTGGTACACCGTGCAGGAAGTCTGGGAACGGCTCCAGAAACGAGCGATCGACGTTCATTTTTTAATGCTGGCGGTCGCGGCTGGAAGCGCGTGTATCGGGGCGCTGGGTGAAGGCGCTACTCTGCTTTTTCTTTTCTCCCTGTCCGGCGCCCTGGAGCATTACGCCCTGGGACGCACGCAAAGGGAAATCCGTTCGCTTTTTCACGAAGCACCCAAATCGGCAACCGTGGTTGATGAGGACGGCCATGAACGTGAGTTACCGGTCGAGAAATTAATGCCCGGGATGCGGCTACTCATCAAACCCGGCGCGCAGTTTCCTGTCGACGGCGAGATTGTGCGCGGCCAAACAGCGAGCGACGAATCCAACCTAACCGGCGAATCAACCCCGGTCGACAAGCGCCTGGGTGATTCGGTCCTGTCCGGCACGATGAATCTGTGGGGCGCCGTCGAGGTGCAAGTGCTCAGGCCGGTGGCAGAAAGTTCGCTGGGCAAAATCATCCGGTTGATCAAGGACGCTCAGCGCCAGAAAGCCCCCGCTCAACGGTTCACGGACACCTTTGGCACGGTTTATACTTATGGCGTCCTGGGGTTGACGCTTGCAATGTTCTTTGTTTGGTGGCTCGCCATGGGCCAGGCCCCGTTCGCTCCAAAGGGGCAGGCCCATAGCGCGTTTTATCACGCAATGACCCTGCTGGTCGTCGCGTCCCCGTGCGCCCTGGTTCTTTCAATCCCTTCGGCAGTCCTGGCCGCCATCGCCTGGGGAGCGCGGCACGGGATTCTTTTTCGCGGCGGCGCGGCGGTCGAAAAACTCGCGGGCATCACCACGGTCGCACTCGACAAGACCGGCACTCTCACGACGGGCGAACTGAAAGTCGAACGAGTTGAGAGCTTCCCCCCCGGGCGCGAAACGGAGGTCGCTCAGTTGGCCTATTCGCTGGAAAAGCTTTCGACCCACCCGCTGGCGCGAGCTATAACGCGTTACGGCAAGCAACACCAATTTGCGAGCATCGAATTTGACGACTTTGAATCGGTCACCGGACAAGGGCTGCGCGGGCGGCGCAACGGTTGCGATTGTTTCCTGGGCAAAAGGGAATGGCTGGGCCCAGCTTTGGCCGGGCAATCATTTTCTGAGGATTCCATCCCCCATTCCGGTCTCTCCGAGATTTGGCTCGCCCACGGCGAGTTGAACGGCCGCTTGATTCTGCGCGATGACATCCGGCCGCAGGCACGCGGGGTCATCGAGGAACTGCGTGAAGCCGGCCTCCAAACCGTGGTCCTCACCGGCGACCACAAAGCATCGGCCCATGCGCTGCTGGCCCAGCTCAAAGTCGACGATGTTCGCGCGGAACTGAAGCCCGAAGCCAAGCTCGCTGAGATCCGGTCCATGACCGAACAGGGCAAACTCGTTGCCATGGTCGGGGATGGGGTCAATGACGCCCCAAGCCTGGCGGCGGCGCACATTGGAGTCGCCATGGGCGCGCGCGGGTCCGATGCGGCTTTGGAGCAGGCTGACGTGGTTCTCATGCATGACCGGTTGGAAAATTTTTTGGCGGCATTCCGGCTTAGCAAACGGGCGCGCAGGGTGATTCGGCAGAACCTCGTGATCTCTCTGGGGACGGTCGTGGTATTGGTCACGTTCGCGATGATGGGAAAGATTCCACTGACGATCGGGGTGGTGGGTCATGAGGGCAGCACGGTCATCGTGGTGATGAATAGCTTGAGGCTGCTGCTGGGCCGTCAACGCGCGGCCTGAGCCCGCAAAGGATGGGCATTTGCTCGCCCGAAGAATACTGACTCTTGTCAGCCGTGGAGAATCGCCTACTCTCGCACCATGAAATGGTGGTCTATAGCCTTGGGTCTTTGGATGAGCGCCTCGTTGCTCGCCCAGGGACAGGTCAGCGAGATTGAGAAGAAGCAGTTTGAGCAGGTCAAAGCGCGGGCAGATCGCGGCGATGCCCAGGCCGAACTGGAGCTTGGGAATCTCTACGCCACCGGCCGCGGAGTGAGTCGTGATTTCAATAAAGCTGCGAAGTGGCACCGCAAAGCCGCCGAGCAAGGATTGGCCAAGGCCCAAATGAAGGTCGCCTACGAGTTCGCCAACGGTGTCGGAGTAAAGTCCGATCACGTGGAAGCTGCGCGCTGGCTGCAACGGGCTGCCGCCCAGGGACTCGCTGACGCTCAACTGCAACTGGGTTTATGCTATGCCAGCGGAGACGGAGTCGCAGAAGACCACGTCGAGGCCACCAAATGGTATAGCAAGGCGGCGGATCAAAACCTTGCGGAAGCGCAACAAGCACTGGCGACCTGCTATTTCGAGGGGAACGGCGTCACGAAGGATATTCCGGAAGCAATCAACCTGACGCGCAAAGCAGCTGAACAGGGGCTGGCTGCGGCAGAAAACGCGCTCGGGATGTGTTACGCCAAAGGCCGCGGTGTGCCCCAGGATTATGTCCAGGCTTACAAGTGGCTCAACCTGGCGGGCGCGCAAGGCAGCGATAGCAATGTTGAAGCCAAAATGAATCTTTCAATGGCCGAACGCGCGATGACCCCGGACCAGATTGCCAAGGCCCAGGAACTGGCCCGGCAATTCAAACCAAAATCTCCTTCAAGCCAGACTGCCGTTGCTGCGAATAGCACCCCGTCCGCGGCTAAAACCGGATTCCTGGATGTGAAAGCCGATGATGAAACCTGCGAGGTCTATGCCGATGGCACCTTCGTCGGCAATGCCCCTGCAAAGCTGAAACTCGCTCCCGGTCTCCATACGATCGAAGTCAAAAAGTCCGGCTACAAGGATTACCGCAAACAAATCACAATTTCGGACGGTTCCGAGCTAACGTTGCGAGCGAAGCTTGAGCAGTAGGCTTTGGTTCAATCAGACAAGCCAAGGGACGACTTCCACGTCGCTCCACGTAGTCGGAACATTGTCGAGGGGCAGCCGTTGCCCAACTTCATAATTTCAAACGGAATGTGACGCTCAGTCGACACGCGGCATAGAAAACGTTGAACCACACCGGCGCTGGGCTTGACCGAGGCTCTCTCGTTAACTAGCCTCTGATGCACAATGCAGAGCCAGAGTTTGAGAATTTCCTAACCCATGAACCCCCAAAAGCGCGATCTCATTCTACTGGTCGAAGACGATCCCAACGACGAACTATTGGCTTTGCGGAGCTTCCAAAAATGCAATCTGGACGCCGATGTCGTTGTGGTACGAGATGGCTGCGAAGCGCTGGACTTCTTGTTCGGCACCGGGAATCACGCCGGCAGGGACCTTTCGGTGATGCCAACCCGGATCATGCTCGACCTGTACTTGCCCAAGCTTAGCGGGCTGGAAGTGTTGCAGAAAATAAAGAATGACCCTCGTACCCGTTCGATCCCCGTCACCATGCTTACTGGTTCCGATTACGACGTCGTCACAAACGAGAGTTTGCGGCAGGGCGCCGAGGCGTGTTTCATGAAACCAGTTACCACCGAGGGGTTGAGGCAAATCGCGGCGCGGCCAAGTTAATCACGCGAGACCGCCTCAGCGCAATTCCCTCCCGAACCACGCGGCCAGACGGCTCCGTCCTTCAAGCACGCGGTGTCAGTCCGTAATCACGTGGACCGCGACGACCGCCAATACCCCGGCGGCAAGGATCGTCGCCGCAAGAATCAACAGCGTCGCCATGTGCTCCCTCATGATTGTGAGCATGCTGATCGTAGCGTCCCGAAAACTCGCGTCTTTGGACCAGGCGCGCATTAGCGTCGCGCACCCCACGGCCAAAACCGAAAGCGGCATGGCGATCAGAAATATATCCAGGCATAGGAACGGCCTGGCAGCAAACCAGCCGACGAGATGCTCGGCGGATTTGGCGGGCTGATATTGGGTTGGCTGGATGTTGCGTGCGAAGAGCGCGCACATGAACAAGAGCGCGGGAGAAACCAGGAGCAATTCGGCGATGGCAATGAATCGTTTTGAATTGGCCATGATCACTTTGTATCACAAAGCTAAAACCCTGTCAAGCGGCTCACCCCCCAAAACCTCCGGCCGCCATCAAAAAGCGCCGTGAGCTTCCCGGCTCCTGCGCAACTATTCGAAACCAGCCTGGCTTAGGGCGATTTGAAACGGAAGAAGGGTGACTCGCCCGCAGGCAAGGCCGTGGCGGGAACCGCCCCTGATTTCTTGGTGCTGGTGGTGTACTCGATGGGATCCACTAAAAAGGCGCCGGCGTTCGCCGGCGCCTTTCCCGTGAATCACCCCAGCAACAGGGGCGCTCTCTGTTGCGCGCGCGGCCTGGCGGCCGGGAGCGCAACGCCGCAGTCCTTAGCAGCAGGCTGCGGAAGATAATATCGCGGCTCGCGTGATCCCAATCATTTCGAGGCACACCAGGCCCCGAACGGCCGTTGCACACAAGCTGCTGAATTTACTTAATATGAGAAATTAAGAGGAATTTGCATGTCATTAAAAATGATTACAATGCCGGGGGACCGCCGGCGGGGCCCCCGCTGAATCGGAGCCATGCTTCGGGCCGCAGGTGTGACTGGATTGTCAGCGGCCTGCGTCGCCTCGGGGCGTCGGGGACTGAAGACGCTCCAGGTGAGCGTACTTGGCGACGGCCTGCGCTCGTGAGCGGACGTGCAGTTTTTCGTACATCCGGCGGACGTATGTATTGACCGTGGGGATGCTGATATTGAGGCGCTCGGCGATTTCCTTGTACAGGTAGCCCCGAGCCAGCAAGTCGAGGACTTCCTGCTCGCGTGGCGACAAGTCGTCGCCCTCGGGACTGGAAGCGCGGGGTTGGCCGAAGGATTGGACCACCTTGCGGGCGATGTTGCTGGTCATGGGTGAGCCGCCGCGGTGAACATCTTCCAGCGCGTTGAGCAACTCCTGGCGGGGCGTTTCCTTGAGAAGATAACCCGTAGCGCCGGCCGCCAGGGCATTGTAAATGTGGTCCGCGTCTTCGTAGACCGTCAGCATCACGAACTGGGTATCCGGCAGGTCGGGTTTGAGCTTCTTGACGGCCTCGACGCCGCTCATTCCAGGCAGGTTGATGTCCATGAGCACGACGTTGGGTTTTTGACGGGTCAGAGGGTCGAGAGCGCTCTCCGCGTTGCCCCAATCGCCCGTCAGATGAAAACCCGGTGCATGGCTGACCCATCCCGCCAGAATTTTGCGCGCCTGGGGGTCATCCTCGACAATCGACACGGCAATAGCCACGTCTCCTTTATACCCGGAGTTCAGGTGCATGAGCTGTCATGTGTTTTGACGACGAAATTTATCCGGGTGCCTTCTCCGGGGGCGGTCTCGATGTTGCAAGAACCGCCGATTTCTTCGAGCCGTTTTTGCATGTTGAGCAAACCATTTCCGAAGCTCAGGCGCGAATTGCTTGGCGCCGCGGCAGGGGAACTTGCAAAGCCGCCGGCGTCAAAGCCGCGGCCGTTATCGGCGACGCCGAGAGTAAAGCCGCCTCGATCATCCAACGACAGTGAAATGCGAACTTCGGTTGCGGCGCCGTGTTTAACCACGTTGTTCAAGGCTTCCTTGAGAGCAAGGAACACATTGTGCCGGATTTCGGAAGTCAAGACCCAGGAGGGCAGATAAAGGGGGACGTCCAGGCGGCACCGAATGGCGGCGGTGCTGAGAAACTGTTGGGCGAAGCGCCCGAGGTAGGTGACGAGGCTGTCCAGCGTGTCATGCTTGGGATTCACAGCCCAAACGATCTCGTCCATCGCCCGCGTCAATTCGCGGGCGGTGGTGTAAATCTGGTCAACGTCCTCAGTCGCCTGGACTTGACCTTCCAATTCGCTTCGAACGGTCTGGCTCAGCATGGTGATGCGCGTCAGGCTGGCGCCGAGGTCATCGTGAATGTCGCGGGCGATCCGGGCGCGTTCTCTTTCGAGAGCTCGCTGGCGTTCGACCTGTTCGAGCTTGCGTCGAACCCGCCGGCGACCGGCCCAAAAAATGGAGCCGCCCAAGGCGGCGGCGACCGAAGACCCGCTGGAAACCTGGAACCACCAGGTTTGCCAGAAGAAGGGCAAAACGGTAAAGGCCAGGGTGGCGCCTTTGTCATTCCAAAGGCCGTCGTTATTGCACGCAATCACCTGGAACTGGTACGAACCGGGTCGCAGATAGCTGTACTCGGCAACCCGCCTGGTTCCGGCCTCGGTCCAATCGTCTTCCAGGCCTTTGAGACGATATCGAAACCGAACCTTGTCAGGCGCGGCAAAACTCAGGCCCGTGTACCGCAGTTCGAACCGGTCGCGACCCGGGGGGATCTGGATGCCTTGATGATTGTGGCCGGTGCGAGAGGGCGGGTTGTGAAGATCCACCGACTTATTGCCGGCTCGCATTTCCTCGATCACGACGGGCGGCACGGCCATGTTGGTGGTCACATTCGACGGATCGACTATGGCAATTCCTTTGGAGGTGGGAAACCAGATCCGGCCGTCCGCAGCCTGCAAAGCGCCGGGCTGGAATCCGCCCGCGCAAGTGGGGCTGGCCAGCCCCTCGGCTTTGCCATACCCCAGCCAGTGAACTGATTGAGTGCCCCCGCGTGCGCATCGGAGCAGATCCTCTTTGCCGGCCCGCAATATGCCGGCGTGTGACCCTATCCACAGGTTGCCGCGACCGTCATCCACGATATGGCAGATTACGCTGCTGGGGAGCCCTTCTTTGGTTCCAATGTGTCCAAAGTGTCCGTTGCGCATCAACGCCAGGCCGTTATCAGACGTCCCAATCCACAACGTGCCGTCCGCGTCAGGATACAAGCAGATCACCTGGTCGCTTCCAACGCCGTCTTGTTTCCTGAACTGCTCAATCGATTCGCCTCGCAAGGAAGCGAGTCCTCCCCCCGACAACCCCAGCCAAATCGTTCCATCCGCCGTCTCGGTGATCGCGCGAACGTCCGGAACCGCAATTCGGTCTTTGCCCACGAACCGTGTCTGCACACCTCCATCAAAGCGATAGACTCCGGCGGTCGTTCCCACCCAGATCTCTCCGTGAGAGCCCTGGTACAGGGCCGCGACCGGAGCCGCGATCCGGC
>DATGLT010000374.1:0-7216 GCA_035294005.1 Verrucomicrobiia bacterium
TTTGAGTGTGCTGAACCTGCCGATTGTTAACTGGCAACCGGGCGCGGCTTTGTGGCTGGTCTGGCAAATGACCGACCCGGCCGGCAAAGCCCAGGGTCTGGCCATCGATAATCTGAGCTTCTCAGCTGCTTCAGGTTCAACACCTCTGCCGCTGAGTTTCCAATCCAGCTCAACCAATCTCACCCTCATCTGGACTGGCGTAACCGGACAATCCTACCAACTCGAATACAAAGATGACCTGGGTAGCACAACCTGGCTGCCCCTGGGCAACCCCATCACCGGAACCGGCGCCGCCCTTAGCATTTCGGCCGACTTCTCCCTGTCCACCCAACGCTTCTATCGGCTCAAGGTCTCCCCTTGATGAATCTTTAGTCACCTACTGACCATAATGATAGTTCTCTCAGCTGTTCCAGTTCAAAGGCGTGAATTGCCGGGCTTTGTACAACTGGGCGGTCGTTGTATACACAGGATCCGCCACCCCCTTTCCCGCTCGCAATTTCTCAAGCTTGTGGCGTGGCTGCTCCTCATTGGGCTGTTCGCGCTGCATTCAGGGTTGAGGGCCACCGGACAGCAACTTCCGTCCGAGGTCGGCACGACCGTGAACGGTTTTCAAGATGATTTCAATGGAACAATGCTGAACACCAACTGGGTGGTGGCGGGGTCCAGCGTGTTCTCAGTCAGCGGTGGCTTGCTGCACGTTATGCCTGCCACGGGCGACCCAAATCACCTGCTGTTTGAGTTACCCGGATACAATAATACAACCCAGGAAGTCCTCGCGCGGGTGCGGGTTCTTTCGTATGGAAGCGGGGACCTGGTCCGAGGTGGCATCGGTGTTGGAGTGGATCCGTCGAGCACGCAAGGCATCAATTACCTGTTTCGAGAAAACACGTCCGATGGACAATCAACCCTCCACATGGCGCTGTTGGACGACATAGTGGCATGGGGACCAGTGCAGAATTTTGTGTGGCAGCTCAACACCTGGTACTGGATCCGGCTCAGACAGGAGCCCAATGCCGCTTCGCAAGGCGGAGCCAATGACGTGTTCGCCAAAATCTGGCTGGCCGACGGCTCCCAGCCGGAACCTGCGGCGTGGCAATTGAGCTGGGATTACACGCCTACCTCTCCGCTCCGCACAGGTTTTGCAGGGATCACCGCAAGTTCCGGCAGTCCCTTTCAGTTCGACGTGGACTATTTCCTGGTCAAGGCGTCGGGCCTTCCTTCGATCGTAGTTGCACCCGACGCGTTTGTTCAAAGTCCCGCCGCGATTACCAGCCAACCACAAAGTCAGACCACGACAGAACTGCAATCAGTCTCGTTTACCGTCGTTGCGACAGGCAATCCTGCTCCGTCATTTCAGTGGTATCGAGGGGGCAATCCGATCGCAGGGGCGACTGATTCCACTTACACGATCGCATCGGCCACACTTAGCGACAACGGGGCCCAATTCGAGGCAGTGGTTCAAAACATTGTCAGCAACACCACCTATTCTATTACCAGCAGCGTGGCCTCACTCACGGTCATTGCGGACACCAATCCTCCCGTCTTGCTGGGGGCCAGGTGCCTGGGACTCTCGCAGGTGTTTGCAATGTTTTCAAAACCCATCACCGCGGCAACCGCAACCAACATTTCAAACTTCTTGATCTCCGGCACCAACAGTAACGTGACGATCACTTCGGCAACCCTGGATGGTTCCCAAAGCAACATTGTCCTGGCGGTGCTGGGACTGTCGAACGCCAACAGCTACACCCTCACCGTCAGCAACCTGGCCGCTCAAACCGCCTCTGGAACCCTGATCTCCCCTGGATCTCAGGCCACTTTCTTCGCCAGCAGTTTCACCCCCGTTGCTATAGGGACCCCGGTTCCTGCTGGCGGTCTATTTTCTGTTCCAGGTGGAATTGGAGTGAGCGCTACGGGCGCAGATATAGGCGGAGCAACAGACCAGTTCCAATTCGCGTACCAGCAGATGACCGGTGATTTTGACCTGAGCGTGGATGTATCTTCTCTGGCGCTTTCGGATGGGTTCGCCAAAGCGGGATTGATGGCCAGGGAAACCATCGCTCCTTCGAGCCGCTTTGCAGCTGCGCTGGCGACGCCGGCCATGAGCGGTTGTTTTTTTGAGTGGCGCGATCCCGCGGGTTCCGTTGCAAACACTGCGGGCCGTTTCCCCGCAAACTTTCCTTACACATGGCTGCGCGTTAAAAGAGCGGGCAACACCTTCACGGGGTTTGCAGGGTACGACGGTCAAAGCTGGTCGGCACTGGGCTCAGCCTCGATCACCCTGCCGGCATCGGTGTATGTGGGCCTGGCGGTATCGAGCCATAACACCAACCAGGCCACAGCCGCGCAATTCATCAGCCCCGCGCAGCCCGTGACCAACGCATCTGCCCTAGTCGCAGCTAACCCGCATGAACCCATTGGCGTATGCAGCCGAATCACTCCAATCGTGATTTCGGAAATCATGTATAAACCAGCGTCCCGCGCTGACGGCCGTAACCTTGAATTTATCGAGATTTACAATACCGATCCCTGGTTCCACGATCTCAGCAACTACAAGCTTACCGGCAGCGTGAGCTTTTCATTTCCCCAAGGGACGGTCATTCCGGGCGGCGGATACCTCGTTATTGCTGCCGCGCCCGCGGATCTCGACGCCGTTTACGGCATCACCAACATTATAGGATCTTACTCAGGAACGCTGAAAAAGACGGGCACGATTCAATTGCTTGATGAAATCGGAGCAGTGCTGCTGACGGTTCCCTACTCGAACCTGTATCCCTGGCCGGTGGCCGCCGACGGCACCGGTCATTCGATTGTCCTGGCCGCTCCCACCTATGGTGAAGGGGACCCTCGGGCCTGGGACATCAGCGATGTTGTCGGGGGGTCGCCTGGCCAGGGCGAAGCATTTCGGCCCAGCCCGTTGCGGTCCATTGTCATCAACGAGATCCTGGCGCACACGGAGGATCCGATTCCTCAGTATGTGGAGCTTTACAACCGGAGCGGCCAGCAAGTGGATCTGTCCGGCTGCATCCTGACGGACAATTTCAGCAGCAATAAGTTCACTATACCTCCGGGCACACTGATTCAGGGCGGCGGCTTTGCGACCTTTTTGCAGGATCAGCTCGGGTTTACCCTTGATCCCGCTGGTGGCACGGTCTTCCTGATTAAGCCTGATGGAACTCGAGCGTTGGATGCCGTCCAGTTTCAGCCTGAGCCGGACGGGGTCTCCTTCGGCCGTTACCCCGATGGCGCATCGGAGTTTTACGCGTTGGGATCCCGCACTCCGTCCGGGCATAACAACACGATTGCGATAAACGACATCGTCATCAACGAGCTGATGTACGCCCCCATTACGGGCAATGACGACGATCAATACATCGAGCTGTACAACAAGGGAACGAACAGCGTGAGCCTTTCCGGATGGCAGTTCGTTTCCGGTATTTCCTTTGTCTTCCCGCCGAATGTTTCTCTCGCTCCGGCTGGCTACCTTGTCATTGCGCGGAACCAAACCAATCTGTTCGCCAAATATCCAAACCTCAACCCCGCGAACACGCTGGGGAACTTTGGAGGGAAATTGTCGCACAAAGGCGAGCGGGTGGCACTTGGCCGTCCAATGGCTCTCGTTCAAAACGGCGGCTCGGGGCCGGTGACAAATACGGTATACGTTGTTGAAGATGAGGTCACCTTCGGCGCTGGAGGAAACTGGGGACAATGGGCCCATGCCGGAGGCAGCAGTCTCGAATTGATCAATCCGAATTCAAACCATCGTCTTGCGTACAATTGGGCTGACAGCGATGAAACGGCAAAGTCCGCGTGGACGAATATCGAATTCACAGGTGTCCTTGACAACGGCGCCAATTTTAATGGCAGCCCGATCAACCTTGTGCAATTGGGGTTGTTGGATGTTGGGGAATGTCTCGTGGACAACATCGAAGTGCGGCCGGGCGGACCTGCCGGGGTCAACATCCTTACGAATGGCGATTTTGAAGCCGGCAACGGAAGCTGGACCGCGCAAGGGGACCATCTTCGTTCGAGCCTCGAAACTTCATCGGGCCTTGGGGGATACCAGAGCAGCCAGTCGTTTCACCTCCGGTCCAGTGACGGTATGTGGACACTGGCCGATTACCTCCAATCTCCGCTGAGCCAGACCGCATTGGCAGCGGGCCAAACCGCGACGTTGCGGCTAAAAGCCCGGTGGCTTCATGGTTGGCCCGAAGTTCTCATGCGCCTGCGCGGGAACTGGCTCGAAGTAAGCGACAGGATGCCGATTCCTCCGAACCTGGGCAGCCCGGGGTTGCCCAACAGCCGGTACCGGGCCGACCCGCCGGCGGCTATTTATGCCGTCAAACATTCCCCTCCAATACCGGCCGCCAGTCAACCGGTGGTCGTCAGCGCACGGTTTGATGGGACAACACCATTCCGAGCCAACCTGCTTTACCGGATCGACACCGGGGTTAATGCGAATCCGGTTTACACGTCGGTTCCCATGCTGGACAACGCAACGGGGGGCGACTCGCTGGCAGGCGACGGGCTTTACAGCGCGACGATACCCGCACAACCCGCGGGTACTGTTGTCGCTTTTCGAATTCAGGCTGTCAATTTGTCGGGGCCGGCCAGCATTTTCCCCCAGGATTTAACCAACAATGCGGGTTTGCCACGGGAATGCGTCATCGCTTTTGGTGACCCTGTGCCCACCGGCAGCTTCAGCCAGCATCACGTGTTTATCACTCAAAACTGGGCGCAACGCTGGGCGCAGTGGGGCGGGGTGTCACACGAATATTACCACGGCACGTGGGTGGATGGCGGCGGACGCATTGTCTATAACTGGATGGGACGCTACGCGGGCAGCCCATACCATCAATATCTTGGATCCCCGGTCAGCACCATAGGCGGAATGCACTGGTTAATGCCGGAAGACGACCAGGTCTTCGGCACCGCCACGTTCAATAAGGAGCACGTGCCCGGGAACGGTCCGCTGGACGACAACACAATTCAACGCGAGCAAGCCTCGTTTTGGATGGCGCGCCAACTCGGGTTGCCGGTGCTGAACCGGCGCTACTATTTCTACTACGTGAATGGCACCCGCCACGGGCCGCTGATGGAAGATACCCAGGTTCCCGGAGCCGAAATGCTCAAGGAATACTGGCCGAACGATAACAACGGTATTTTGTACAAGAACAATGCCTGGTTCGAAGGAGACGTCGCTCTCCAGCCCAGCGGCTACATGAACGTCAATAACATGTCCTTCTGCGTGCTTGGGAAATTTACGACTACCATCAACGGCGTGCCCAACCAGTACAAACTTGCGCGTTACCGCTGGATGTGGTGGATCCGACAGTTCGCTGATTCGGCAAGCGATTTCAGCCAACTCTACGCACTGATTGACGCCGCCAACACTCCCATCACCTCCCCCGCCTATTACGCCAATATGGAGAGCCAGGTCGACACCGAGGAATGGCTGCGGCTCTCCGCAATCGAGCATGCAACCGGTGACTTGGACTCACTCTTCACCCTCGTCCATTGGAACATGTATTCCTATAAACCCACGATGGGCAAATGGACCGCCCTAAAGTGGGATTGGAATATCACGCTGGGCGCGGGGACCAGTCCCGGCTGGGGACCGGATGGTTCTCAGTTGTTCACGTTCAGCACGACAAGTCCAGGCCAGTATGGTGGGTACGATCCGCTAATGACCGCGTTTCACAGCTATCCGCCTTACCGGCGGGCATACCTCCGGGCCTTTGAAGACGTCGCCAACCTGGCCATGAACAATGCCCGGATTAATCCGATGCTCGACGCCAAATACGCGGCGTTTGCAGCAAACGGCCTCACCTCGGGGTCCTATAATATCAAAGACCCGGCCGCCGCCGGGGGTCTCGAGAGTTGGATCGGCACAATGCACAATTCCCTCCTTACCACGCTCGCGAGCCAGGGTGTGAGCAGCGTGGCCTTTGTGATCAACTCCACGGTGGTCAGCAACGACGTCGCCCTGATTGCCGGCACCGCCCCGCTCCAGGTCAAAACGATCTGGTTCAATGGAACCGAATGGCCCTTGACCTGGACGTCCGTTACAAACTGGACGGCCACGGTTCCTTTGAAGCCCGGAACAAACTCGCTGAGGGTTGCTGGCATCGATTTGCGCGGCCAACCTGTTCCCGGTGCTACCAACAACATCGTCGCGTTCAATCCAATTGCCCCAGTCTCTCCCGCGGGGCGCGTGGTTCTGAATGAAATCATGTACAACCCGGCAGTGCCAGGGGCGGACTACGTGGAGTTGTATAACAATTCCTCGAACATCGCGTTTGATCTTTCCGGCTGGCAATTGAATGGCCTGGGTTACAACTTTCCTCCTGGGTCCCTCATCAATCCCAACAACTACCTGGTGCTGGCTTCAAACCCGTCCGCGTTCTCAGGGGCATACGGAGGAAAAATCCCGATTTTCGGAATATTGAACACGCCGCTGTCGTCGAGCGGCCAAACTCTGGCGCTGACCCAATCCTCGCCGGCCGGCGGTCCAACATCTGTGGTCGCCGAGATCCAATATCGGCCAGGCTCGCCATGGCCCGGGTCGACAGGCCCTGGAAGTTCTCTTCAGCTCATCGACCCGACACAGGACAATTGGCGCGCTGGCAATTGGGCCATGGTCTTCACAATTGCGCCCAATCCGGTGCCGCAATGGCAGTATGTTACCGTTACCGGCAGCGCCACTCAGCCAACGGTGCTTATCTGCATGCACGGAACTCCCGGAGACGTATACCTCGACGACCTGAAACTTGTGGCCGGCAGCGTGCCTGAATCTGGCCCGAACCTCATTCAGAACGGAGATTTCGAAAGCCCCCTCTCCGGCCCCTGGACACTTTCACCCAACATGACGAATTCGGTCATTAGCACCGCCGTAAAGCATTCGGGCGGCGCGAGCCTGCATGTCATGGCAACCAGTCCAGGCGACACTCTTGCGCAGGCCATTTGGGAAAATACGGCAGCCATAACCACCAACGGAACCTACACCCTTAGCTACTGGTATCTGCCCAGCACCAACGGGTCTCAGCTGCTGATTCGCTTGTCGGGCAGCTCACCCAATAGCGGCCAGGTTTACAGTTTGCAGAATATCCAGCCGCCCTCCGCCAATCCTCTCACCTACACTCCGGGCGCCCCTAACTCCGTCCTGGCCAGCTTGCCCGCCTTCCAACCCCTCTGGCTTAACGAACTGCAGCCCGATAAT
>DATGLT010000375.1:0-6148 GCA_035294005.1 Verrucomicrobiia bacterium
GATCACTGCCGTGCTGCCCCGCCGGACTCTGCGCAACCAACGGGTTCCCGCCCACCATCGCGCCGACAGCAACACTACTCCCACCAGCCACAGTTGCGCCATCCATGGAAGCGCCGGCTCGATAAATTGAGAACATCTGAAGAAATACGAAGTTTGAGGGCCAGCTGCAGCAGGCGTGTCGCGCCAAGGTGTTTGGGGTGAAGTTCCTGTGGCTGATGTAGCGGAACTGAACGTCCGCTGCTGATTCTGAACGCTTGATCCGGTGCAGAGCACCGTGGCCACAGGCGAGGCCATCATCAGAACCAGCATCACGCATGCAACGGCATATCGAAGGTTCGCTGAGCCGCGGCGCGTCGCAATCCGGGCCACTCCAAAAACTGCGGCCAGCAGACCTCCTTCCCAAATCGAGTGGACCAAAACCCAGCCTGCTTTTCGCGCCAGATCATCGCTGTAGATAGCTGCCACCCCGTTCATTTTTCCTCCTCGATTTCGTCCAGAAGTTTCCTTATCTGCACCAGTTCTTCCCGCGAAGCTTTCTTGACCGAAAGCGCCTGCATCACCAGTTTCCCGGCCGACCCGGCGAAGACGCGGTCCAAGAGATGCCCAATCAATTGCCGTTGCGTTTCCTCCTGGGCAAGCGCCGCCCGGTACACGTGAGTTCGGTCGGTCTCATCCCGTTCGACCAATCCTTTTGCCAGCATGATCTGCAATATCTTAAGCACCGTCGTGTAACCAATCTGCTGGGTGCGACTAGCCTCCTCCCAAACCTCCCGAACCGTTCGGGGCCCCCGTTGCCAAAGAACACGCAGCAAGGCCACCTCCGAATCCGTGGGTTTTGGCAGTTTTTTCTTCATGCCAACTTTGATATACGAAACATTTCGTAGTGTCAACGAAAAGTTTCGTAGTTTGAAATCCCCCAGGTGTTTCACGGGCAAGAAATGAATGATTCGGCCAGGCCTTGAACTCAAAACGGGAACGCCCCACTAACGCACTGACACGCGGACCGCTGCATACCCCTTACAAACAGAAAGCCGGAGGTTCACTCCGGCTTTTCTGACACACGTTCTACACTCGAGAACGGTATCAGCATACCCTATCCACTCCGAACGTCATGTCACCAGTTGTGGGGACAAAGGGGATGGGCCACGTGGTGCTGTCGGCGCATACCAGACCTAAAACCGCCTTACAACCTCGATGACCGCTAAAAAACGGCCGCGCACGTCACGCCAAATGCCGTCAACGCCCCTCACGCCAAAGCACTGAAAGTTATTACATCGAACCACTCCCATCGCTTCGGCTTTTCCAGCCACGATGTCTTTAGCAGCGGCGCGAACCAACTCCATTGCCTGGTCCTTGTCCACTTCGCTAGCTTTCGTTGCCATTAGGGTAATCATCGAACGAATCGGAAGACACTTGCACACATTTCTTGCTCGTCACTACACCGAAATTGGCGACACTTAAAGTCTACATTTCAAACCAGGACACCCGCAACATAACGGTCCCGAAGGCAAAGCCCTGTTCTTCCCGGCGCTCGCCGTCATCGACGACAACACGGGCTGTCCTGCCTACAACAATCCGCTCCTCACCGCGGATCAATTGGCCGCGCAGGCCGCCGATATCTTTGCCGCGGTGTCCAAGACCACCTGCACCATTGACGGCGTCCCGCTGGCGGGCTTGGACGACCCACAACACACATTCTATCGTGTCCAATCCCCGGCCTTTACTTACACCGTGGCTTCCCACGACAACCTGCTGGCGGCGGTTTTTGACGGACCTTGCATCCCGGACGGCATCACCGTGACGCCTGCGGTTTCGGATGGAGTATTCGTCATGGTTGCGCCTCTTTCCATTGGTCAACACACAATCCGCTTTGTGGGTGTCGTCGGTCCCCTGGCCACACCGTTCTTCTTCAAGGACATCACCTACAACATCACGATCGTTCCGGGCCAGGCAGACAGAGATCGCGATTAGAGTTCAAACCTCCTCGTAATCGCAGCCAAAACCAGGCGGCGATTACGAGGAGCAAATCTTCCTCCATCGGCTTCGTTTTAGGTATTTCAGGTGGGGCTTATACGATAACAAGACTGATGCTCAGTGTGAATTGTTCTTAAGTTTCCTTAGATTGCGCCGATGACTCCTGTGAACAGCGAAACATTGTTGTCAACCGAAGGGAAAACCAATGAACGTAGGAACTATCGGGTCGGTTAAGAACATGGCTCAGGAAGCCTTGGAAACAGCAGCCCAAACCAAAGCCGAAGCGGCAAAAGGGGATCAGCAGGCTATTCGACGATTGGCCGCTCAGGCCGCTAACAACCCCCAAAATGCCCAACAACCCGCGGAGAGCACCGAACGCGGACTGGACGCTAAAGCCTAGCAATCCAGCGTCGTGATTCGGGCGCCTCGAGCATTCCAGGAGTGTGCCCGCAGCGAATATAGGCGTTGGAGGCTGGTCGTGATGTGAAATAAATCATCCCCCAACGCCCTCCCTTTGCAATCCGCTGGTCGCCGGAAAAGTGGTGACTTGTTTGCCAACCGATGGTCCAACTCAGTTCGCAAGCCCGCGTTCCGGACCAGATTCTTTTTCCGTGTAATCCGATTTCCGTGGTTCACTTCACACCGCCAGCTTTCCCGGCTGTAGAACTTCACGATCTTCCAACATCCGTGGTTTTCCTTTGAACGGTTGCGGTTTAACCTGTCTCCATTCACGTGGAAGACCCATGGATCAATCTTGAGATTTTAATTCGGGACGCGCTCGAAAAAACGAGCGACGCGCTGCTGTCATTTCAAAATAGCGAGGGTGTTTGGGCGGGCGAGCTTTCTTCCAGCGCGCTTTCGACGGCCACGGCGATAGTGGCGTTGGAATTGATGGGCCGTTCCGCGTCGGGAACGGAGTCGGATTTGCGAGAGTGCATCGAGAAAGGCCGCCGTTGGCTGGCCGGCAACGCCAACCCGGACGGCGGCTGGGGTGACACGGTCAAAAGCCGAAGCAATGTCAGCACCACGACCCTGGCCTGGGCTGCGCTCGGAATGGGCCCGGGAGACCCGCAGACGCTGACCGCAACCGAGCGCGCAGAGATTTGGCTCCGAGGCCGGGCCGGGAGTTTGGAGCCCGAACGCCTGGCATCCCACATTTTGGAAAGATACGGAACGGACCGCACGTTCTCGGCGCCAATTTTGACTCACTGCGCGTTGGCAGGACGGCTGGGAAACGGGCTCGCCGCGTGGCGGCACGTGATTCCATTGCCATTCGAGTTGGCTGCATTGCCGGCGCAATGGTTCGGTGCGTTGCGACTACCCGTCGTGAGCTACGCTTTACCGGCCTTGATCGCTATCGGGTATTGCCGGCATTTTCACGCGCCCTCATCCAATCCTCTCATCCGCCTAATTCGATCCGGCGTCACGCAAAAAGTATTTCGTGTGCTGGATTCAATCCAGCCAACCAACGGCGGCTTTCTTGAGGCAATCCCCCTCACGAGTTTTGTCGTGATGAGCCTTGCTGGCAGCGGGATGGCAGCGCATCCGGTAGCGCGGCGCGGTGTCCAATTCATTCTCGACTCAGTCCAGCCGGACGGCAGCTGGAAAATCGATACCAACCTTTCGACGTTCGTAACCAGCCTGGCAGCCCACGCCTTGTCGGGTATCGATGGCGGACTGAGTGAGGCGCAACGCGGGCGGATCCAGGATTGGCTTTTGCGCCAGCAATACCGTCGGCGGCATCCATACACCAATGCGGCGCCGGGCGGATGGGCCTGGACACCTTTGCCCGGGGGAGTGCCCGATGCAGACGATACCTCCGGCGCGCTGGTTGCCCTTAAGGCGATGCAGACGGATGCGCAACCCCTCATTGATTCCGCCAAAGCGGCAGTCGTGTGGCTGTTGAATCTACAGAACAGCGATGGCGGGGTGCCCACCTTTTGCCGTGGCTGGGGAAAGCTTCCGTTTGATCGCAGCAGCGCCGACATCACCGCACATGCCTTGCGGGGATGGGCGGCGTGGAAGGGCTCAATGGACTCGCAAACACGCGGACGCGTCAGCCTCGCCATGAAAAGAGCGGCGGGATTTCTCGAGCGAACCCAGGAACCGCAGGGCAGCTGGTATCCGTTATGGTTTGGGAACGAATTTGAGGCCGACGAGATCAATCGTGTTTACGGCACATCCAGGGTGCTGCTTGCCCTGGCGGAGACAAGGTTCAGTCCGGGCGCGTTAAAGACCGGCGCGCATTGGCTGATCAACGTGCAACGACCCGATGGCGGTTGGAACGGTGGCAACGGCTCCGGGCCGTCCAGCACAGAGGAGACCGCTTTGGCGTTGGAATGCCTTTGCGCTATCGCGCAATCGCATCCCGAACTAGGAACCGATTTGGCCGTCCCAGTTCGCCGTGGCCTGGCCCGCCTTTTGGCCAGCGTTGCCGACGGTTCGTGGACTGACCCCGCCCCAATCGGCTTCTACTTTGCGAAACTGTGGTACTACGAGAAGCTCTACCCGGTGGTGTTCACGGTCGCCGCCTTGGCGCGTGCCGCCCAATTGCACCTTACCCACCCGCAATTGCTGCGTACCCCTCCCTGAACGTGGGATAAATCAAACGGTACCGCAGCTCGGCTTTCAACCGGCGATTGCTGATGCGCTTGTTCGACCAGCCGCGTTTGGACGAACTCCCCGGCACATCCGACCCAGCGGGGGCGGGCTGCTTCAGAAATCCCGCAATCCACTCCAGCAACACTCGTTGCTCTACCGGCTCGTCATCGGCAACGTTGTAGACCAGACCCGGCCGGCCCAACTCCAATGCCGCGAGGACGGCTCCAGCAACGTCGTCCCTGTGGATCATATTCAAATAACGCGGCGCCGTTTCGCGCCGGGCTGCCCCAGTCCGGACCTGGTCAAGCCAGTAGCAACGGCCGGGGCCGTAAATGCCCGCAACACGCAGAATCACCGCGGGCAAATTCGACTTGGCTGCCAGTTCCCTGAGCAGCAATTCTGTCCGGACAATCACTTCTGCCGTGGCCGCGGAGGGTTTCGTGGGGCTGTTTTCATCGACCCAACTCGCATCGGTCTGGCCGTAAACGCTCGTGCTGCTGGTGAAAACCAATTTCGCAAGCTGGGCCGTCCTCAACCACGAAACCAGGTTTTGCGTGCCTTCGTAGTAAACTCGCTCGTATTCGGCAACTCCTCCGCCTGAGGCAGCCACGCAGTGAACGACCTGGTCGTAGTCAGGATCCAAATCGGCAAGTGTTTCGGGCCGGGTGAGGTTGGCGTGAACCGGTGCGATACCCGCAGCGCGCAGCGTGGAATCTTCAGCTCCGGTTCGCCGCAGCCCCCAAACAGAATGGCCCAACCGGCTCAATTCCGCTCCCACGCGGCAACCCACGTACCCGCAGCCAGCAATCAGGACGCGCATGGGTTTGCAATTGCCTTCCCTGTTTCGGCATCGAACCAGCGCGCATCCTCCAAATCCGCCACTAAAGTCAGCTCTTGTCCTATGGCAGGCTGCGCGTTTTCGGCCATTCGCGCCGACACTCGATTCGCATCCCAGATCGCCTTCACATACAAATCGGCCCCGGTGTGTTCAATCGAATCAACCCGGCAGATGAAGGACAACGAGCCTCGATGATTTGAGCTTCCCGGTGCCACCCGCAAATGCTCGGCGCGGATGCCAAGCACGACCTTCCTGCCGATCCAAGGTGCAATCGTGCGGCCCAGTTCCGGTGATGGCGTAAATGCCTGGCGCGAGCCGGCGCCGCCGGCGATTGCATCACCTACGAATTGTAGCTCGCTGGACTCCTGTTTCAGCGCGCCTCGGAATAAGTTCATTGGTTTGGACCCGACAAAATGCGCTACGAAAATGTTGGCCGGATTTCTATACAGATTTGGAGGGGTGTCGACTTGCTGAACCGCTCCGGCTTCGAGCACGGCTACTCGCGTGCCCACCACGAAGGCGTCAAGGTGGTCGTGAGTGACGTAGATCATGGTTGTCCCAAATCGTCGTCCCATCGAGACGATCTCCGCGCGCAACCGGTCCCGCAGCGCCGGATCGATATTGGCCAGAGGTTCATCCAGCAAAAGCGCCGCCGGACGCCGCGCCAACGCGCGGCCGAGCGATACCCGCTGGCGTTCTCCACCCGAAATGCTGGAAGGCAACCGGTCCAACAAC
>DATGLT010000376.1:0-11498 GCA_035294005.1 Verrucomicrobiia bacterium
AAACGCCGCAAATGGACGCTCTCCGAGCCGCGGCCGCCCCGGTCGCCGCCAGTCTGAAGGATTACCAATCCTTTTTGGAAAAAGACCTGTTACCGCGCGCAAACGGCGAGTGGCGCATTGGGGCAAAAAAATTCGCGCGCAAACTCGACCTGGAACTCGACGCCGCGGTCAGCGCCGACCAGGTCATGGCCGATGCGGAGGCTGAATTTGACCGGGTTCAACGCGAGATGTATGTCGTCTCGCGCCAGCTTTGGAGTCGGTACTTCCCGCGCCGTCCATTGCCTCCGGACGATGAGCAGGGCCGCCGGGAGACGGTGCAGCAGGTGATCCAGCAGGTTTCAAAAGAGCATTGCCGGCCGGAGGAATTGACCGCGGAAATGGTGCGCCGCGTCGCGTCGCTCAAGCAATTTATTTCCGCGAACGATATTTTAAAGCTGCCCGAACCCGACCATTGCGAGGTGGTGGAAATGCCGGAATTCAAGCGAGGCAATTCGACGGCGTACATGGAAGCCCCGGCGCCGCTGGACCCGAATGGCAAAGGCCACCTGGCCGTGAGTCCTCCGCCTCATGATTGGGATGAGCAGCGAGTCAATAGCTACCTTGAGGAATACAACAATCACATGCTCGATATCCTGGCTATCCACGAAGGGTATCCAGGCCATTCGGTTCAATTGGAATACATGAACCGCAACCCTTCGCTCATCCGGCGGGTGCTCCAATCGGGCGTGTACATCGAGGGTTGGGCTGTCTATACCGAACAAATGATGCTCGACCAGGGCTACGGAAATGGCGACCTGGCATTGCGCCTGAACCAGCTTAAATTCTACCTGCGCGCCGTTGCCAACACGATCCTCGATCACAAAATGCATTGCTCGAATTTCAGCGATGATGAAGCGCTGCGGTTCCTGACCCAGGGCTGCTTCCAATCCGAAGGCGAAGCTAAGCTGAAAATCATTCGCTCGAAACAGAGTTCCTGCCAATTATCGACCTACTTTGTCGGGCGAATGGCCCACTACCGTTTGCGTCAGCAAATCGAGCGGGAGATGGGCCATAAATTCGTTCTTGGCCGATACCATGAAGCCGTTTTGGACCCGGGCGCCGTTTCGGTCAAGTACCTCCCGGAATTGGTGCGAGAGCGCTTGGAACGCAAATGAAGTTGGGTGCAAAGCCGCTCAATCCTCCGCTATCAGGCTGGCAACCCGGGCTGGGCTGATTGGCGGCCGGACCGATTCCAGTTCCCAGCCAAAAATCTCTTTCACCGCTGGCCCGCAGACCCGGCCCTGGCACGGGCCCATGCCGCATCGCGAATGAAGTTTTGCCTCGCGCCAGTTGCTGAACGTTTTGAGGCAGCCCAGGGCTACGTCCTCGCAGCGGCAGACAATGGTTTGGTCTTCGGCAAGTACTCGCAATTCGGGGCGCAGCGCAAAGGCTTTGGCCAAGTCCGAACCGAACCGGTGCCAGGACCGCCTTTTCCCCGCCAATGCTTCCGCGCGGTGGTCCGCCCCTGCGGCGCAGTAACCCGCTATCTGCCCTTCCACGAGCGCGCCATCGGCTCCGGCAATCCCTGTCACCTCACCGGCGCAATAAATGTCCTTCACGCCTGTTTGCTGGCGAGCATCGACGTCAACAAATCCGTTTTTGATTTCACACCCGAGGCAAAGCGCGAGCTCGATGTTGGGCACCAGGCCAAAGGCGCATGCAAGGAAATCGCAGTCGTGGTGCCAGGTGCGCTGGCCATTGGTCAGCGTGACGTGTTGCAGTTTTTCGGATCCGTCAGCGCGGACCGGCCATGATTCGTAGGTGCAAGGGACATTGCGCATGGTGAATTTCAAATTTACGGCTTGGAAAAACTTGCCAGGCCGGCGGCACAGCCCGACGCCGAACCGGGCGACGCAGCTCCAGGATGTCTGTTCGGCAACCTCGACAATAATGGCTCCGTGTTTGAGGAGTCCATCCGCCGCGGCGAGCAGCAAGGGCCCGCTGCCGGCGATGACGACTCGCTTACCCGCTACGGGCCAGCCGTTCTTCACGAGGTTCAGCAGACCTCCGGCCCCGGTCACCCCGGGAAGAGTCCAGCCGGGAAACGGCAGGAACAATTCGCGCGCACCGGTTGCCACGATCAATTTATCCCATCGCACACGGCAAGGCCGCCCTTTGCTTTCGGCCAGCAGGAGACCAGGACCGGCTGAGCCGATGACGGTGGTTTGATCCAGCACGGTTGCGCCCGAGTTGTGCAGTCGATCGATCCATTGCGTTGCGACCTTCGGCCGGGAAGAAGTTTGCCGGCCACGCCAAATTTGGCCGCCCGGCCAGGGCGTTTCATCGATCAGCACCACAGAACGACCGCATTCGGCTGCGGAACATGCCGCCGCGATTCCCGCCGGCCCGGCTCCGACAATGACAACGTCGAACTTGGAATCATTCATTGGTTTGGACGATCATCCCCTGCGCGCAGAGCGTCTGGCAGCTTCGGCAATGTGGCCGGCCGTCAATGGTGACGCGACATTCCATGCACGTGCCCATCCCGCACAGCGGACCGCGTGCTTCTCCAGAGACAGACCGCCGGAAGCGGCTTTCACCGGCAATCGCTACAGCTGCGGCGACGACGGTCCCCGAAGGCACGCGCATCGCCCTTCCATTAATTTGAAGTTCTATTTCCAAACTCGTGTCAGGCATGAACTCGCTTCAATTGTGGGTCGATTCACAGGGCGATGATCGGGCAGCCGCGTAGGGTCCGGCGGGAATCGCGGTGGGCCGGCCCAGAAGCATATCGGCAACCAATTTGCCGGTGGCGAGCGACGTGGTAATCCCGAGCCCTTCGTGACCCGTAGCCAGCCAAATACGATCGCTTTGCAGGGATGGACCAATGATGGGCAGCTTGTCGGGAGTCGCCGCGCGATGACCTGTCCACACGCGTATGGAGGCAAGATCGGCAAGCCCGGGAAGATACTCAAGCGCGCGCTTGAGCATCCGATTGAGAATGGGGGGATCCACCTGGTTCGAATCAGCGCCATACTGGCGCGACGAACCCACTAGCATTTGGCCGTTTTTTCGTGGTTGAATATTGAAGGCAACCGAATCTTTGGACGCGCCGTGCGCGCTCTTCAAGTAGCCCAGTTCCACAATCTGATGCCGAACGAACCCCGGGTAACGGTCGGTGATTACCAGGTGCCCTTTTCGCTTGCGAACCGGCAGGTTGGGCGACAGACATGGCGACCACGGACCTGTTGCATTCAAGCTGAACCCGGCCGTTAACTTTGAGCCATCATCCAATTCAACCCCGCCTTCGGGCAGACACCGCTTTACGCTTTTGCCCAGCATTAATTCGGCGCCGCTGGCGCGCGCTTTCCGTAACAGGAAACCAGCCGCGCACGGCGGGTACAGCACCGCGTCCCCCGGTACAAGCAGGCCTCCAGCCATCCCAGGTTTAAGGTTTGGTTCGGCTTGTTTCACAGCCTCTCCGTGCAACACTTCGACGGGCACATTCCTGGACGAGTAATACGCCTGTTTACGGCGAACCTCCTGCATTTCCTCCTCATCGACGGCGAGCCAAAGAGTCCCGCACGGGTCGTACTCGACGTTGGACGGGAGCTCAGGCGCAAGTTGACGCCAAAGTGAAACCGAGTACGAGGTGAGCGCGAACTGGGCTTCGGAGTCATCCATGACCACGAGGTGCCCCATTCCTGCTCCGGTGGTTCCACCGCCAATTGGTCCGCGGTCCAGGACCAGCACTTTCAGGCCGGCTGAGGAGCACTCCGCGGCGCATGCGGCTCCGACGATTCCGGCTCCCACGATAATTAAATCAGCGGCCCGGCTCATTCCGAATGCCCCAGCAGAACGGGTCACGCTCATCAAGCAGCAAGGTCGCTTCGGCGTTCACAAACGCATTGCCGGTAATCACTGGAGTGATCTTTTGCAATGTTTTGTCCAGCCAGGCGTACGAACCTTTAAACGTGCTCCCGATAATGCTTTCCTGTACCCACACCGCGCCCGGCGCCAACTTCCCATCCGCGGCAAGACAGGCGAGCTTGGCGCTCGTCCCCGTGCCGCAGGGCGAACGATCATACGCTTTTCCGGGGCAAAGAACGAAACTGCACGAATCAGCGCCTGGTTTCCGCGGTGGACCGAACAATTCAATGTGGTCCACCTCGGGAAAACCTTGGGCGTTTATGGCCTGGCGCACTTTCCAGGCGAAATCCGTCAACGCCTCCGTCCGATTCGGCGCTATCTCCTGCCCGTGATCCTGGACCAGGAAAAACCAGTTCCCGCCCCAGGCGACATCGCCTGTCACGGTGCCAATCCCCGGAACTTTGATTGGGACCGACCTGGTTTGTCGCCAACTGGCGACGTTCGACAACGACACCTCGCCTGAGTTGTGAAGTGTTGCCGTGACCGGCCCGACCGGTGTTTCGATTCGGTGTTCGCCAGGTTTTATTCTGCCGAGATGAGCAAGCGTGCTGACCAGTCCGATCGTGCCGTGCCCGCACATGCCCAGAAATCCCACATTGTTGAAGAAAATAACGCCGGTTTCGCACTTCGGGTCTCCCGCCTCAACCAGCAGCGCCCCGACCATTACGTCCGACCCGCGCGGTTCATTTACTACCGCGGAACGAAAAGCGTCGTGCTGCCGGCGAAAGACTTGCAGCTTGTCCGCCGTGCTGCCTTGGCCCAGGTCCGGCCCACCGGCAATCACGACGCGGGTCGGTTCCCCGCCCGTATGCGAATCAATAATCGAAACTTTGGTCATCTGCGTTTCGGAATTTTAGGTCTGTTTGCCATTCCTTCGTGGATTACCTCGAGGATGGCGCGGCGCTCGGACCCGTTCAGGACCAGTCGCGGAGCGCGCACCCATTCCTTTCCCAACCCTGTTTCCTGGACTGCGAGCTTGATGTACTGGACGAACTTGACGTGTGTGTCGAGGTGGAGCAGGGGAGTGAACCAGCGGTAAACCTGCCGCGCCTCATCCCATTTGCCCTGGCGGGTCAGTTCCCAGAAATACTGATTCTCTGCCGGAAACGCGATGCCGCTGCCGGCAACCCACCCGTCAATGCCCAGGACCGCGCTTTCGAGCACCAGGTCGTCAACGCCGGTAAAAATCGCGTAACGATCCCCTACCAGGTTATGCAGGTCCGTAATCCGGCGCGTGTTTCCAGTGCTTTCCTTCAGCGCGACAAAGTTTTTGACATCGCCCAGTTCGACGAACATTTCGGGGGTTATGTCGTTGGCGTAGCTGATTGGGTTGTTATACAACATAATGGGCAGCCCGGTCGCCTTCGCGGTTTGGCGAAAGTGCGTCATGGTTTCGCGCGAATCTCCCTTGTAAAGCATCGGCGGCATCAGCATAAAGCCGTCGACCCCGAGCTTCTCCAGGTCTTTGACATACGCGGCAGCCGCGGCGGTGCTGCTCTCGGCGACGCCGCTTAACAGCGGCACGCGCCCTCCCGCTTCCTTGACCATGGCTTCCATTACCCGCCGCTTTTCTTCGGGCTGCAAAGCCTGGTTTTCTCCAAGTGACCCAAGGAATACGATGCCGGATACGCCCGAGTTGATGAGTGCCTGGGCGTGCGCGGCTGTGGCCTCGAGATCCACGGATTGATCCCGCTTCAGTTGCGTCGTAATCGCGGGAAACACACCGCTCCAATAGGGCTTGCTCATAGGTTGCAGGTAAAAAACTTTTCCAGCCTAGTGCGCGATCTTTGGAAACGTCTTGGTCCAAAATGACAATACCGGCGCAAATTTTGACTTAGCCTCTGTTTGGCATAAATCGGCTCACGGGCATGTCCTCAGGTTGATCGCGGAAGGGGTTGACCGATGTTGCCAAAAACAGTTTCCTTTTGCGACAGTCATGACCATTCAATCCAAGCCATCCCTGGACGACTTGCGCATCGAGCGCAAAGAGCGCCCGGCAGCGGGCTCGAAAGTCTGGGTGGGTGTGTTGCTAGCGTTCCTTTTGATTACCGGAGGGGTCGTGTTCTGGTGGTTCAAAGCTCCGCATCCGATTGAAGTGAGGACTGTGGTTGCTCGTGAAAGCACTTCCTCGACCGTGGACCGGACTGTGCTGAATGCATCAGGGTACGTTACCGCGCGTCGCGAAGCCACCGTCTCGTCCAAAGTCACCGGCAAAGTGGTTGAGGTGCTGGTCGAGGAAGGAATGAAGGTCCAGGAAGGGCAGGTCCTGGCGCGTTTGGACGATACCAATGTCAAAACGAGCCTGTTCCTTGCCGAGGCCCAATTGGTCTCGTCGAGCAATTCCCTGGCCGAGACTCGCGTGCGAATCCGCGAGGCAGACCAGGAACTCACGCGCCAGAGCGGGTTGCTTAAAGCCAACGTCGCCATGCAATCCGATTACGACCATGCGGAGGCGGCCGCCCTGGCATTAAAGGCCAAACTGGTGCAACAGGAATCCGACATCACTGTGGCCGAGCGGCAGGTTGAGTACTGGCGCCAGCAACTCGATGACACGATCATTCGCGCGCCGTTCGCCGGCATTGTTACCTCCAAAAACGCTCAACCGGGTGAAATGATCTCGCCGATCTCAGCCGGAGGCGGCTTCACCCGGACGGGAATTTGCACCATTGTCGATATGGGATCGCTGGAGATCGAGATCGACGTCAATGAGAGCTATATCAACCGGGTGGAGCCGGGCCAACCGGTTGAGGCCGCGCTGGACGCGTATCCGGACTGGAAAATACCGTGCAAAGTCATCGCGATCATTCCAACGGCGGACCGCCAGAAATCCACGGTTAAAGTGCGCGTGGGTTTCGACAAGCTCGATCCCCGGATTCTGCCGGAAATGAGCGTGAAAGTCGGGTTCCGGGAAGCGGCGGGAGCCGCGACGCCTGGACGCAACTCGGTGATCGTGCCGAAAAGCGCGGTTCACCAGCAGGACGGGCACGATGTCGTCATGGTCGTGCAAAACGATCACGCCGAACGCAGAGCCGTTACGGTCAGCACTTCCACTGCCGAGGAGAGCACAATCACTGCGGGCGTCAGCAGTGGTGAAAAAGTGATCCTCGAATGGCCTGCGGGGTTGACTGAGGGTGTAAAAATAAACGAGCAAAAGCCATGAGTTCTGAAGCCGCCGTTCAAAGCAATGGCCTCCTCGTAGCGGTCGAGGGGGTGGAAAAGGTCTTTCATCGCGGGTCGGAGGAGATCCACGTGCTGAAGGAACTCAGCTTAAAGGTGCCAGCCGGGGAATTCCTGGCGCTGATGGGACCGTCGGGTTCGGGCAAAAGCACCCTCCTCAACCTGATTGGCGGCCTGGATCGGCCGACCCGCGGAAGCGTGAGTATTGCCGGCGAACGCGTCAATGAGTTATCGGACCGCCGCCTTGCCGCCTGGAGAGCGCGTCACATCGGGTTTGTGTTCCAGTTGTATAACCTGATGCCTGTCCTGACTGCGGAGCGTAACGTCGAACTGCCCCTGCTGTTGACTCATCTCTCGAAAGCAGAGCGTCGCAAGCACGTGGAAACCGCGCTTGCGGTAGTGGGGTTGTCACATCGGGCGCGGCATTATCCTCGCACACTGTCGGGCGGCGAACAGCAGCGCGTCGGGATCGCGCGGGGAATCGTTACCGACCCCACGCTGTTGCTCTGCGATGAACCGACCGGTGACCTGGACCGAAAAGCGGGCGACGAAATCCTGAACTTGCTTCAATCCCTTAACAAGGAACACGGCAAAACCATCATCATGGTGACGCATGATCCGCATGCTTCCGCGCGCGCCTCGCGAACGGTTTATCTGAATAAAGGCCAACTTTCGAATGAGCCGGTAAATTAGACCGAGAAACGTTATGAAATTTGCCCATCTCATTTGGAGCAATCTCAAGCGCAAAAAACTGCGAACCAGCCTCACGCTGCTTTCGGTTCTGGTTGCGTTCATCCTGTTCGGAATCCTCGCCTGCATCCGGCAGGCCCTCTCGGGTGGAATTACACTTGAAGGGGCTGACCGATTGGTTGTCAGGCAGAAAGTTTCCATTATCAACCTGCTGCCGGAGAGCTACAAAGCGCGCATGGAGCGCATCCCGGGCGTCGCGCTGGCCGTTCACCAAACCTGGTTCGGTGGTGTTTACCAGGATCCGAAAAACTTCTTCATGCAGACCCCCGTCGAGCCGGAAGATTTTTTAAACATGCACCCTGAAATTATTTTGCCCGCCGAGCAGAAAAAAGCCTGGCTCCAGACCCGGACGGGGGCGATCGTAGGCCGCAAAACCGCGGATAAATTTCATTGGAAGATTGGGGACAAAGTCCCGATTCGCTCGAACATATGGACCAAAAGCGACGGGAACAATGTGTGGGAGTTTGACATTGTCGGGATTTACACCGGCCGTGACAAGAACACCGACACGACGGCAATGCTCTTCAGGTACGATTACTTTGAGGAAGCCCGCGCGCGAAGCAAGGGCGAGGTCGGGTGGTACACCATTCGGGTCAAGGATCCCTCCCGTGCAACCGAGATTTCCAAGCGGGTCGATCAGGAATTCGAGAACTCGTCCTACGAAACGAAAACCGAACCGGAAGGGGCCTTTATCCAGGGCTGGGCCAAACAAATCGGCAACATTGCTTTGATCACGGCGGCAATCGTAGGTGCCGTCTTTTTTACGATTCTGCTGGTTGCCGGGAACACGATGTCGCAGGCGGTCCGCGAGCGCACAGGCGAATTGGGTGTTCTCAAGGCCATAGGGTTCACCAACGCACAAGTGCTGGGGATGGTGCTGGCCGAGTCGTGTCTTTTGGCTGTTTTGGGAGGGGCGCTCGGGCTCGGAATCGCCTGGCTTATCGCTTCGGGCGGCGATCCTACGGGCGGATTGCTACCGCAGTTCTATTTTCCGCACCAGGCGGTTTTAAGCGGGCTGGCCTTCAGCCTTGGACTCGGGATCGCGGCGGGAATTTTCCCGGCGATATCCGCGATGCGGCTGCGAGTTGGCGACGCGCTCCGACGAATGTAATATGGCAGGCCCCATCAACTGGTTTTCGCAGGTTTTTTCAGTGACGAAGTTCGGGCTGTTGAGCATCCCGCAGCGGCGGGGGTCGGTTTCTGCCGCCGTGATTGGCATTGCTGGCGTCGTCGCGGTGTTGGTTGGTGTTTTATCCATCGCCGTTGGATTCCGCAAAACCATGGATGCGTCCGGAGCGCCGGACGCGGCGATCGTTCTGCGCAGCGGCGCCAATAGTGAAATGGAGAGCGGGCTGTTGCGGGAGGACACAAGGATCATTTCCGATGCCCACGGGCTGGCGCGCTCGGACAAAGGGCCGCTGGCGTCGCCCGAGTTGTTCGTTATCATCAATTTGCCCAAGCGATCGACCGGGACGGATGCCAATGTGCCGCTGCGCGGTGTCGAAGAGCAGGCCTTCCATGTCCGCGATCAATTTAAAATCGTGGAAGGTCGCCGATTCGATCCGGGCAAAAACGAAGTCATTGTCGGAATCGGGGCCGCGCGGCAATTTGCCGGGTTGGATATCGGCAAGACCATCAAAGTGGGCCGATACGATTGGCCGGTGGTCGGCACCTTTTCCGCCGGAGGCGGAACGGCCGAATCCGAGATTTGGACTGACGCGACGGTTCTTCAAGGGGCGTATCATCGTGGCGACAGTTTCCAATCCGTTTATACCAAGCTCAGTTCGCCTGCCGCCTTCGACCAATTTAAAGATACGTTGACCACCGATCCGCGGGTAAGCGTCAAAGTGCTGCGTCAAACGGAGTATTACGCCGATCAATCAACCGCGGTTACCAAGCTCATTACCACGCTAGGGGTTATGATAGCCTTCCTGATGGCCATCGGCGCGGTGTTTGGCGCGCTGAATACGATGTATTCGGCTGTTTCAACCCGGACCCGGGAGATTGCAACGCTGCGCGCCCTGGGCTTTGGTTCCGGAGCCGTCCTTGTCTCGGTCATGCTCGAATCGCTGGTGCTTGCGATCATGGGCGGCGTCGTGGGGGCGACAATCGCGTATGTCGCATTCAATGGGTTTGAGACCGCCACCATGAATTTTCAGAGCTTCAGCCAGGTTACGTTCGCCTTCCGCGTTACTCGTCAGTTATTGGTTCAGGGAATAGTCTGGGCAACGATCATCGGGTTAATCGGTGGTTTGTTCCCGGCCGTTCGGGCATCCCGTTTGCCGATCGCCGCCGCCCTGCGCGAGCTATAGAGGTCTGACCGGATCTCAACTCAAGCCGCATCCTCTCCTTTATCGGGAGTTTTGCGGGGTATGGGTCCGGAAGTTCCAGGGTTGTTTGCACGCAAAAACCCGCTAATCTGTCCGCAATGACTACTTCTGCTGAAAAGACCAGTGCTGTGGCTTACCTGGATCTCGCCGCTCAGATGCGGCCTTTGCGCAAGGAAATTGACGCCTCGATCGCCCGGACCCTCGATAATTGCTCCTTTTGTCTCGGCCCGGACGTCGCTCAATTCGAAAAAGATTTTGCGAAGTTCTGCTCCGCCGAACATTGTGTCGCGTTTAATAGCGGAACCTCCGCCTTGCATGTTGCTCTGCTTCTCCTGAATGTCGGCCAGGGCGACGAAGTCATTTCGACCCCCTGCACGTTCGTGGCGACGAGTTGGGCGATCTCATACACTGGGGCCAAGCCGGTTTACGTCGACGTCGACGATGCCACTTTCAACCTGGACCCCGCACTGATTGAGCGAGCAATAACTCCGCGGACCAAGGCGATTATGCCGGTGCATCTTTACGGCCATCCGGCGAACCTGGACCCGCTCCTGGCGATTTGCCGGAAACACAACCTGCCGCTGGTGGAAGACTCGGCCCAGGCCCAGGGCGCAACCTACAAAGGCAAGGTGATCGGCACGTTTGGGGCAGTGTCCGGCTTCAGTTTTTATCCTGGCAAAAATCTCGGCGCGTATGGCGAAGGCGGTGCGCTGGTGACCAACAACAGCGCTTTTGCGGCTCGGGCAAGGTCTCTGCGCGAACACGGCTCCACCCAGCGGTATTATCACGATGAAATCGGCTACAATTACCGCATGGAAGGAATTCAAGGCGCGGTTTTGGGCATCAAGCTCAAGCACCTGGACGCCTGGACCAACGCCCGACGTCACGTGGCCCATCGATACAACGAGCTGCTGGCCGATACGCCGCTGAAACTGCCCCGCGAGGCCGATTACGCCCAAAGCGCCTGGCACCTGTACGTGATTCGCCACCCTCGACGTGATGACCTGAAAAAACATCTTGAAGCGAATCAAATCGGCTGCGCTCTGCATTATCCATTACCGCTTCACCTCCAGAAGGCCTACGCCCATCTCGGCTACAAAGCCGGCGATTTTCCCGTTTCGGAAAAAGCGGCCCGCGAATGCTTGAGCTTGCCCATCTATCCCGAATTGACGGATGCCCAGGTGGATCGTGTCGCCCAGGTGGTCAAAGACTTTTTCCGGAAGGGTTAACCCGTAACGGGTTCATCAAGGACGGGTCGACCGAATAGCCTGCAGAGATGGCATGGGGCGTTCGAGGACCCGGTGAACATCTCTTGCTTGCTGCCTCGAGAGG
>DATGLT010000377.1:0-8809 GCA_035294005.1 Verrucomicrobiia bacterium
GTAAGTATTTACTGGAACAATGTGCCTGCCTGGACATTGCAGCAGAATACCGTTGTCAACGACGCCGCCGGGTGGAGCCCCGCCGCAGGAGTTACCACAACCAATGGCACCAACTATTTGAACATCACTCTCCCCGCCGGAAACAGGTTCTTCAGGTTGAACCAGCATTAATCTAAAGAGCCGCTGCACCGAATTCCGGGGGAAAACTCCCTCTCGACTCTAGAGAACGGCTCCGGCTCAAAGAGGCACAGCGGCCGGTGAATTGGCTACAACCGGGGCGGAGTCTTTGTTGGCCGATCCAGTTGCTTCGTGGTCCGAATGGTGTTCGGCTGGAGCGCACAAGCCGTGCTTTTTCAATCTTCCGCGAAGCGCCAGCTCCAGGGCTTTGACCGTGACTTCAAAGGTCAGGAAGGGCTTGCTTACAAAATCGTTTCCTCCACAAAGGTTGGACCGGGCGCGCGACTGCAGGTCGGCTTGAATGGTGACGAATACGACCGGGGTCAGGCCATTGACATCGGTCAGCCGGATTTTTGAACAAAGTTCGAACCCATCCATTTCAGGGATTTGGACATCCAGGAAAATGACGTCATACGGAATAGTGGACGCCTGGGCCAGGGCGGCCGGGCTGTTGGCGGCGATGTCAGGTTGGTTAAAGGCTTTTCGTAATGCGAGCCCCACAGCGTGTCGGCTGATGGGGTCGTCATCGACCGCAAGGATGCGAATCGGCGGTTCGGTGGAGAGGGTGGCGGGAGGGCGCGATTTACACAATTGCACGAGCAGGTCCAGGGCGCTGGCAATGGTGTGGAGATTTGAAGGGGTGATCTTCCGCCTCGGATCAGTAAGTTGGCTGACCAATCCCTGGGTTACCGAGCTCATTTGCCAGACCGGAAGCAATTCCGGCAGACTGGCCGACTCGGTGAAAGCGAGCAGCCCGTTGTGCAGGTCGCGCATGAGAAAGACCCGTTTGTCCGCGTCTGTTTCTCGCCTTATTGACTGCAAAATGGCCCGTAATCCCGCAATCAACCCCGGGGCTTCAATATAGAAAGGCAGGGGCTTGTTCGGTTCGTCAACGACTGAGATTTCTACAGACCTGGCGGATTCCTTCTGTGC
Organism: Verrucomicrobiia bacterium; assembly: GCA_035294005.1. Classification (GTDB taxonomy): domain Bacteria; phylum Verrucomicrobiota; class Verrucomicrobiia; order Limisphaerales; family UBA8199; genus JANXQE01. Next base: position 1,111 of record DATGLT010000377.1, read on the forward strand.
GGAGCCGGACACCGATGCCGGGCGCGCGCTGGAAAGTGGGCCGGCGCGGAACGATTTCAAGAACTCAGCAAATGCGGCTTCGTCGTTGAATGTGTCGACTTGCGGAGGCCGTTTTGCGGGGTCCAATGCGGGGAACAGTCTCTTCAAAATCGCAGGAACGAACTCGGGAGCGAGCCGAGGCAGCAGCACTAGAACGATAAGCAACAGCAATGTTCCGACCGATGCCCCCCAGAGGATCTCTTCAACCTGGGAGCTGATTTCCGGTGAGTGCTCAACTGGAGGCGCCACCGGGGTCGTTGGTTGGCCAAGGGCCGATTGAGGCAACGCGACCTTGAGCCTGAATTGTTCCTGCCGCCGCTTTGCCTGCTCTCTCAACCACGCTTGCTGCGCGGGGTCATTCCGGGAATCCAGCGGGCTTGTCTCAGCGAGACACCTTTGCAAGCTCGGCTGAGCCATGCACAAGGCGATGCCGAGCAATCCCCCGGTGCACACCCGATGCAAAAAGCTTGGGCGCATTTAGAGACTTGGAACCGCGGTTTGATTCGGGCCGACCGTTGTCCACAAGCTGCGCAGCACTTTGAAGAGCCCGGGAGTCAGCGGCGGCAGCTTCGCGGGATTGTCGAAGTTCACATCGTACGCCCACTCCCTGGTTGGTGGGGAGTAGACATTCGCGCCGCCCCAGGTGTTCGTGGCATACAAGCTTGGAAACATTTTCACCATGGATCCGTTAAACCAAAAAGAATTAGCAGCGCCCCAGGTTTCAAGAAAACGCGGGAAGTTCTCCATCCCTCCGCCATAGGCTCCATTGGCCGTATCAACCGCCCCCGCCAGTAGCGCCGCATTGACGGTCGTCGGCGCGGCCAGGCGCAATGCCACTGCGGAGGAACTATTGGCATCGGTCCAATTGGGTGAAAGAATGGTAATCGCATCAGCTGCCAGGGAAGCCGGGTACGTTGTCGAGGTATTTGCGGTGGCGAGATTGGTGGGGCTGTACTGGTTGTAGTTGCCCCAAACGTACATCGGACTACCCGTCGCAATGGTCAATCCCCGCGGCGGCAAGACCGCCCCATTTCTGAGGCGTACCGCGCCCAGGGCTGTTCCGGAAAGGTGCCTTGCGTCCAGGACATAAATCGAAGCCGTGTCTCGCGAGCCCAAGGCATTGCGCACATCCGAATTGGTGGCGCTCCAGGCGGTTAACGCCCCCACGTTGATATCAATCGGCTGGACCTGCTTGTTCTCGCGGGCGTCATAAAAAGTGGCGGAAGTTGAAATGAACGTGTTCAGTTCGTTTGTTGGAATGGGCACCGAAAAATTGTTGAACCTGCCGCTGGAGCCTGCCACGGAAAAATTGGTGCCCAGGTTCGTCACGACAATGAGCACATCTGCCTGGTTGAAATAACGCTGTTTTCCCAAAGGGGAATTGGGATCTTCGCCTGCGGCAGGCGGCTCAATGATTTCGCGCACAGCCGTCGGCGTGTTGGTCAGGCCGATGGGTAACGTCATCGCCGGGACATGCGACGCGGTCGGCGTTTCGTAAATGACCGAGCCGACAGGGGGACCGCGGCTGTCCAGTGGATCCCGCTGGAAAAGCGTGTTTCCAACCGACGTCACGGCCGATTGAAACGTCAGCAGGCTGTCGGGCTCGATATAGAGTTGGCCGTTTGAGTGCACCCGCCCAGTGATGGTGAACGGTTGGCCGCAACTGATTTCCATGTCTCCCGACGAGTACATCGCGAACTGGAATATGGGAACGCGGACCAGTTGCACCTGTTGAAGCACGGCTCCCGTGACGTCCTGAAGCAGCCCGTTTTCTTTTGCATTGGACACCACCGTATAGGTCGTGGCATAGCCCTTAAGCCCGGCGTAGGTGGAGTTAAGCACAACATACGCATTGGTTCCGCTCAGGTTGACGTATGTCTTGCCGGCGTTGCCGCGCCCGTCGGTGAACTGCCAGTCCGACCAGTAATCAGACTCCGAAGGCTGCGGCACGCTTTGCTGATAGGAGTTCAGGTTTGCCTGGACGAGGGATTCGCCGCCGCTGAGATAGTCCCGGGTAATCAGGCCTGTCGCTTTTTCAGTAGCGGCTTCGGCCGCAGCCAACGCTCGGTGATACTGGTGCGCCCGCACGTTCAGCCGGGCATTGGTATTGGAGTACGCAACGATGCTTGCCACCATTACCAGGGCGATGCTGGTCACCAACATTGTCACCAGCAAGGCGCTGGCGTTCTCGCGTGAGGTTCGAACGGGCTTTGGCGGATGATGGGTCATTATTTAGTTGTTCAACCGCCGTGTGACCGACGTTTCGAGTTTGGAGTATTCTCCATAAGGGAGCCATGGCTGGGGAGTTACCAGGTCCAGTGTCGCGTGGATGACCCGGTCGCTTTGGCTGTTTGTTAGAACGTTTCCTTGAAAGTCCTGGGCGGAAAAGATGTCTGAGTTTGTGACGGTGTTTGCAATCAGCGTGGTGTTGCCCGTTGCGTTGGCCAGTCGGCGCAACGTTTGGTCTCCGGGATTCATAAAGTACACCACGTAGTTTGTGGCGTTGGTGGTCGCCTGGATCATGAGGGCGCTGCCGATTTGAGGCTCGCCGTCCAATACGCCCACGAATGAACCATTGGTGAGATTTCCCACCCAAAGGTTCTGGCTCTTGCGGATTTCATCGGCCAGCAACCCCAGGGCTTTGCGCGCCGAATCATTGGCGCTGAGCTTGGATTGGCTCATTTGGAACATGCGCATGCCAAAGAGATTCGCTGAGACCAGGCCACCCATGAGCAGCGAAAAGAGCGTCACCGCTATCAGCGCCTCGGGAAGGGTGAAGGCGCGGCGCCTCTCAGCGCTGTTTTTGAGCAATTGCAGGTTTCTCATTGATCGGGAGTCCGGCACGTTTGAATGGTATTGGTGATGAGCTGGGTTCCCCTGTTCCAGACACAGTCGACTCGAACCAGCTTCACCGGAGGATTGGAGGATATTTGAGAGATTTGCGTGAAATTTGTACCGTACACTGCGGGGGCATTGGCCGTGGGAAGGCAGAGCGTCACGACACTAGCGGGGAAGTTGGATGCCTGGAGCTGATCGATAGTAGGCCAGCTCGATGTGTCCCATTTGGCGCTTCGAATCTGCTCGACCCGTTCCAGCGCCCGCGCCCCTGCGGCCAGATACAAGCTCGACCTCTGCGCGGACCCCGTCGCGAACAGGTACCCCATGACAATGCCCGTTACAGCAACTACCGAAATTCCTAATGAAACCAGTACTTCGACCAGCGTTAAGCCGGCGGCACAGTTCTTTTCGAATTTCGGTTTTTTCATTTCCAATATCTCATGGATCAGCGGCTGATAATTTACACAACTGATTTGAACAACCTGTGGGATTTCTCCTGAGCCGCTTGGTTACGGGTCTTTGAATGGATCCCATCTGGTCAGGTGTGGGTAGCATCCCCGATGCCACTGTTCTGAATTTGGACGGTGGTTCAGAAAATGCCGAAGACGTTGACACAAAGATTATTGTGGCGACTAAATTCGGCATCCGCTGCAGTACGGAAGCGTTGTAAGGTGTCTCGATCCTTGACACCCTCTGTCCTCTAAACGGACATTCTGCAGTCTGGAAGCAATGCTACCTCAATACCTCATCATTCTTGGCGCCAGGTCCGCCCTGAGGAGCGATGCCGCTAAAGCCGGCAGATTCGAATCGGAAGATTATGCCAATATCGAGCGAATCGTAAGAGAGAGGCACGGATTCGAAGGATGCACGATCATTCGGGCGAATGGGTTTTACCAGGGTCAACAGGAAGACACGGTTCAAATCGTCATCTTGGAGGAAAACTATCAAAAGATCCGGGATTGCGCGCAGGAACTCCGGAAAGCATTCAAGCAGAATTCTGTGCTCGTGGTTTCCGCAGGGGTAGGGGAATTTCTGTCGTAATCGGAGGCTTGGGCTTGCTTCCGCCTCGGTAGATTTCAGCACGGATGAACAATCTGTGTTTTTATCCGAGCTCATTCCTGGTTTTCGATCTCCGTTACGGCCTGCTCCAAGCTGGTTTGGCCGGAATAATATCTGCGCAATTCTGCTGCGATCCCATCCAATCCTGGAAAAAGGTGGCGTTCATCTACGGCACAGATATCGAGTTGATCCCGCACCAGTCCCACTTTTGAAGAAGGAATCACGAACCGTTCAAGTGCGTCGGCCAAACCGGCGCGCCCCAGGATCTGCTCTAACGATTCGTCTTTTGAGGAGGCCAGGGTAAATGCTCCTGACTGCGCCTCGAGTCTAGCCGTGGTGGCCGGAGGTTCAAAGAGACACACAAAATCCCTGCCTTCGGGGGGGACCTGGTTTAGAAAGCCCCACGAATCATCGAAACCTCGCTCGCGCAGCATCCCTGCGAGATCCTCAAGCAGGAACGTTACCTCCTTGAATCCGAAGCCGCGGTGGACCTTTTTCCAGTCCAGCCTCCAAATTGCGCGATCGGTGTGGGCCGTCATGTCCAGGGTTGCAAAATGGGCCGCAATCAGGGGCGAATGCGTCCAATCCAGCAGGCGCGTCGGCAAGCCATGGTGTTCGGCGGCGACCATGATGTGCCATACGTCGCCCTCGGGATGCGGTAGGAATGGGCGGGCATAGCGAATGAAGTTCCTGAGTAAATGTCCCTCCAGATGCTTCTTGCTGTGGGGCGAACCCGCTCCGCCCAATCTATCCAATCCGGTCAAGAGCGGGGCCTTTGGATCCGACACGCCACGATAGACCACACTCTTGCGATAGCGGCCGCTCGCACGATCCGGCTTGTTTGGGGTGGCCTTGTCGACCAACTGCCCAAGGGATTCGATGCGGATGCTCTTCACAGCTCCGGGAGCAAAGGTTTACGCCGGTGTTCCAACCATCAACGGCTTTCGTGCAAGTGGGAACACGTTTCTGCTTGCACCAGGTTTGCACTCCTAATCACCGTAACCATATCGTTCACTACTATACGATTGCCGGAATCCTCGGCAATGGAGTGCATTGCCACACTTGTGCGAGCTCCTTTTTCAAAATGTCGGGATTTCGCTTGCCTGCACCGTGCGAAATGTCTCCATCATCGCCGAATTCTGTTCCCGGCATTTGGAACAAAAAGGCACTTCAATCGTCAAACGAGGACCGATGATGATAAACCGCAAATTCGTGCTAGAGTGGGAGCTTATGTCAGGGAAGCCGAGCCGAGAAATTCATTGTGGGCTAATGCCTGAGCGGCGGACGTCGCTGGATCTGGTATTGCTCCGCAGTCCAGTGCGAGACGCCCCCGGGCTTCTGCGTTTCGCGCTTCGAGTGATCGCCTTTGGTCTTTTAATCTACTCGGGAACCGCGCAGGAAGTTACGATACCGGATCCAGGCTTGAACGCCGCGATTCGGGGGACTATCCAAATTCCGACTGGGCCGTTAACCATCCAGAATCTTTTGGCTCTGACAAACCTCGATGCTGAGAAGCGCAATATCGCCACCTTGACCGGCCTCGAGGCCGCAACCAACCTGGTCTGGCTTAATCTTGATTCCAATCGCCTGGGAACTGTTATGGTTCCCGCTGAGCTCACCCGACTTCAATTCCTGGATTTGGGGCTCAATTCACTCACCTCATGCACGCTGCCCGCGGGCCTCGGCGATTTGGTGACGCTAATCCTTGAAGATAATAATCTATCTCATCTGAGCTTGCCTGCTGGGCTGACAGCGCTCAAGGACCTTAATGTCGGAAATAACGAGATCTCGACCTTCAGCTTGCCTGCGGATCTGGCGAGTCTTGTGGATTTCGATATCAGTTTTAATGCGCTTACGAATTTTGCGCTGCCATCGGGATTCACAAATCTGTGTTCCGTCGTCTTGAGGGGGAATCAACTCGCTTCCGCCGTGCTGGTCCCGGACTCCACGAGCCTGACAAACCTCGACGTATCCGAAAACCAGCTTGGCTCATTTGAATTGCCGGGGACACTAACAAACCTGGTCGACCTTGATGTGTCTTTCAATCAGCTCACCAACGTGACAGTGCCTCAAGGGTTGAAGAAGCTTGCCTCACTTGACCTTGATTTCAACCAACTCACCGCTCTTGTTCTTCCGCCGGGCCTGGGCCAATTGAGCGAACTGCACGCTCGTTCGAACCGGTTGACAAGCTTCAGCCTGCCTCCAGGCATGGCGGCATTGAGCTATTTGGATATCGGCGAGAACCACCTGACCAATGTCGCCTTGCCAAACGATTTGACTGGCCTGTCGCTTCTCCGCTGTTCCGGAAATACTGAACTGACGAGCCTGAGCGTTCCGGCGGGGCTTACGAACCTGACGGGGCTCTACTTGCGATACAACCAATTGAACGATCTTAGATTGCCGCCCGGGCTTTCTCAGTTGAAACTGATTGACGTTCTCGGCAACCAGCTTACCAACCTGACGCTGCCTCGTGGGCTGATCCACCTGACGAATCTGTTCCTGGCTGGAAATCAACTGACGACCCTGACTTTGCCGCCGGACATGGCTGAACTGGGGTGGCTGGTTTTGGATGGCAACCCACTCGCTCAGATCGTTTTGTCAGAGCAGGAAGCGGCGAATCTGGCGGACTCGATCTCGGCCCTAAAAAGCCAGGGCGTTTCGGTTTACACATACCCTCTGGTGCCGCAGATCGTTCAGCCGCGGCCATTAGTGGGAGCTTTTCAGTTTGGCATTCTTGGACCGCCAGGGGTCTATTCCGTCTTGCAGTCTGTGGACCTCGCGAAGTGGACAGTAGTGGGAGGTACCACGAACACTCTCGGTGCGATCAACTTCACAGACGTTCGCCCCCCATCTCCTGGCATCCGTTTTTATCGCGCGGCATTACCCTACGATTAGCGACGGGCAGCGTCGGTAAAGCAGCTCTGAATGGAAAACGGCGCGGACTTTCGTCCGCGCCGTCGCTCCGCTTACCCCCGAGCGCCCATAGCTCACACGAGCTATGGGAAATTTGAACAATCTTAACTGTCCAACGCGCTTCGGGCGCGTTTTCGTCTGTTATACGTCGTAGTAGAGATAGAACTCATACGGATGAGGCCGCAGGCGCAAGGCGTCGTGTTCCTTGCGTTTGGTAGAGATCCACATCTCCAGGAAATCGCTGGTAAAGACATCGCCCTTGAGCAGGAACTCGTGGTCCTTCTCAAGACAATCGAGCGCTTCACCCAGGCTTCCTGCCACGTTGGGCACTTTCTTGAGCTCTTCGGGCGGCAACTCATAAATGTTTTTATCCAGCGGTTCACCTGGTTCGATCTTGTTGGTGATTCCATCCAACCCCGCCATCAGCAACGCCGCAAAGGCCAGGTACGGATTGGCTGCCGGGTCGGGCGGGCGGTATTCCAGGCGCTTGGCCTTGGGATTTTCGCTGTAGGTCGGGATACGGATGGCCGCGGAGCGATTGCGCGAGCTGTACGCCAGGTTCACCGGGGCTTCGTAGCCAGGCACCAGCCGTTTGTAGCTGTTAGTGGTCGGATTGCAAATGGCGCACAAGGCGCGGGCATGCTTGAGCAGACCGCCGGCGTAATAGAGCGCCATTTTGGACAGGCCGGCATATTCATTACCGGCAAACAAGGGTTTGCCTTTTTTCCACAAGCTCTGGTGGGTGTGCATGCCCGAACCGTTATCGCCAAAGAGGGGTTTGGGCATGAAACAGGCCGTCTTGCCGTGTTTGCGGGCGATGTTCTTGACGACATACTTGTAGACCATCATC